>NC_018485.1:2838208-3149953 GCF_000304315.1 Methylocystis sp. SC2 | reverse complement strand
GACGACTAATGTCTGCCTAGTCTACGTCGCCTTTCGAACGCTGCTCCCCGAAATCGATTTCACCTTCATCCACGCGATGACCTTATTGATGATCGGCGCGCTCGCGGTCGCCGTTCCGGCGAGCCCCGCCGGCCTGGGGCTGTTCGAGGCCGGCATCGTCGCCTATCTCGTCAACGGCTACGGCGTTCAGAAGGAACGCGCCATTTCCGCGGCCTTGGCGTATCATTTCTCGATCACCGCGCCCCACACGCTGATCATCGTCGGCTTTCTGGGCGTGGCGCTCTTCCGGTTTTTGAAGGAGCGTTCGACGCGCGAAGGCGCGGCATCGAGTTCCGCGCAGGCGCAAGATTCCGCTTCGACGCTCACCTGACGGCGCTCCCGCGTGCGCCGGCGCACGGCATGCGGGCGGCGCCTCTTCTACAACGCGCTCATCGAGACACCGAACGCCGAGCGCAAGAAAATGAAACGCCAGACTTCCAAGATCGCCCAGATCGCTTTCGCCGCCGCCGTCATCGGCGCCGCCGTCGCCCCGCAGGCCGCCGCCGCGCGCGAATTCGTTCACTATCACTCCGAACTCGATCCCGGCTCGATCGTCGTCAGCGAGCATGAGCGCAAGCTCTATCTCATCGTCGATCAGGACGACGCCATCGCCTACAAGGTCGCGGTGCCGAAGGCCGGCAAGGAATGGAGCGGCGTCGTGCAGATCAACGCCAAATTCGTCGAGCCGGACTGGACGCCGCCGGAAGACGTCAAGCACGATCATCCGGAGCTGCCGGAGGTGATCCCCGGCGGCGCGTCGAATAACCCGATGGGCGCCCGCGCCATGACGCTCAGCGAGGGTCAGGTCGCGATCCACGGCACGACGCAGAAGATGCGCAAGTCGATCGGCTCCGCCGCCTCCTATGGCTGCATCCGCATGCTCAACGAGGACGTCGTCGATCTTTACGACCGCGTCGCCGTCGGCGCGACCGTGGTGGTCGAGCCGTAATGCAACCGCAATGATGCGCCAGGGCTGTCGCAATGGTCGAGGTTGGCGCCCTATGATTTGAACGCGCCGTTCGATTTTGGACGCCGATAAGGGTCAGCCTTCACGATGATCCTAGATCGAGGTCGCAGCGCCGGCCGCCTCGGCGAGGCGCCGCTCGAGTTCGGCGATCCGCGCCCTAAGCGGCGCCGTCATCGCGCGCACTTCGTCGAGCGTGTAGCGTTCGGTAATGTGCTGCGGGCAATTCCAGTCGAACCCCTCGACCTTGATCAGGAAGCCGCGTTCGACGCGGGCGCGGTAGTCCGGGGTTTCAAGCAAAGACAAGGTCGAATCATCGTCGAGACCGACGACCTTCGCGCGCCCGAAGAGCTTTAGCCGCGTCTTGTTTGGATAGTCCATGAAGAACAGCGACACGCGATCGTCGTTCGCGAGGTTGCCGAGACTGATGTATTGCCGGTTGCCGCGGAAATCCGCAAAGCCGATCGTGGAGTCGTTCAGCACGCGCATGAATCCTGTCGGACCGCCGCGATGCTGGATGTAGGGCCAGCCGGTCTCGCCGGTCGTCGCCATGTAGAACGAATTTCGCGCGGCGATGAATTGAGCCTCCGCCTGGCCGAGCAGATGGTTCCTGGTCTCCGGCGCTTTTTCCATGCGCGCGTATGCGTTGCGGCTGCCAAATTGCTCCTGCGCCTCCTTCACCGTCGGGGTGAAGGCGATCTCGGCGTAACGATGCGGCATTGCGTTCTCCTGCAGGCCTAGACTCGCGCCTTAAAAGTCCGAGGCCCGAGAGGCAGGGATGATGGCGGGTCGCGGAGCAGACTTCGCCGCGCCGCGCCTCCGCGCCACGCTCCACAGTCTCTACCTTCCCGAAATTAAAGCCAATGGCCATCCGGCGGAGGCGCTTTAGGCATAGCGTCCGATGATTTGTTCATCTGGCTGGGCGCGGTTTTTGGAACTATAAGCCGCCCCGCGCCCGATGGTCGGCGGCTGATCGCCGCTACTCTTGCGGCAGCGGAATGAACTCCGCGTCGCCCGGCACTGTGGGGAACTTCCCGTCCCGCCAGTCGCGCTTCGCCTGTTCGATCCGCTCCTGGCTGGAAGAGACGAGGTTCCACCAGACGAAGCGGCGCCCGTCGACCGGCGCGCCGCCGAGCAGCATCATCCGCGCATCGGAAAGCGCGCGGATCGTGATCGCGGCGCCGGGGCTGAAGATCAGCAATTGCGGCTCGTCGAAACGTTCGCCGGCGATCTCGATGGCGCCCGCGACGAGATAGAGCGCGCGCTGCTCATAGTCGGCGTCGAGCGGCGCCGAAGCGCCGGCCGAGAGACGCAGCTCGACATAGAACCAATCCGACAGGGTCTCCACCGGCGATTTGGCTCCGAACGCGGCGCCGGCGATGACGTGCGCGAACAGGCCTCGATCCTCAATGGCGGGAAGAACGGCGGCGCTAAAATGCTGGAAGCTCGGCGCGGTCTCTTCATGCGCCAGCGGCAAGGCCAGCCAGCTTTGCACGCCCAGCATCCGCTGCCCCGCCGCGCGCGGTCCCGGCGGCGTGCGCTCGGAATGAACGATGCCGCGCCCGGCGGTCATCAAATTCATTGCGCCAGGCGCGATCTCCTGCACATTCGCCAAACTGTCGCGATGCAGAATGCGCCCGTCGAAAAGATAGGTGACGGTCGCGAGGCCGATATGGGGATGCGGACGCACGTCGATCCCCTGCCCCGGCGCAAATCGAACTGGGCCGAAATGATCATAGAAGACGAACGGCCCGACCATCTGGCGCCTGTCGTCGGGCAAGGCGCGCCTGACGCTGAAGCCGCCGAGATCGCGCGTGCGCGGCGCAATCCGCAACTCAATTGTTCCTGCCGCCGGGCCGTCGCCTGCAAGTATGGACATTTCGAGGCCCTGTCTCGCGCATAGGCGTTGCGCAGTAGCTAACGCCGCCCGTCGACGAATCAAGCGCCCAGTTACGCGCTGCGGCGCTTGCCCTTCATGACGCATCCGACGTTCGCCGCCTGTCGCACCCGCTTGCTATTCGCGCAACGCGGCGGCGGATTGGCGTCGAGACTCGTCGCCTGCGGCACCGAGGTCGGCGCGCGCTTCAAGCCGCTGGCGCTCGAATAGAGGCTGAAGGACATGGCGAGAGCCGCGGCGACCAGGAATATGAACATTCGCATTTCATCACTCCCCTTTTGACAATGAGAAAGCAGATCACGACCCTCATCCGAAGCGAGCTGGTTTGCTGTGCTCTCGCGCACAAGCGAGCGCCGGCCGCACTTGACGGCGCGAATAAACGGGCATATACACATATTATGCCTTCGCTAAACCAAGCCGACGTCAGGCTCTGCGCGCAAAGCTGCGCGGCCGCGAATATCCGCCGCGCCAGCCGCGCCATCACGCGGCTCTATGGGCAGTTTATGGCGACGACGGGTCTGGAGCCGACGCAATATTCGCTGCTCGTCGCCTGCTCTCTCACCGGAGGCGCGACGGTCAGCAAACTGGCCGAATATTTCGCGCTTGATCGCAGCGCGCTTGCGCGAAACCTCGCGGTTTTGGAGAAGCGCGGACTTGTGAAAGTGAAGCATGGCGAGGACCGCCGCACGCGCAAGATCGCGCTGACGGCGTTCGGCGAGGCGACTCTCGCCAACGCCATGCCGCATTGGCGCGAGGCGCAGAATGCAGTGGAGTCAAAATTCGGCGCCGAACGCCTCCAAAAGCTTCTCTCCGAACTGCGCGTCCTGATGGAGGCGACCTCGCCAATCTAAGGTGAACGGCGCCGAGACGATCGCCGCGCTAAAAGGGGTATATGCAACGATGGTAGATCACAGCCTCTCCTTCGCACGCGACGCCACAGTTCTCGATGCGAACGCGCTCCGCGAGATTGCTCTTGAGGCCGGCGCCGACGACGTCGGCCTTGTCTCGCTCGACGATCCGACGCTTGACGATCAGCGGGGCGACATTCTCGCGGCCTTTCCCTTCGCCCGCACGCTCATCTCCTTCGTCCTCCGCATGAACCGCGAGAACATCCGCAGTCCCGCGCGATCCGCCGCCAATCTCGAATTCCATCATGCAGCCGATGATTGCGACGAAGTCGCGCGCGCGATCGCCCGCTCCCTCGAAGCGCGCGGCGTGCGCGCCGCTTATCCGTCGATGGGATTTCCAATGGAGGCGTCACGGTGGCCGGACAAGATGTGGATCCTCTCGCACAAGCCCGTCGCCGTCGCCGCGGGTCTCGGGCGCATGGGACTCCATCGCAATGTGATCCATCCGAAGTTCGGCAATTTCATTCTGCTTGGCACGGTCGCCGTCGACATCGACCTTGAGGCGCACGCGAAGCCGCTCGACGTCAATCCGTGCTTCGAATGCAAGCTCTGCGTCGCCGCCTGTCCGACGGGCGCCATCGCGCCGGACGGCCATTTCGATTTCGCCGCCTGCTACACGCATAATTATCGCGAGTTCATGGGCGGTTTCGGCGAGTGGGTGGAGACGATCGCGGATTCAAAAAGCGCGCGCGCCTATCGCGCGAACGTCGGCGACGCCGAGACCGTCTCAATGTGGCAGAGCCTCGCCTTCGGTCCGAACTATAAGGCGGCCTATTGCATGGCCGTCTGTCCGGCGGGCGCCGATGTGATCGGGGCCTATCAGGCGGATAAGAAGCGTTATCTTCAGGAGATCGTCGATCCGCTGCAGAAGAAAGCCGAGACGGTCTATGTCATCGCTGACTCCGACGCCGAAGCTTATGTGGCGCGCCGGTTTCCGGGCAAGACGCCGAAACGCGTGGGCGCGACGCCGCGTCCCGTGACGATCGAGGGCTTCCTTTCCGGCCTGCGACTGCGCTTTCAGCGCAGCAAGTCGACCGGTCTCGACGCCGTCTACCACTTCATCTTCACCGGCGCGGACCGTCGCAGCGCCACCATCGTCATCGCCAACAAAACGCTCAGCGTCGACGACGGGCGTGTCGGCGACAAGCGACTGACCGTGACCGCCGACTCCGAAACCTGGCTGCGCTTCGTGCGCAAGGAGACGAGCCTCGTCTGGGCGCTGCTGCGCGGCAAGATCAGGCTGCGCGGCGATCCGCGCCTGCTGCTGGCCTTCGGGCGCTGCTTTCCAGGCTGAGCCCGCTACCCCGCATTCGCCTTCGCCGTATGCGCCGCGACGATGTCGCGCGCCTGCTTGCCGACGACTTCCGCGAGATGGTCGAAGCGCGCCTGGTAAAACCCCGCCCCCGCCGTCGCCGAGCGCAGTTCGACGATGAGATTGTCCATCTCCGCCTCCGGAATCAGCGTTTCGAGCTTGTCCCAGCCTTCCCACCCCTCGCGCGGACCGAAGCCCATGATCTGGCCGCGGCGCGCCGAGACGATGCCGGTCGCCCGCGACATGGCGTCGCTCGGCACGAAAATATCGACCGCGAGCACCGGCTCCAACAGGATCGGTTCGGCCTTTTCCAGAGCTTCGCTCATGCCGATGCGCGCCGCGGTGCGGAACGCCATGTCGGACGAATCGACGGAATGGTACGAGCCGTCGGTCAGCACCGCCTCGACGTCGACCACCGGGAAGCCTAACGGGCCGTGCAGCAAGGCGTCCTGACAGCCGGCCTCGACGGAAGAGAAATATTGCTTCGGCACCGCGCCGCCATGCACGCGCTCGCTGAAGTCGAATCCTTCGCCGCGGCCGCGCGGCGCGATCTCCATCACCACATCGCCGAACTGGCCATGTCCGCCCGACTGCTTCTTGTGCCGGCCGCGGACGGTGACCTTATGACGGATCGTTTCGCGATAGGCGACCGTCGGCTTTGAGCAGTCGACCGCGACGTTGAAGCGCGCGGCGAGACGTTCGAGCGCGACGCGCAAATGCATCTCTCCCTGGCCGAAGAGCTTGATCTGCGACAGTTCCTGATCATGGACAAAAACGAGCGAAGGATCCTCTTCGATGAGCTTCGCCATCGCCGCGGCGAGGCGCATCTCGTCCTTGCGGTCCTTCACATTGAGCGCGAGGGCGTGCACCGGATCGGGAGCTTCCGCGCGCGTCTTCTGCAGATCCGCCGCGCCAGAGCGCGCATCGGCGACGATCGTGTCGCCGGTCTGCGCGTGATCCAGGCGCCCAAGAGCGACGACGTCTCCGGTCTTCGCCTCGGTCGTCTTGCTCGTCGCCGCGCCCATCAAATGCGACATGCCCGAAATGCGATCCTCTCCCTGCGGCGAAGCGACGACCTGCCCGTCCGCAAGGGAGCCGCGCAGCACGCGCGCGACCGACATTTTTCCGCCGTGCGGCGTGTGGATCGTACGGATGATGCGCGCCAGCGCGGGGCCGCTCTCGCCAACGCCAAGCCGCACCCGGGTCGCTTCGACTCCCGGCGCCTCGTGACGCATCGCCTTCAACAGCCGCGTCACCCCGGCGCCGCGTTCGGCCGAGCCGATGAACAAAGGCACGACCAGTCCGGCGCGCAATTCCTTGGTGAGGTCGTCGAACACCTGATCGCGCGGCGGCTCGATATCGGAAATCAGCTCCTCCATCAGCGCATCGTCGTAGTCGGCGAGCCGTTCGAGCATCGAATAGCGGGCTTCCTTCTCGGTCGCGACGTCGCCCCCGGAAATGTCGACGACTTCCGACGGCGCATGCTCGCGATAGACATAGGCGCGCTCCAGCGCGAGATCGATGAAGCCGACCGCGACGCCATTGTTCCAGATCGGAACCTGGCGCAGCAGCAGCGGCGTGCGCGAGGCCTGCTGCAGAATGGCGAGCGCTTCGCGCACATCGATGGTCGCGGCGTCGATCTTGTTCAGGAAAATGAAATGCGGCACGCCGAGCTCTTCGAGCTGGCGCAAAATGAGCTGCAACGCCGGTATCTTGCGGGGGTCGGCCTCGCAGACGACGACGGCGGCGTCGACCGTCGGCAGGATATTGCGCGAGTCATGGGCGAATTCGACGGATCCTGGCAGATCGACGAATGTGTAGCCGTCGCCCATATAGTCGACCGTCGCGACATTGGACTCGACGCTCATCTGATGGGCGCGGGCTTCCGGACTGGAGTCGCCGACGCTGGCGCCTGCCGTGACGGGGCCTTGCCGCGGGATCGCGCCGACGTGGGCCAGTATAGCCTCGAGAAGAGTGGTCTTGCCGCATTGAAAAGGGCCCGCCAGCGCAATCAGCCGGGGGCCCTGGGCTCTCGCCTCGTGAGAATGCGCTCCTTGGGACGACGCTTGGGACGACGTTTGGCCCATCACTCCCTCCTTATCTATCGGAGCCTGGTTTCGTCCGGCCCCGTTAGCTCATGGTTTCACCATGCGGCCGCCAGCGCAAGACGCCCATCCGCGCCCGGCGCTTCCACGCTCGCGGAAAGCGCGATAGAAGGCGCAACCCATACGACAACGGAGCTATTATGCGCCCCAGCAAACGCGCGCCCGACGAGATGCGCCAGGTGAGTTTCGAGCGAGGCGTCGCCCGCTACGCCGAGGGCTCCTGCCTCGTAAAATTCGGCAATACGCAGGTGCTCTGCGCGGCGTCGCTCGAGGACAAGCCGCCGCCGTGGCTCCGCGGCCAGGGCCGAGGCTGGGTGACGGCGGAATATTCCATGCTGCCGCGCGCCACCCACACGCGCACGCGTCGCGAGGCCGCCGCCGGCAGGCTCTCGGGACGCACGCAGGAAATTCAGCGCCTCATCGGACGTTCGCTGCGCGCCGTCACCAATCTGCCGGCGCTTGGCGAGCGGCAGATCGTCGTGGACTGCGACGTCATCCAGGCAGACGGCGGCACGCGCACGGCGTCGATCACCGGCGCCTGGCTGGCGCTGCATGATTGCCTTGATTGGATGCGTTCGCGCTCCATCATCAAGGAAAGCCCGCTGCGCGATCATGTCGCCGCGGTGTCCTGCGGCATCTTCAACGCAACCCCGGTGATCGACCTCGATTACGCCGAAGACTCAACCGCGGCGACCGACGCCAATTTCGTCCTCACCGGGTCGGGCGGCCTCGTTGAAATTCAGGCGACCGCCGAAGTCGCGGTTTTTTCCCAAGAGGAGTTGTCGGCCATGCTGGCGCTCGCCCAGCAGGGAGTCGCCGATCTCGTCGCGCTGCAGAAAGCGGCGCTCGCGTGAGCGAATTCTTCCGCGTCAGCAGCAGGAAGACCTCGATCTGATTTGAAGAGACGGCGCGGCTCAAGCCGCATGGAAACTCGTCACGCGCCGCGCGCCCCGCATCGATCGCCGGGCGCGCTTTGCTTTCAGCGCCGCTTACGCCGGCGATGGCGGATTGATCGGCTGAGGATCAGTTTCCAACAGCGCATAAAGCAAATGGTCGCGCCACTGGCCGTTGATGTTGAGATAGGAGCGCGCATAGCCCTCCTGCTTGAAACCGACGCGCTCCAGCAGGCGCTTCGAGGGCTCGTTCGTCGGCAGGCACGCCGCCTCGATGCGATGGAATCCGCGCTTCTCGAAAGCATAGGCGCAAGCGGCGCGCGCGGCGCGGGTCATGTGGCCCTTGCCTGCATAGGGTTCGCCCATCCAATAGCCGAGCGTCGCCGCCTGCGACACGCCCCGCCGGACATGGCCGAAGGAGAGGCCGCCCATCAGCGCGTCGTCCTCCTCACGGAAGATGAAGAAAGAATAGGCCTCGTCGCGGGCCATTTCCTCGGCGTGGCGGCGCACGCGATAGCGAAAGCTCGCCCGTGTGAGATCGTCGATCGGCCAGAGCGGCTCCCAGGGCGTCAGGAAGGAGCGGCTTTTTTCGCGCAGCTCGGCCCATTCCATGTAATCACGCATTTCGGACGCGCGCAGATAAAGACCGTCGCCTCTTATCGGCAGGTCGCGCCGCCCGATTACGCTGAAGATCGCCATCGTGCTCCTTGCCAAACCTTGTCAGTTCTTCGCCGCCCGAGCGTGCGACGAGATGAATTCGGCGACTCGCGCGCCGTCATTTTCAAGAATCGTGAATCGTTCCGGCGCGTCAAGCCGCGCCGCAATATTTTCGGGCGGCTGCGGACGCAGTCCGATGGCGCGCTCGATGGCGTCGGGAAACTTCGCCGGATGCGCGGTCGAAAGCGCGACGACAGGGGTCGATGGATCCTTCGCGAGCCGCGCGCGCGCCGCGCTGACGCCGGTCGCCGTATGCGGATCGAGCACATAGCCGGTCTCGCGCCAGGTGCGGCGAATCTCCGCCGTCGTCTCGGTCTCGCCGACGGACTCGGCATCGAATTCGGCGCGAATGGCGGCGAGCGCCGCAGCCGGAATCTCGAAGGCGCCGGATTGATCGAGCGAGGCGAAAGCGGCGCGGACCGCCGCCGGATCGCGCCCCGTCGCATCAAACAATAGGCGCTCGAAATTGGATGAAACCTGAATATCCATCGAAGGCGACTGAGTCGGCGTGACGCCGCGCGGCTCATAACGCCCGCTTGCGAGCGCGCGCGCAAGGATGTCGTTGGCGTTGGTCGCGACGATCAGTCTCTCGATCGGCAGACCCATTCGCTTGGCGACATAGCCGGCCAGCACGTCGCCGAAATTGCCCGTCGGCACGGCGAAGGAAATATGCCGATGCGGCGCGCCGAGAGCGACCGCGCTCGTGAAATAATAGACGGTCTGCGCGACGACGCGCGCCCAGTTGATCGAATTGACCCCGGCGAGTCCGACGCGCGCCCGAAAGTCGGCGGCGCGAAACAGCCGTTTCAGAATCGCCTGCGCATCGTCAAACGAGCCCTGCAGCGCGATGGTGTGAACATTGGCGTCGGCGACCGTGGTCATCTGCTTGCGCTGCACGTCGGACACCCGGCCGTGCGGGAACAGGATGAAGACGTCGACGCGCTCCAATCCCTTGAACGCCTCGATCGCCGCGGCGCCGGTGTCGCCGGACGTCGCGCCGACGATGGTGGCGCGCAGATTTCGCTCTTCGAGCACATGATTCATCATGCGCCCGAGGAGCTGCATCGCCAGATCCTTGAAGGCGAGCGTCGGCCCGTGAAACAGTTCGAGCACGAAGAGATTGTCGGCGATCTGCGTCAGCGGCGCGATCGCGCGGTGACGAAATCCGCTATAGGCGCTCACTGTCTGGTATCGCAAAATCTCACGCGAAAACGTCTCGCTGAGATAAGGCGCGATCAGCTGCGCCGTCGCTTCGGCATAGGGCCGGCCCGCGAGCGCGGCGATGTCGGACGGCGCCACACGCGGATAGGCGAGCGGCGTATAAAGCCCGCCGTCAGTCGCAAGACCGGCGAGGAGAACGTCGTCGAAGCCAAGCTGCGCGGCCTCGCCGCGGGTTGAGAGATAGCGCAACCGTCAATCCATGGATGGAAGAGCGCGCGCCGCGCGCGCGTGTCAGTGCGCTTTTCATAGCATATTCGACAGCGCCGCAAGCCCGAGGTCGCTAGATGCGCTCATGCGCAAGAACGCCGCGTGCGTAGATCCCAAAAACGACGAGAAGCGCGACCGACAGGCCGAACCACGTCACGGCGTAGGAGAAGTGATTATTGACGATGGTTGGAACGCCCCCCACTGGGCGCGGCCAATCCGACCCCGCTGCGGGAGCCGCGTCGAGGACGAGCGCAAAAGGCGCAGCGTCGGCTACCCCGAGAGCGCCGGCGATCGCCGTGGGATCGCGCGCGAAGAAGACGCCCTTCTCGGGCTGGTCGGCTGGCGTGAAGGAGTTGCGGCGCTCCGGCGCGCGCAGCAATCCGACGAGCGTCGCTTCGCCGGATGGGGCGGCGCGCACGCCGGCGTCGCCGGCTTTTGACGCCGGAAGAAATCCGCGGTCGACCAGCACGACGCCGCCGCCCGCCAGCGCGAACGGCGTGAGCAGCCCATAGCCCGGCTCCCGGCTCGCGCCGTCCGACGGCGGGGCGAAGACGAGCGCGTCGCGGCCGCCGATAAAACTGCCCGTCGCGCGCACATGCATGAAGTCGTAATCTTCGGCGCGAAGGCTCGCCCATCGCTCAGGCGGCGGAACCGGCTGCGGCGCCTCTTTGGAGCGCTGCTCGATGCGCGCGATCAGCGCCTCTTTCTCGCCGAGCCGCCGCACCTGCCAAAACCCCAGACTGACCAGCAGCGCAAAGAGCAGCGTCGTCGCAACCGCCGGCCCCAGAAGCGCGCGGACGGCGGCGCTCACGGCTGATGGCGGCTTTCTTCAGCCTTGTTGAAATATTGCAAGGCGATCAGCAGACCTTTCGTCGGCCGCAGCAGCCCAATGCAGAGAACGGCCGACAGGGGCGCGAGGATCGCGGCATGCACCCAATAGGACGGCTGATATGTCACCTCGACGTACCACAGCACCGCGATCGCGACGAAGCCGACGACGGTCATGACGACGATCGCCGGACCGTCGCCCGCGTCGGCAAAAGCGAAGTCCAGCCCGCAAACCTCGCAGCGTGGCGCAACCGTCAGCAGCCCGCGGATCATATGGCCCTTACCGCAGCGCGGACATCTGCCGAGGATTCCGTCGACATAAAGCGAAACGGGCGGATAGACGTGCTCTTGGGACATGTTGGTCCTCCAACGAAAACGGTCACGGGCGCGCCCGTGACCGTCCAATGTTCAAAGGGCGTCGGCGCGCCTATTCCATCGTCCCGCCCCAGTTCCCCCACACGTAAATGCAGGCGAACAGAAACAGCCAGACGACGTCGACGAAGTGCCAATACCAGGCGGCGAATTCGAAGCCCAGATGCTGGTCCGGCGTGAAGGCGCCCTTGAAGACGCGCAGCAGGCAAACGATCAGGAAGATCGTGCCGACGATCACGTGGAAACCGTGAAAGCCGGTCGCCATGAAGAAAGTCGAGCCGTAATTCGTCGCCGCCGGCTTCGCCGGATCGAAGGCGAAGGCGAAGGGCGCGTGGAGATATTCATAGGCCTGGATCGCCGTGAACAGCAGGCCGAGAGCGATCGTCGCGATCAAGCCCTTCTTCAACACGTCGCGCTTGTTTTCCAGAAGGCCGTGATGGGCCCAGGTCAGAGTCGCGCCGGAGCTGAGCAGAATGAGCGTATTGAGCAGCGGCAGTTTCCAGGGGCTCAGCACTTCAACGCCCTTGGGCGGCCAGACGCCCTGGAACAATTCGGTGCGCAGGACCTGAGCCGCATCGGCCGGGAAAAGCGCCGAATTGAAGAACGCCCAGAACCAGGCGACGAAGAACATCACCTCCGAGAAGATGAACAGGATCATGCCGTAGCGATGATGCAGCCGCACGACCGGCGAGTGGAATCCGCCGACGCTCGCTTCGTGGATGATGTCGCTCCACCACGCGTACATCACGAGCAGAATGCCGCCCATGCCGACGAAGAACATGGCGCCGCCGAAGGTCATGCCGCCGATCGGCGCGCCCTTGTGCTGCGCCATCCACATCACCGCGCCGATCGCCGTGATGAGCGCGGCGAGCGCGCCCACGATCGGCCACGGACTCGGATCGACCAGATGATAGTCGTGTTCGGGTTTCGCGTGTCCGTCCGCCATCTTGCTCTTCCTTGTCATCGGCCGGCGGTACCGGCCAGTCCCCTAGTTTGCCGCGCGGTCAAGTCGCGCGGCGCCGTCAACCCTTCGGCTTTGCGGTCGCCGTCTCGCTCGTCTTCGCCGCGGTGGAATCCTTGATCGCGAAGAACGTGTAGGACAGCGTGATCTCGCGAACGCCGCGCATGCCTTCTTCGCGCTCGAGAGCGGGATCGAGATAGAACACCACCGGCCATTCTTCGGCCTCATGCGGGCCGAGCCGCTTCTCCTCGAAGCAGAAGCAGGCGACCTTGACGAAGAAGGCCCCGGCCTGGCCGGGCGTCACATTGTAGGCCGCCTGGCCGCTGGTCTCGCGATCGGAAAGATTGGCGACCTTGTAATAGACGGTTTTCGTCTCGCCGGTGCGCAAGGAGATCTTGGCGACCTCGGGCTCGAAGCGCCACGGCAGATCGCGGGCGACATTGGCGTCGAAACGCACGGTGAGCACGCGCTCGCCGGGGGACGGCGCGCCGGCCAGATCCGTCCTCGGCGTGCCGCCAAAGCCGGTCGCTGCGCAAAAGGCGCGGTAAAGCGGAGCCGATGCGAAAGACAGGCCGAGCATCGCGGCCGCGCCCCCGACCAGCGCCGCCGCGATCATCCGCGGGCGTTTGCGTGAACGAGGCGCCGGCGCGTTCATCATCAGATCGTCCGATTGACGATGGCCGCGCCAAACTTCACCAGCGTGACGGCGTAGAACAGCGCGGCCAGGAGCGCGATCGTCACGCCGATCGCGACGTTGCGCGCGCGGCGGCTGCGCGCCTGCTCTTCGGTCAGCACGATCCCGGGCCGATCGAACAGGCTGGCGCCCTTTTTCATCTTGTCTCCCGCATCGGTCATTTCGTTCACCATCCGCTTGGCCGCCTAGATCAGCGCAAAGATATGCGCCGTCTGCTCGACGACGAGGACCAGGAACAGCAGGAAGAGATAGAGGATGGAGAACAAAAACATCCGGCGGGCGGCCAGACGGGCCGCGTCGCCTTCGCGCTGCGTGAAGACCGCCGCAGCGCCGCCGACGAGCGCGATCCCGCAGCCGATTGAGACGACGCCGTAGGCGAGCGAGGCGAAACCCAGCAGCCAAGGCGCGACGCCGAGCGGCGCGAGCGCCAGCGCATAGATCAGAATTTCAAGACGCGTGCGGTCTTCGCCGGCGACATTGGGCAGCATCGGCACGCCGGCGCGGGCGTAGTCCTCGCTTCTCAGCAATGCAAGCGACCAGAAATGCGGCGGCGTCCAAATGAAGATGATCGCAAAGAGCACGACGCTCGCGAGATTGATCTCGCCGGTCGCGGCGGCGAAACCGACCATCGGCGGCAGCGCGCCGGCGGCGCCGCCGATGACGATGTTCATCGGCGTCCAGCGCTTCAGCAACATCGTATAGATTACGACATAGAAGAAAATGGTGAAGGCGAGCAGCGCGGCGGCGAACCAGTTCGCGACATAGCCGAGCGTGAAGACCGACAGCGTCGCCAGCACGAGACCAAAGCCAAGCGCCGCCTCGGGATCGAGCCGTCCGGCCGGGATCGGGCGCTTGCGCGTGCGCGTCATCAGCGCGTCGACGTCGGCGTCGTACCACATATTGAGCGCGCCTGAGGCGCCGGCGCCGACGGCGATCGCCAGGAGCGAGGCGAAGCCGATCAGCGGATGCGGCGGCGTCGGCGCGAGCAACAGGCCGGCGAGCGCGGTGAACACCACGAGCGACATCACGCGCGGCTTAAGCAGCGCGAAATAGTCGGATGGCGACGCGACCGAGATGCGCGGAGCCGGTTCATCGTGCAGATAGGATGCGTCGCTCATGGCGTTTCACTCAGAACCTTGGCCGCTGAGGCGGGCGCAGAAGAGCCGCGTCATTGCTCGCCGGCGCCGGCTTGCATCGTCGGCGCGAATTCTCTTCGCGCCGACGCTTCATGTGTTACCGGCTCGCCCCGGTGATCCGCGGCAGAACCTGGAACTGATGGAAGGGCGGCGGCGACGACAGAGTCCACTCCAGCGTCGTTGCGCCCACGCCCCAGGGATTGGCGCCGGCAAGGCGCTTCTTCATGAAGGCCTCGATGATCGCGTAGAACCAGACCAGCAGCGAGAGCGTGACGAAGATCATGCCGGAGGACGACACCAAATTCCACAGCGCGTAAGCGTCCGGATAGTCGATGTAGCGGCGCGGCATCCCGCCCAGTCCAAGGAAGTGCTGCGGGAAGAAGACGACGTTGACGCCGATGAACAGCAGCCAGAAGTTCGCCTTGGCCAAAGTCTCCGAATACATGTAGCCGGTCATTTTGGGGAACCAGTAATAGAACCCCGCGTAGAGCGCGAAGACCGCGCCGAGCGACAGCGTGTAGTGGAAATGGGCGACGACATAGTAGCCCTCGTGGAACTGCTTGTCGGCGCTGGCGTTGGCGAGCACGACGCCGGTGATGCCGCCCATCGTGAACACGAAGATGAAGCCGATCGCCCAGACCATCGGCGCGCGGAATGAAATCGACCCGCCCCACATCGTCGCGATCCAGGAGAAGATCTTGATGCCGGTCGGCACCGCGATCACCATCGTCGCCAGCGTGAAGTAGCGCTGCGCATTGAGCGACAGGCCGACCGTATACATGTGGTGCGCCCACACGATGCTGCCGAGCACGCCGATGGAGACCATGGCGTAGGCCATGCCGAGATAGCCGAACACCGGCTTCTTGGAGAAGGTCGACACGATCTGGCTGATGATGCCGAAGCCGGGAAGAATGACGATGTAGACTTCCGGATGGCCGAAGAACCACAGCAGGTGCTGGAACAGCAGCGGATCGCCGCCACCCGCCGGATCATAGAACATCGTGCCGAAATTGCGGTCGGTGAGCAGCATCGTCACGCAGCCGGCGAGCACCGGCAGCACGAGCAGCAGCAGGAAGGCGGTCACCAGGATCGACCACACGAACAGCGGCATCTTGTGCAGCGTCATGCCCGGCGCGCGCATGTTGAAGATCGTCGTGATGAAGTTGATCGCGCCAAGGATCGACGAAGCGCCGGCGAGATGCAGCGCCAGGATCACGAAATCCATCGCCGGGCCGGGCGAGCCGGTGTTCGACGACAGCGGCGGATAGAAGGTCCAGCCGCCGCCGAAGCCCTTCATGCCCGGCGCGCCTTCGACGAACATCGAAATGACGGCGAGCACGAGCGAGGCGACGAGCAGCCAGAATGAGATGTTGTTGAGGCGCGGGAAGGCCATGTCCGGCGCGCCGATCATGATCGGCACGAACCAGTTGCCGAAGCCGCCGATGAGGATCGGCATGGCCATGAAGAAGATCATGAGCACGCCGTGGACCGTGATGAAGACGTTATAGAGGTTCTTGCCCGCGTCCAGCGCCATCGATGGATCGGCGCCCTGGAGCGCTTCCGCAAGCCCCGGAAAAATCTGCACGCCCGGATAGGCCAGCTCGAGGCGCATGCCGAGCGACAGCAGGAAGCCGATGACGCCGCCGATCGAACCGAGGATGATGTAGAGCGTGCCGATGTCTTTGTGGTTGGTGGAGAAAAGAAAGCGGCGCAAACCCCTCGGATGATCATGCGCCCCGGCCATCGTCGAACTCGCCATCGTCATGTTCCTTAGAAAGACTAGTGTGTTCCGTTGCGTCTCGTTTCAGCGGCTTCTCAGTGGCTCTGGGCGGCGACCCGCACCCGCGAGTCGGCGCTGGCGAACTTCTGCTTCGCCTCGGCGAGCCACTCATTGTATTTCTCGCGGCTGACCGCGCGGATCACGATCGGCATATAGGCGTGATCCTTGCCGCAGATGAAGAAGCACTGGCCGTAGTAGACGCCTTCCTTCTCGATCTTGAACCAAGTCTGGTTCAAACGACCGGGAATCGCGTCCATGCGAACGCCGAACGCGGGGACGCCGAAGGCGTGGATGACGTCATTCGACGTGATGTGCACGGCGATGACCTCATTGACCGGCACAACCGCCTCATTGTCGACGGTCAGCAGGCGAAGATCGCCGGGCTGGAGTTCGGATTCCGGCTTCAGCATCTGATCGAAGCCAAAGCCGCCGCCCTGATCCTCGGGATATTTGTAGGACCAGTACCACTGGTTGCCGGTCACTTTGAGCGTGACCGACGCCTCCGGGACTTGAACCTGCTCCGCCAGCAGCCGCAGCGACGGGACGGAGATAAACAGAAGGATGAGGACCGGAATCAAGGTCCAGACGATTTCGAGCGGCGTATTGTGCGTCAGCTTCGAGGGAATGGGGTTCTTCTGTTCGTTGAACCGATAGCTGACATAGACCAGCAAGCCCAGAACGAAGAGCGCGATGAACGAAATGATCGGCATCAGCACCATGTTGTAGAATTGCTGAGTCCCCAAGCCGACCGGCGTGACCATGTTCGGCAGGCCAAGGCCGCCCGGCGTGGGCTGCCCTTCAACTTGTGCGAGGGCGAAGCCGGCGAACAAATTCACAGGAATCGCCACGACGGCCGCCAATGCGCCACGTGTCAGCATCTGTCGATTGACGTTAAACATTAAAGCCGCCTTTCGAACCCTTCGCCAGACAGTCATTGTTCTTTTTGTGATTTCCGTGCGCAGCCCGCCCAAAGCCCGCCCCGCTCGGTAGTCGGCCGGTTCAATCACAAACCGTCGGTCCGCGCAATTGTTGCAACGCCAGATTCGACAGACAAATCGTCGCGTCAAAGGGTTTGCCAAACAATGCGGCGCGAACGCCGACGACCTTGACAGTTGAAGTCCATTTGATAGGCAACGGCCTGTCGCGCTGGACGGCCCGAGGCGAGCGGCCACTTTCCCAGCGTCACCAAATTGGAACGGCCACGGAGCCGTCCGCCAGGAGCCATCATGAAGCCCTTGCGCGCTGCGAAAACGCGTCGCCTGTTGCGACATCAGGTCGCGGCGGCGGCGTCATTGCTGTTGCTCGGACTCAGCGCCGGCGCGAGCCATGCGCAAAGCCCCGCCAAGGCCAAATTCGGCGATTGGGAAATGCGCTGCGAGAGGCCGGCGGGCGCGGCCGCGGAACAATGCGCGCTGATTCAGAGCGTCGTCGCCGAGGATAAGAGCAACGTCAACCTCGTCGTCATCGTCTTGAAGACAAGCGACGGCAAGAGCCGTCTGCTGCGCGTGATCGCGCCGCTCGGCGTGCTCCTGCCGAATGGGCTCGGCTTGAAAATCGACCAGGTCGACGTCGGCCGCGCCGGTTTCGTCAAATGTCTGCCGACGGGCTGCGTCGCCGAGGTGATGATGGACGACAAGCTCATCGATCAACTGAAGAGCGGCAAGACCGCAACCTTCATCATTCACCAGGTTCCGGAAGAAGGCATAGGATTGCCGCTGACTCTGCAGGGATTCAAGGATGGATTCGCAAAGCTGCCGTAACGTTTGCACGAAGCGCCCGGTGGGGAAGCCCTCTAGAACTGCGCGGAGCCGCCTGGCCATTGCTGTTTCCGCATCCATCGCGCTCACGCCCGTGGCGGCGGCGTTCGAACTGCCGAGGCTCCGCGTGCCCGGCATCTTCGGCGGCGACGAATCGAAGGAGGGACAGCCAGCGCCGCCTGGCGCGACGCCGGATTGTCCCGAAGTCTTCATCGAAAGCGGCGCGGCCATGCTGCGGTCGCCGCCGGACGCCGACGGCGCCAATGTGCGCTATCAGCTTTCGCTCGGCGAGACGGCGCGCGAATGCGTGGTCGACGGCGATCATCTGACGATCAGAGTGGGTCTCGAAGGCTCCGCCGTGCTTGGCGCGCTCGGTCAGCCCGGCGCCTATGGCGCCAATCTGCGGGTGGCGATTCGCCGTCTGAAAGACGATACGCTCGTCGCCTCGAAGACCTATCGCGTTAGCGCGTCAATCCCCAAAGGCGGCACGCGCGGCGAATTTCAAGTCATCGCCGATCCGTTCACGGTGCCTCTCATGAGTCCGCGCGCCCAGGACGATTACGAAATTCTGGTCGGCTTCACCCAGGGCGCAGAAAAGCCCATGGCCGACAAAAGGCGCAAGGGCGGCTAGAACAGGTTCCGAAGGAGTCAGACTTTTTCGATGAGAACCTGCTCCAACGTTTTGATTTTCAGCGATTCCTTATCGATCACATGAGTCGATGTGATCGGGAAGCGCTCTAAGCCGCCCGTCTCATCAATGCGCGAGCGACTTAAGTTCCTTGATGCCGTCGCCGACGAAGTCCTTGCCGGCGCCCGCGCCAGCGGAGAGCGCACGCTCGGCGATTCTGACGGCGGCGTCGGCCGCGGCGGCGCGCACTTCGGCTGACGCCTGCGCCTCCGCCTGAGCGATCTTCTGTTCGACCTGCTTGACGCTGCGGTCCATGAATTCGCCGAGGCGACGACGCCCCTCGGCGGCGATCAACTCCGCCTCTTCCTTCGCCTGCGCGACGATGGACTTGGCCTCCGCTTCCGCTTCCGCCCGCTTCTGTTCGAAGGACGCAAGAAGCGCCTCCGCTTCGTTGCGCAGGCGTTCGGCTTCGGCGAGCTCGCCCTTGATGCGGTTGATGCGCGCATCAATGAACGCGGCGAACTTCGAATGCGCCCCGACCCAAGCCATCACGAGAATGAAAATCGTGAAGCCGACGGCGACGTAGAATTCCGCGTCGAAATGCATTGAGCCTCTCCTCAGTTCGACGATGTCGCGTGCTTGGCGAGCGCGGCCTGGTCGATTTTGGCGCCGGTGAGCTTCTCGACGATGGAGGCGGCGGCGTCGACGGCGATCTGCTCGACATTGGCCAGCGCCTGAGTCTTTGCGCTCGCGATGCGTTCGTCGGCGGCGCGGAGCTTCTCCGCGGCCTGCGATTCGGCGAGCGCGCGCTGCCTTGCGCTCTCAGCGGCGATCTTGTGCTGCGCCTCGCGGCCGATGCCTTGCGCCTCGTCACGGCGGCGACGAAGGTTTTCGTCATTCGCGGCGGCGGCGGCCTGCGCCTTCGACTGCATCTCGCGCGCGGCGCCGAGATCCGAAGCGATCTTGGCCCCCCGGTTCTCGATGATGCCGCCCACGCGCGGCAGCGCGATGCGCGACATCAGCACGTAGAGCAGGCCGAAAATGATGACGAGCCAGAAAATCTGCGGCGCGAAATTTTCGGTCTGGAAGGGCGGAAAGACGCCCTCGTGATGCGCCTCGCCGGCGCCGACGGCCTCGTGCGTCGTCTGCTCGCCCTCGGCGGCGAAAGCGGAAGAGATGATCGCCATGGACATGATCCAAGTCTCGGACAAGGGCCGCGCGGCGGCCGCGCGGCGCATGAGAAAGCGCGCCCGGCCGCAAGGCCGGACGCGAAAACGTCACTGCTTCAGGAACAGCAGGATGGCGATGAGAAAGGCGAAGATGCCCAGGCCTTCGGCGAGGGCCGCGCCGATGATGGCGTTGGTGAACTGGGAGGCGGCCGCCGACGGATTGCGCAGCGCGCCGTTGACGAAATTGCCGAAAATGATGCCGACGCCGATCGCCGCGGCGCCGGTGCCGATCGCCGCCAGTCCGGCGCCGACGAGTTGCATTTCTGACATATCTTTCTCCTGCTGAATGGGGCGACGTTTATTGTTCGATTTTTATCAGTGGCCCGGGTGAATCGCGTCGTTCAGATAGACGCATGTGAGAACGCTGAAGACGAACGCCTGCAGACAGGCGACGAGCAGTTCGAGCGCATAGAGCGCGACGATCGCCAGGATCGGCACGGGCGCGAGCGCCGCCCAGACGCCGGCCCCGAGCAGCATCACCACAAAGCCGCCGAACACGGCGAGGGTGATGTGGCCTGCAAGGATATTGGCGAAGAGACGAACGGAAAGCGACACCGGCCGCGACAGGAAGGAGATGATCTCGATCGGCACCAGCACGACGAGCACGGGCAGCGGCACGCCATGCGGCACGAAAAGGTTGAGGAAGCCGAAGCCGTGGCGATAGAGGCCGTAAACGACCACGAGCGAGATCACCACGATCGCGAAGGCGAAGGTGACGACGATCTGGCTCGTCACCGAATAGGTGTAGGGCACAAGCCCGATCAGATTGGCGATGAGAATGAAGGCGAAGAGCGTGAAGACGAAGGGAAAGAACTTCATCCCTTCCGTCCCGGCGGTCTGACGCACCATGCCGGCGACGAATTCATAGAGCATCTCGGCCATGGCCTGCACGCGGCCGGGCACGATCGCCTTCTTGGAGGTCGCGAGGATCATCAGCGCGACGACGCCGAGCGCGGCGAGCAGCATGAACAGCGAGGCGTTGGTGAAGGACGTCTCGACGCCGCTGATCTCGAAGGGCCACAGTCGATGCAGTTCGAACTGCTCGATGGGATTGGACTTTGTGGCTGCTTCTTCCGGATTCATCGCTTTTTCCGGGCGTCGCCGCCCGGCCCCGCTTGGCGCTCGGATGCGCCGTCGTGTTCCCTAGAGCGCCTATCGATCACATGGACTCATGCGATCGATGGAATCGCTCAATCAAAACGCCGGAGCAGGTTCGCATCGAAAACGCCTATCGACTTTTTCAGAACCTGCTCTCGTCTTCGCCCGGCGCTTTTGGCTTCGCCACGCGATAGACGTTCCAAAATCCCGCCGCGACGCCCAGTCCCAGCATCACGATCAGAAGCCATGGCGCCGTGCCAAGCCACTGATCCGCCTGCCAGCCGATAACGGCGCTGACCAACACCGCCCCGACGAATTCGGAAAAAGCGTTAAGGCCGACGCGCATGGCGCGCGTGAAGCCCTTGCGCTCCGCCCGCGGCGCGACTTCGGCGGCCTGCTCTTCGTCGACCTTGCGCAAGGCCGCGTTGAGCTTTTCGAGCCGCGCGTTGAGCGCCGCGCGCTCCGCGTCTTCCTCGTTTTCGTCGCTCATCGGCGTTGTCGCCTCGCAGATTGCGCCATGCGCAAAAATTGAACGATGGCGCGACGCCGCGCGACGGAAAAGTCGAACCGTTCGGGAGACGGCGCGAAACTCTCGGCTTGCGGCCAATCCTTTCGAGCCGCGCGCAACATATTTCCGGTCATTCATTTAGTCAAGGCGAGGGTCGTTTTGATAACCAATTGAAATGAAAGCATGTTTGTCGGAGCGGACACATCTGCTCTCCGACGAGGCGCCGCGGCGCGGCAAATTGCCGGAGGGCGTGGGCGCGGAACTGTGACAGCGGTTTGTATGTTACGCTTTTATGACGCTCCCCTTACGATCCCTGGCGCCCCTCGTCGCCTTCCTGGTCCTGCTGCTCGCGCCGAGCCTCGCGATCGCCACCGGCGCGCTGTCGTTTCAAATTCGCTTCGAGGCGCTGCTTGTCGTTTCCGGCCTTTGCATCGCAGCCTGCGTGCTCGGCGGATATTCCTTCGCCGAACTCGGTCTGGGCGCCCCCCGAGGCGCGCGCGTCTGGCTGATCTGCGGCGCGCTGACCTGTCTTCTTTTAGCGGGAGTCGTCGTCGAAGCGCAGTTCCTGAGCCATTCGGCCCCGGAGCCGAACTGGATCGCCTTCGCGCCCTTCTATGTGCTCGTGTCGAGCCCCTGCCAGGAGATCGTCTGCCGCTCGGTCCCCAAGCTCATCGCCGATCGGCTGCAGATGAGCGGACGCCATTACGTGCTGTTTTCCTCGGCGGTCTTTTCGCTGATGCATGGCGCCTATGGCGATCCCGTCCTGCTCGCCAACACGTTTCTCGCCGGAGTCGCGTGGAGCACGGCCTATCTTTTCACGCGCAACGTCTGGCCTTTGACCGCCTCTCACGCGGCGGTCGGCTCCTTCGCGTTCTGGATCGGGCTCGCCTGATCGTCCGGGCGCGGTCCGGCGAAGATGGCCGCGCGCAGCAGCAGCCACAACACGCAGGCGTTCAGCATGTGCCACAGGACATGAGCGCCGAGCGGAAAGGCGGGACAGATCGCGCGGTCGATCGTGCGAAAGACCAGCGAGAATGCGAAAATGAGCGCGGCGGCGGCAAGTGTGCGTCCCGTCTCGCGCTGTCCTCTCGACGTCCACAGCAGCGCGGCGAAGATCGCCAGCGCGGCGAGCGCCGGCAGATAGCCGACCGAACCGTTCAGCGCGTCCACGGTCGTCGCGAAAAAGGACAGGGCCGCGAAGGCGAGCGTGACCGCCGTCGCCAAAACGATCGACAGACGAAAGTAACGGCGAAGCGCCAGCAGAAAATAGCCGTAGATGAAGAGCGCGATCGGAATGACGTCGAGCAGCATGGCGCCGCGCGTCGCGATCGTATGGAAGATGAAGCTGCCGACGCCGACCGACGCGGTCACGACGATCAGCGCGAGCGCGGGATAATCCGCCCCGCCCCGCCGTCGCCAAAGCAGAAAGGCGCTGGCGGCGGCGATCACGAAAGCGAAATTGCTCAACGCATTCGCCGGCTCCGCCCAGAAGGCCGAACTCTGCCTCTCGCAATAATCCATTACCGGCGTGCGCCAATCCATGAGCGGTTCTTGCAACTCAATTACTACGGCGCGACGACGGCGGCAAAATGCCGCTGTGCGGACCTGCACTATCGCCGAGTGCGCTTTCGCCGTCGCGGCGATCAAACCAACCGCAAGTCCGGGCCGCTCGCCGGTGGCGACCGCTGCATCCGACATCGCGCCGGCGACACGCGCGAAGCCCCCGCCCGGCCGCCTCCGCTCAGGCGCGAGCAACGAAATGACCGAAGCATCCAACACATCGTTCGGGGTCACAGATCAACGTCGCGCGGCGGCCATGATCGGGCGCGTGGGCGCGCCAATGCATTTGATGCGTCTTGGACCGGCGCCGGCTCAGCTTGCATGCGCCTTGTCCGCTCTTGCCGCATCTTGCGTGCGCTCTAATTCCGATAGCGTTGCGATGCGGAGCAAGCCATGTCGCCTTTATGCTCATTAAGGGCGACGTTTCGGCTTCATCCCTGCTCTTGCGCGGCATGGCGCCTTTCCTGGTTTTTCAGCGTGGCGCTGTGGCTATTCGCACCCACCACGACATCGGCCCAGCCCGATCTTTCCGATCTCGTCGCCAATGAAAAGAACTGGCCGATCGCTTCGCGCGACTACGCCAATACCCGCTACAGCGCTCTCGACCAGATCAACGCCGAGAATGTCTCTCAGCTAAAGCTTGCGTGGTCGTTTTCGGTTGGCGTTGATCGGGGACAGGAAGCGGCGCCGCTTGTCGTCGATGGCGTTTTATATGTCGCGGCGCCCTATGACGGCCCGCGTCCCAATCAGGTTTTTGCGCTCGACGCCGCGAGCGGCGAGCTCAAATGGTCCTACGCGCCAAAACCAGACGTCGCGGCGAAGGGCGTCGCCTGTTGTGATGTAGTGACGCGCGGCCTCGCCTATGACAATGGCAAGATCTTTCTCAACACGCTCGACAATCACATGGTCGCGCTCGACGCGCGCACGGGCGTCGAATTATGGGTGACAAAACTCGGCGACATCAATCTCGGCGAGACGATCACCATGGCGCCGCTGGCGGTCAAAGGAAAAGTGCTCGCCGGCAACAGCGGCGGCGAACTGGGCGTTCGCGGATGGCTGACCGCCGTCGATCAGAACACCGGCAAGATCGTGTGGCGCGCCCATTCGACCGGCCCTGATTCCGAAGTGCTGATCGGCGCCGATTTCAGGCCCTTTTACGATTGGATGAAAGGAAAGGACCGCGGCGTCGATACCTGGCCGCGCGATCGATGGAAGACGGGCGGCGGCACGGTCTGGGGTTGGCTGTCTTACGATCCGAGCGTCAATCTCATTTATTACGGCACCGCGAATCCAGGGCCGTGGAACTCCAATCAACGGCCCGGCGACAACCTTTGGACAAGCACGATCTTCGCGCGCGACGCCGATACGGGCATGGCGAAATGGGCGTATCAGGTGAGCCCGCACGATCTTTGGGATCACGACGAGGTCAACGAGAATGTGCTCGTCGATCTGGAGATCAGCGGCGCAAAGCGCAAAGCGCTGATCCACCCCGGCCGCAACGGCTACATGTATGTGATGGATCGCGAGACAGGCGAAGTTCTCTCGCCGAACCATATGATACGATAACGGTTTACGAGGGCGTCGATCTGAAGACGGGCCGCATCAAACCCAACCATGCCTTGGAGCCGGTGTTAAATAAGACGATCGAGAATATCTGTCCCGCGCCGCCGGGCGCCAAGGATTGGCAGCCCACAGCCTGGTCGCCGCGCACCAAGCTTCTCTATGTGCCGCACCAGCATCTTTGCGCCAACTTCAAAACAAGCGACGTGAGCTATATCGCCGGCACGCCATTTGTCGGCGCCACCGTGGATATGTACGCCGGCCCGGGCGGACACCGCGGCGAATTTATGGCCTGGGACCCGGTCAAACGCGCCAAGGTCTGGTCCATTACGGAAAATCAGCTTGTCTGGAGCGGCGCGCTGGTCACGGCGGGCGACGTCGCCTTCTACGGCACGATGGACAGGATGTTCAAAGCCGTCGATGCGCGGTCGGGCAAATTGCTTTGGCAGATTCGTGCGCCCTCGGGACTGATAGGACAGCCGGTCACCTTCGTCGGCAATGACGGCGTCCAGTATGTCGCGATCCTTTCTGGCGTTGGCGGCTGGCCTGGCGTCGTCGCCAACGCTGAAGTCGATCCCCGCGTGCGCAATGGCGCGCTAGGGTTTACCGGCGCCTCGCAAGACCTTCCGCTCTACACTGTCGGCGGCGGAACGCTGCTGGTTTTCTCGCTCAGCAAGGAGGCGACGCAGCGACCTGCGGAAGCCCCGGCGGCGCCGGGAGGCCGGCCGTGAAACGCCATGCCGCGCGGGTTCTCTTCGCCTTAGCTTTCGCAGTCTGGGCAGGGCGCGCGCGCGCCGATGATCTGCGAGTCTGCGCCGATCCGAACAATTTGCCCTTCTCGGATTCGCAGGAGCGCGGATTTGAAAACAAGCTTGCCCAGCTCGTCGCGCGCGAACTCGGTAAATCGGTTTCCTATGTCTGGTGGGCCCAGCGGCGCGGCTTCGTCCGCAACACCCTCAAGGCCGGCGTCTGTGACGTAATCATCGGCGTGCCCGCGCACTATGATCTCGTCGAAACGACGCGTCCCTACTATCGATCAAGCTATGTCTTCGTGTCGCGCGCCGACCGGGATATCTCCATCTCGTCGCTGGAAGATCCCAGTCTTCGCGCGTTGAAAATCGGCGTGCACCTGATCGGCGACGACGGGATGAACACGCCGCCGGCGCACGCGCTTGGCGAGCTTGGGATTGTCGACAATGTCGTGGGATTCACGGTCTATGGCGATTATCGGCAAGACTCGCCGCCCGCGCGTCTGATCGAGGCGGTTGCGACAGGCGATATCGACGTCGCGGCCGCATGGGGGCCGCTCGCCGGCTACGCCGCGCTTCACGCCGCCGCGCCGCTGCGCGTGACGCCGATCACGGAGACGCGGCGATTCGCGCCGCTGCGCTTCTCATTCGCCATCGCCATGGGCGTGCGCAAAGGCGACGACGCGCTCAAGCGGCGACTCGATGACGTTCTCCAACGCAAGAGCGACGAGATTGCGGCGCTGCTCGCGAGCTTCGGCGTCCCGTCCGTGCGAGAGCCTGCAGATTAGGACGACGCCGATGCGCCTGCGACCCTACGCCGCCATTGCGCTCACGCTGACGCTGGGCGGCGTATCGGCCGACTCCGCATTCGCGCGCACGCATCATCCTGTCGGACGCACGGCGCCGCCCGCGACGCAGGCGGAGCCGGCGCAAACCCCTCAGCCGGCGCCACGGCCGGCGCCGCAATCGCCGGAGACATCCGCCGCGCAATCGACCAAT
This sequence comes from Methylocystis sp. SC2, assembly GCF_000304315.1. Taxonomy (NCBI): domain Bacteria; kingdom Pseudomonadati; phylum Pseudomonadota; class Alphaproteobacteria; order Hyphomicrobiales; family Methylocystaceae; genus Methylocystis; species Methylocystis hydrogenophila. The sequence goes on along the minus strand of NC_018485.1, from coordinate 3,123,831 downwards.
GAGAAACCTGCGCCCGCGATCGGCCTTTATCAGGCGAACGAGACATATCTTCGCGCGCCTGTGACGACCCTTCTGCCCGGCGATCCGCCGCCGCAGCCCCCGATCGACAATCCTGTGAAAGGCGACCCGCAAGCCCTGCAGCGGGGCATGTCCTATTTCACCACTTTCAACTGCGTCGGCTGCCACGCGCCAAATGGCGGCGGCGGCATGGGGCCTGCGCTCAGCAACCGCATCTTCATCTACGGCGGCGAGCCGGTGAACATCTATCTCAGCATTTATCATGGCCGGCCCAATGGCATGCCTGCATGGGGCGCCATGCTGTCCAACGAGATCATCTGGGACCTCGTCGCCTATGTGGAGAGCATCAGCCAGGCGCCGAGCAAAGGTTGGGGGCGAACGATCTCGCGCGATGCGCTGAAGATCGAACAGACTCCCGCCGAATTCATCGAGACCGCTAAGCCCTGGAGTTACACGCAGCGTTTCAACTTTGGCCAAAAGCCGGGCGGCCGCCGTCCATGAGACATCGGCCTTATACGGCGCTCACCCTGAACTGCCCCTGGCCTGAACAGAGCGCTCTGCGCAAAGGCGCCGCCGCGTCTACGACGTTCTGCGCAGTTCTCGCACTATGCTTGGCGTTGTCGGCGCGCCAGAGCGAAGCCTCGGAGTCGTTGAGCGGGCCGGTCGCTGGCGATCCGGCGCGCGGCGCCGCCGAGATCCGAGACGTTGGTTGCGGCTCCTGCCACAAGATTCCTGGTATCGCTGGGGCCGACGGGCGCGTGGGTCCGCCGCTCGACTTCATCAGCAGGAGAATCTATCTCGCCGGCGTTCTCCGCAACACGCCGCAAAATATGATGGCGTGGCTTCAGGACCCTCAGAAATTCGTGCCGGGGAACGCCATGCCCAATATGAATCTGAGCGAAGAGCAAAGTCGCAATATCACGGCATATCTTTACACGCTGAAATAGTTTCATGAGAGCCGCGGCGAATGAACGTCGCCTCGATCAGTCTTCGCACGCGAACGCCGGCCCCGGAACAAAGCCTTGACCCGCCGGTTGATCGCGCGGGGCGCCGTTCACGAGGGAGCTGAACTGTGCGGCACAAGATCGGCGTCCTGACATTTCATCGCTGCGTCAACTACGGCTCCTACTGGCAGGCGCGATGCCTCCTTGAGTGGCTGGAGCGGCGCGGCCACGCCGCTGTGCTCCTTGACCATGTGTCCGAAGCCGTACGACGCGCGGAGCTCCAATGCGCGCTGTCGCCGGCGCTGCCGACCGCGACGCGCAGCGAGGATATCCCGCGCTATGTTCAAAAAATTCGAGCCTTCCGCTGCGCTGTGCAGCGCCTGCCGAGATCGGCGCGCTTTCCGCTTGATCAACCTCAGAAGAGCGAAACCTGCGAGATCGTTCTTGTGGGCAGCGACGAAGTCTTCAACCTGGATCACCCCTGGTACGGCGGCTGGCCGCTGTTCTTTGGAGAAGGCGTTCCTGGTCTGCGGCGCGCCGCCTATGCGGCGAGCTTCGGAAATTATCAGCGTGACTATATTGGCGCCCCATGGCGAAATTGGCTCGCGAATTTCGAAGCCATATCGGTGCGCGAGGAAAGCGGGAGACGGCTTCTCGAAGACGTGGATTCGCCAGCGCCGGAGCTGGCGCTCGACCCTTGTCTGCTCTCCCCGCCGGCGCCCGGCGACAGCGATCCGGCCGGCGCCGAGCGTCGCTACCTTGCTGTTTACGGTCACGGCTTTCCAGAGTGGTTCACGCAGCGCGTGATTGGCTTAGCGCGTCGGCAGGGCTTGCGTCTCGTCAGCGTCGGCTACCGCAATGACTGGGCGGACGAGCAGAGGATTGAGGCGGGCCCCGAAGCCTTTCGCGCGCTCATGTCGAGCGCCGCGGCGGTGGCGACCAATTTCTTTCACGGCTGCGTCTTCGCGCTGCTCGACCGAAAGCCTTTTGCATGCGCCGCGTCCCGCTATCGCGCCAACAAGGTGCGCGATCTCGCCGCTCTGCTTGGCGCTCATCGGCACCTCGTGCCGGAGTCTGCGCCGCACGCTCTCGACGAGGCGATGGCGGCTCCGCCGGACGCCTCGGTCTATGCGCGGATTTCCCTGATGCGCGCGCGTTCCGAGGCGTTTCTCGATCGCATTCTGGCGTGAGGGCGCGCAGTGAACGACGAAGGTCCACGCCTCACCGCCGACGCGATGCGCCGCTCCGGACTGTGCGTCGGCTGCGGGGCCTGCGCCGGCGACGGCGTCGCGTTAACTTTGGATCGCTATGGAGAGCTGGCGCCGCGAAGCGCAGCGCGCGCCGGCGCGAATCGTAACGTCGCGCATATCTGTCCATTTTCTCCGCACGCAGCCGATGAGGACGATATTTCGACCCGGCGTTTCGCACACGCTGCGTCGAGCCACCCGCTGATCGGCCGTTTCGAAGCCGCCTATGTCGGACATGCGGCGGAGGACGGCTTTCGCGCAGCGGGGAGCTCTGGCGGATTGGTGAGCTGGGTCGCCGTCGAGCTGTTGCGGAGGGGACTTGTCGACGGCGTGGCGCATATCGCCGCCGTGCAAAGTCCCCCGCCCGACGGCCGATTGTTCGACTATCGCCTGTCGCGCAACGTCGAGGATGTGCGCGCGGGAGCGAAGTCCCGCTACCATCCGGTGGAGCTTTCGCGGGTGATCGCCGAGATACGCGAGACGCCAGGGCGCTACGCCGTGGTCGGCGTTCCTTGCTTCATCAAGGCGATCCACCTGCTGCGTCGTCGCGATCCGCTGCTTCGCGCGCGCATCGCCTTCCTGTTGGGATTGTTCTGCGGCCACATGAAAAGCGCGCGCCTCGGCGAGAGCTTCGCCTGGCAGCTCGGCGTTCCGCCCGGGCGGATGACGGGCATCGACTATCGACTCAAAAATCCCGAGCGCCCCGCCAATTGGTATCGCGCCCACATCTCGCATTTGGACGGCGCGCCGCGCGAAGAGGACTGGTGGAATCTCGTCGACGGCGACTGGGGCGCTGGATTCTTCCAGAATTCCGCTTGCGAATTCTGCGACGACGTGGTCGCGGAGACCGCGGACATCTCCTTCGGCGACGCTTGGCTTGAGCCCTACGCTTCGGATGGCCGCGGCGTGAATGTCGTCGTCGTTCGATCGCCCTTGATCCAGAGCCTTCTCGAGCGCGCCATCAAGGAAGCCAGGGTGGAGCTTCAGGAGGTGGACGCCGACTTCGTCGTGCGCACGCAGGATGCGGGCCTGCGGCACCGGCGGGAGGGCCTCGCCTATCGGCTCGCTCTGCGAGTCAAAGGCCGCCGAGCCATACAGCCGCGAAAGCGGATTGCGCCCGATCGCAATCTCCCGTTCCGGCGCAAACTCGTCTATCGCGCGCGACGCCATATCGCCGTGTGGAGTCATCGCGTCTACCTACTCGCCCGGCGCCTCGACGCGCTTTGGATCTATCTGCTTTGGGCGCGCGCCGCGGCCGCCGCCTATGGTGCGCTGACCTACGGACGAGGCCCGCTCGGAACGGCCTTCGATCAAGTTGAGCGCTTGAGCCGATCATTGGGTCTCATGCGCGACGCAGGCGCGCCTTCGTCACGAGCGAAGTCGCGACGAATGGAACAACATGACGCGCCCGAGGTTTGATCCTGTGTAGTTCCTTAGAGCAGGTTCCGAAAAAGTTGACAGACTTTTTCGATGAGAACCTGCTCCAACGTTTTGATTTTGAGCGCTTCCTTATCGATCACATGATTCCATGTGATCGGGAAGCGCTCTAGGTCTCGGCAACAGCGGAGCGGAAACTGGGCGCGCGAAAACTCCGCATAGCGATCGTCGGCGTGGGCAATTGCGCGTCCTCGCTGGTGCAGGGCATCGCTTATTACGGCCGGGCCTCCGCCGACGCGCAGGCGCCCGGCCTGATGACGCCCAACCTCGGCGGATATCGCGTGGCGGACATTGAGGTCTCCGCGGCCTTCGACGTCAGCGCGACAAAGGTGGGGCGCGACGTTTGCGAGGCGATTCACGCCGCGCCCAACAACACCCACATATTCGCTCAGGCGCCGCCGATCGGCGTGAGGGTCCTCCGGGGGCCGACGCTCGACGGGATCGGCCGATACCTCGAGGATGTCATCGAGGAATCCGACGCGCCTGTCTGCGATGTCGCGCGCGTGCTGCGGGAAACGCGCACCGATGTGCTGATCTGCTATTTGCCGGTCGGATCGCAGCGCGCGGCGGAATGGTATATGGAGCAGGCGCTCGCGGCGCATTGCGGGGTGGTCAACTGCTTGCCGGTGTTCATCGCCTCGCGTCCCGAATGGCGGGCGAGATTCGAGGCGAAAGGCCTGCCGATCATCGGCGACGATATTAAGAGTCAGGTCGGCGCGACCATCGTTCACCGCGTGCTCGCCAACCTCTTCGCCGAACGCGGCGTCAAACTCGATCGCACCTACCAGCTCAACGTCGGCGGAAATGCCGACTTTCAGAACATGTTGGAGCGCGAGCGGCTCGTTTCGAAGAAAATTTCCAAAACGCAGTCTGTGATCAGCCAGTGTCCTGAACCGCTAGCCGACGGCGACATCCACATCGGTCCCAGCGACTTCGTGCCTTGGCTCACGGATCGGAAGCTTGCGTTCATCCGACTTGAGGGCACGGCGTTCGGCGGCGTTCCCATATCGGCGGAAGTGAAGCTGGAAGTCTGGGATTCGCCCAACTCCGCCGGCATCGTCATCGACGCGGCGCGGTGCGTAAAGCTCGCCATGGATCGTGGCGAGGCCGGCGCGCTCATCGGACCCTCGAGCTATTTCATGAAATCTCCGCCGCAGCAGTTCACCGACGCGGAGGCGCGCGAGCGCACACAGCGCTTCATCGACGGCGCCGACGCGCCGCCAGCGCGCCTGAGACTGCAGGCGTGAGCGTGATTCTTCTCGTACGACATGCGGCCTATGACGACATAGGCGGATTTCTAGCCGGCCGTTCGCCCGGCGTTGGACTTGGCGCGACGGGGCGCGCCCAGGCGGCGCGACTCGCCGCACGCCTGCGGCGCGAACGGCTCGATATGGTCGAAGCGAGCCCCAGGGAGCGCACGCAGGAAACCGCGCGGGCGATCGCCGACGCCAGCGGGCTCGCGGAGCCGCGGACGGTTGACGCTCTTGACGAGATCGATTTCGGCCGATGGTCAGGCCAGGAGTTCGCCCGACTCGACGCCGATCCGCTTTTTCGCGCATGGAATGAGGCGCGGGCGACGGCGCGCACGCCCGCCGGCGAGAGCATGAGCGACGTTCAGACGCGGATCGTGCGGCACATGGAAGTGTTGACGCGCGCGCCAAACGCCGCATGCATCGCGCTCGTCAGCCATGCCGACGTGATCAAGGCCGCGGTCTGTTACGTGCTCGGGCTGCCGCTCGACGCTTACCGTCTCTTCGACGTCGACCCCGCCTCGATCACGAAAGTCAGAGCTGGTCCGACAGGCATGCGGCTCGCCGGCCTGAACGAAGTCGTGTGGTGAGGGGACTTAATCCCGCGAGGCGCGCATGAATTTCTCGACCGAACAGATCCAGGCGCAGGTCGCAGCGCTCGGCCCCTGGTTTCACAATCTCGACCTCGGCGGAGTAAAGACGGCCCCCGACCATTTTCTCGGAGATTATCCACGGACGAAGTGGCGACGCTTCGCCGACAGCATTCCGCAGGATCTCACCGGCTGCTCCGTTCTCGACATCGGCTGCAACGCGGGATTCTACAGTCTCGAAATGAAGCGGCGCGGCGCCGATCGCGTGCTCGGCATCGATTTTGACGACGCCTATCTCGCTCAGGCGAAATTTGCCGCCGAAGTCTCCGGGCTCGACGTGCGGTTCGAGAAACTATCGGTCTATGACGTCGCGGGCCTTCAGGAGCGTTTCGACGTCGTCCTCTTCATGGGCGTGCTCTACCATCTGCGCCATCCGCTTCTCGCGCTGGATCTCGTGCGCGAACACGTGGTGGGCGGCATGATGGTGTTTCAGTGCATGTTGCGCGGGAGCATGCAGGTGGAGGAGACGCCTAAGGACGCCGCCTTCTTCGCGACGGATGCATTCGATGCGCCCAGCTATCCCAAGCTGCACTTCATTGAACATCGCTATGCGCACGATCCGACAAATTGGTGGGCGCCGAACCGCGCCTGCGTCGAAGCGATGCTGCGCTCGTCCGGATTCGAACTGATCGGTCACCCGGAAGAGGAGGTCTATTTGTGCAAATGCGCGGGACGTCCCGCGGGAGAGGGCGCGGTCTATCCGGCGCGGGGGGCGTCCGCATGATCGAAGCGGCGATGATCTGGAACGAACCCAACAACAAGTCGCATTGGGATCCCGAGCTCGATCCTGATTGGACGCTCTTCGCCGAAATGGCGATCCTCGCCGGTCAGGCGATCCGCGCCGAGAACGCCGATCTGACGCGAGTGCTCGGCGGCATTTCGCCCATCGATCCGGGTTTCATTGCGAACATGAAGGCGCGCGGGGTGCTGGACCACGTGGACGCTGTGGCCGTGCACGGCTTTCCGCTGGATTGGAACCTGTGGCAGATCCAGGAGTGGCCCACGAAAATCGCGGAAATCAAGGCGATCACCGACTTGCCCGTCTGGGTGAGCGAGGTTGGCGTTTCGAGCTTCGGCGCCGACGAGGTTCAAGCCTGGGGCATGGCGCGCACCGCCGAACTTCTAAGGGGACGCGCTCCCCGCCTTCACTGGTACAGCCTGTTCGATCTTCCCGAGGCCTGGGGCGCCACGACGCGCCACAAGGAAGCGGAAGGCTCCTCATACTATCGGCACTTCCACATGGGGCTCATCCGCGCCGACGGAACGCCAAAGCCGGCCCTCGACGTCTTCGCGCGGCATACGCCGGCTTTCGGCCTCGTCCAATGGTTCCATTTCGAGGACCCGCGCCTCGACGAAGCCGTCGCTTGGATGAAGCGTCTCGGCGTCACCGATCTGCGCACCGGCCTGTCATGGGCGGACAGCTTCCAGCCTGGCGCCGACGCCTTTTTCGACCGGATGATGCGGTCGCTCGAAGATTTCAACGTGACCGTCACCTTCTGCTTTACGCCCGAGCATCGCGGGCTTGCGCCGCATCACACCAGCGCTCCCGCGGCGCCTGAGGAATTTGCGGAATTCTGCGCGCGTATGGTCCGACGATATGCGGGGTCGGCGCGCGCGACGGAAAGCTGCGAGGCGCAGCTCGCGTTGCGATAGATTTTGGAGTCGATTCGGCCTCTGACATCGCACATCGATGCGTTCCAGGAGGCCGCTCTACCTCGGGCCGAGAGTCTGCAATGGCCTGCATGTCTGGCCGAGCCCTAGAATTGACTGTGTATCATCAAAGTCACAGCGATTGAGGAATATCGTCGCTTCTCGTCTCGCTGGTTGCGTTGGAGCTCTAATGATGATCATAAGAGCCTTTGCACATTTAACTCTCTTCGAGAGTTCTTTTTCGAGATCCAACCATGTTTCAGCACCGCAAAGAGATTTTTAAGTCCATCTCGGCTCTGACCGCTACGGCGATCGCAGCATGGAGCATCGCAGGCTGCATACCGATAGAGGCTCAAGGGCTCATCGGCCATCCGAACAAGAAGGCGTTGTTCTATGCAGTCGTTCGAGGCGTGCAGTGCGAGATAAGAAAAGCGGTTTACAGTCAGGTGAATGACCCGGTGTTTGGGCGTCGCCTGGAATGGCTTAGAAATTGGTCGTCGCTGATGCATTTTAAGTTCACTTTTGACACGCTGGGTTCCTTCAATCCCGGCGTCACGTTTCACACTCCCAATCTTCCCCTCGCACATATCTGGCACGCGCCTGACTTGCTCGAGGACCAGACGATGACATTGCCGCGAAACGTTGGGCAAAGCTACGATTTTGGCTTGGGCGCGGGGGTTTCTGCTGATGCAGTGCGTGTCGAAGACGTTGAGTTTTTCTATCCGTTCAATAAGGATTTCTGGCTCACGGCGGAGCGAGATTCAGGAGAAGGCTGTTATCGCATCGGAGGCTTCACGATTGGGAACGATCTGAAGTTGCGGGAATGGCTCGACGATGTGCTGGAGCCGATAAAGAGGTGCGCCTTCATCGGCGTGCCGGCGAGGCGAGAGTCAACCGTCGTTCCAATTCTAGGCTATGATATCGGCTCAGACAGTGATGATGAGGGCCTATGTCCTCCAGAATTTATAAAGGAGTTGGGATATTCTAAGGACAATCCGATAAAGACGTTTTCGCACGACGTATCCTTCATCGTCGAATTTTCGGCGAGCGCGACGCCCACGTGGAACCTGGTTCGCATCTCAACGTCATCAGCGCCTTTGTTTGCGGCGAGGCGTAAAGACACATTTGAGTTGATCATTACGCTCGGCTCCCCGGATACGGAAACAGTGATCGCGAGAAAAGAGAAGGGAGACCGGTCGCACTTCCTACCGGTTACATCAATTCGACCGTCGCAGTCGATGATCAATCGTGATCTCTCTATGCAGATTGGCTCCGCGGTGAGAGACGCCTTGCGGCAGTAGCAGACACGCGAGATCGATGACGGCTCACCCAGCCGCCGGTCCCCGGAGTTCGCCAGCGGGCGCGCCGGACTTCTCCCTGCGCGTGCGCCGTTTGGTGAGCGGCAGCTGCGCGGCTTCCCGCGCGGCGACTTCCGCGAAATGGGCGATCGTGCGCTTCAGCCCGACCGGCAGCGGCACTTGCGGCGTCCATCCGAGCACCTTGCGCGCGATCGAGATATCCGGTCGGCGTCGCCGGGGATCATCGACCGGCAGCGGGCGATAGGAAATGGCCGAATGCGTGCCGGTGAGACGCACCACTTGCTCGGCCAATTCCTTGACTTTCAGCTCCGCCGGATTCCCCAGATTGATCGCCCCGCGATAATCGCCCTCGTGCAACATCAACCGGATGAGGCCTTCCACCAGATCGTCGACATAGCAGAAGGAGCGGGTCTGTTCCCCGCTGCCATAGATGGTGATGTCGTCTCCCGACAAGGCTTGGGTGATGGCGTTGGAGACCACGCGCCCATCGTCGGCGCGCATGCGCGGACCATAAGTGTTGAAGATGCGCGCCACGCGCGCGTCGCCGCGCTTCGCCCTGAAATAATCGAAGGTCAGCGTCTCGGCGGCGCGCTTGCCTTCGTCGTAGCAGGCGCGCGGACCCGTGGGATTGACGTGGCCCCAATAGCTCTCCTGCTGGGGATGCACCTGCGGGTCGCCATAGACCTCGCTGGTGGAGGCGAGCAGGAACCTCGCCGCGTGCGCCTGGGCGAGGGCGAGAAGATGATGCGTCCCGACGACGCTGGTCATCAGCGTGTGTTCCGGATTGGCCTGGTAGTGCGGGGGCGAGGCGGCGCAAGCGAGATTGAAGATATAGGACAGTCGGCAGCCGGATCGGGTCAGCCTCGCCGGCGGCGGATCGGTGACGTCGGCCTCGATAAGGTCGAAGCGCGGTTCGCGTTCGAGGTGCCGCAAATTTTCATAGCGGCCGGTGATGAAATTATCGAGCCCGAGGACACGCCATCCGCGCGCAAGCAGCGCATCGGTCAGATGCGATCCGATGAAACCCGCGCCCCCGGCGACTAGCGCGATGTTTTCGTTTGCGTAGGCCATGGCAACTCCTTCCACTGGTCGCCGGTCATGCGGGAGCGGCGGCGTACTGTCGCGCCGCGGCCGCGATGTATTGGGCGAGTTCGCTCGCCCGGTGAGCCGCCGTGTGGGCGCCAAGGACGCGCGAACGAGCGCGGTGCGCCATTGCGATTCGTTCGGGAGTCTCACGGGTGCGAAGCGAATGCAGCACGTCGTCGGCGCAGCGCCCGATGAGGATCTCGTCGCCCGGCGCGAACAGGGTCTCAAGGCCCTCCCAAGCGTCGGAGATGATGGGCGTTCCACAGGCGGCGGCTTCGAACAGGCGAACGCTCGGGCTAAAGCCGGCGCGCACCATGTCCTGACGCGTGACGTTCAGGGTGAACCGGCACTCCCCGTAGAAGGCCGCATGCTCATCCGGCGGAATGTGGTCGATCCGCAAGACGTTTTCCGGCCACTCGATGTCAGCTGGATAGAGCGGACCGGCCACGGCGAAAATCATGTCCGGCGCGCGCCGCGCCGGCTCGATGAGCAATTCCTCCAGCATCGGTTGCCGGTCCTCCGCATAGGTGCCGAGATAGCCGAGGTCGAAGCGAGGCGCGACCTCGAGCGGCCGATAGGCCGCCGGATCCACGGCGCAATAGAGCGCGCGCGCCGCCTGCGCTCCGTAATCGCGTTCGATACGGCCAAGCGTCGGTCCGCCGGTGAAGGACAGATAGAGATCGAAGCCGGGGATCAGCTCAGGCGACAGATAGGGGCAATCATTATTTTCGAGCCGGGCGAGCGTCACCGGCGTGTCAATGTCATAGAAGGCGACGACGCCGCGCGCCTCCGCCTGTATGAACTTCGAGACGTCAACCCCATCGGGCACGTAGGAGCCCACCATCACCGCGCGCGACGCCGCGATCACATCGCGGAAGCCGGCGAGTTCGTCGAGGCTCCGGTAGAGGGCGAGTTCACAGAAATCCGGCGCATGAAGATCGCGGTTCGCAGCGTACCAAGGCTGATCCCGCTCAAGAAACAGGATGCGCCGGCCCTTCGCCGCATAGGCTTTCAGAAGCGCGCGGTAGGTGGTGGCGTGTCCGTTTCCCCAGGACGAGGACAGGCTGAGTCCGAGAACCACGAGATCGAAGCTCTTCATGCCAGAGCCCTTTCCCGCCTCTCGGCGATCGCGTCCCGCAAGATGGCGTCGACCTGCGCGGCGCGGCGCGCATAGGTATGCTCGGCGCGGATCCGCCGCCCCGCCGCCGCGCCAATGGCGCGCGCGCGCGCCGGAGTCAGCTCGGCAAGCTGGTTGGCGACGTCGAGGCCATCTCGCGCCACCAGAATTTCCTCGTCAGGCTTCAGGAACAGGTCGACGCCTTCCCAGGCGTCGGTGATGAGGCAGGCGTCGGCCCCGGCCGCCTCGAACACGCGAGTCGCCGGCGAGAAGCCCATCTCGGCCATGCTGTCCCGCGCGATGTTGAGCACGGCCAACGCGCTCGAGTTCAGAGCATTGTGGTCACGCGTATAGACATGGCCGATCTTGCGCACATTGGCGGGGACCGCGCGGTCATCCCACCCGTTGCCGCCGAGAAGAAAGAGCCGGTCCTTCAGCCGCGCGGCCGGCATGAGGAAAAAGCGGGTGACGCGCTCCTCGCGGTCCGGCAGGCGATTGCCGAGAAACGCCAGATCGCATGTGAACCGGGCGTCCGCAGGAACAGGGCGATGGGTGTCCGGATCGAGCGCGTTGTAGACCGGCTCGCAGCGCGCCGCCCCAAGGCTTTCATAGCTCTCGACCACGGGCGCGCCGCCCCCATAGGTGAGCACCATATCGAGGGCTGGCAGCATTCGCCGCAGCGGATGGGCGGGCGAGCGCCGAAGTTCGGCGAGCGTCGCGGGCGCGTCCACGTCCCAGAACAGCCGCAAAGCGCCGGGACGCGAGGCCGACACGACGCCTTCAAGGAGCGCGTCGTCGAAGACGCCGACGCCGCTCGCTTTGATCGTCACGTCGGCCGCGGCGGCCTCGGCGATCACGCGCCGCACGCCCTCAGTGGTGGCCGGATAGACCACGACATTGGCCCAGTCCGGCGGATCCAAGTCGCGATGCTGTTGCCGATCGAAGGCGTCTGGTTCGTAAAAGGTGACGGCGTGCCCAAGCGCCGCGAGATTCTTGATGAGGCCGCGATAATAGGTGGCGGCGCCGTTCCAATAGGAGGACAGCAGGCTCGATCCGTAGAAGGCGATCTTCATGCCGCGCTCTCCTCGAGCTTGGGGGAGAGGCGCGCGACGATCGCCATCAGCTCGGTCGCGCGGCGTTCGCACGTGTGGCGCGCTCTGACGGTTTCGAGGCCTCGCGCCGCAAGGCCGCGCCGCAGGTCTTCATCGTCTCGCAGCCGCGCAAGATGCGCGGCGCATTCAGCCGCGTCGCGCGCGACGAGATAATCTTCGCCCGGCGCGAAGAGACCTTCGCTGTCCTCCCAGGGCGCGCTGACCAGCGGGACGCCGCAGGCGAGCGCCTCGAAGACGCGGATCGTGGGGATGCCGGGCAGCGCCGTCGCATAAAATCTTCGCGGCACATGGACGGTGGCGATGTGCTTGGCGAAAACTTCGGGCGCTTGCGCATTGGCGAGCCAGCCACGGTAGCTGGCGCCATAGCCGCGCAGCCGCTCGAGGGCGGCCTGAGGATAGCGCACGCCATAGATGTCCAACGGCAGGCCTGCGTCGGCCGCCGGCTTCAGCAGGAATTCCTCGATTTCGCGGCTGCGCTCGCCATCCCCCCAATTGCCGATCCAGACCAGCCCCTGGCGAGCGGCCTCCTGCAGCGGCGGATGGAAGCGCCGCACGTCCGCCGCCTCATGCCAGACGAAGACACGATCGCCCCACCCCCACCGGCGATAGACGGCCGCCAGCGCCTCCCCAAAGGCAAGGACGCCGTCATACCCCGAAAGATCGAAGGCGCGGATGGCGTCGGGATCGCTGACCGCCCGGTGATGCGTGTCGTGGAACAGGAGGAGGAAGCGCCCGCCATCGGCGCGCATGCGTCCGAGCCTGGCGACGAGTTCTGGGTCATTCCATTCGTGCACGACGACGAGATCGGCGTCGCTGACGGCAGCCTCGATTTCCTCCATGAACGACCAACGCGCCGGCTTCAGCTCGGGATAGGCGGCGCGGAAGGGACGAAGCGCGACGTCGCCGTGATCGGCGAGAAGGTTCGCGAGGCTCCAGGACGACGCCGGCTCGAGCGGGAGCACCTTGTGGCCGGCGTGGACGAGCTCTCGCAGCACGCCGCGCAGAAAATGCGCATTGCCGTGATTCCAGCAGGACAGCAGCGAATGACTGAAATAGACGATCTTCATGCGGCCGCTCCGCCCAGGCGCGCGCGTTGCCGTCCGACGCGGATGACGAGCGCGCGATAGAGACTGGCCATGGCGCTGGCCATGGCGTCGAGATTGTAGACGCGCGCGCGCTCCGCAGCCGCGGCGCCAAGCCGCTGACGAAGCTCCGCACGCGCGCCGAGCCGATTGACGGCTTGGGCGAATCCCTTGGCGTCGCGCGGCGGAACGAACAGCGCCGCGCCCTCCCACAGCTCGCGGAAGGTTGGTATGTCGGCGAGAACGAGCGGGCATCCGGCTTGCGCCGCCTCCAGCGCCGACAGGCCGAAGGGCTCATAGAGCGCCGCCGAGACAAAGACCGGTCGGCGGGCGAGGCGATCGCGAATGGCGTCCGCGTCGAGGGGACCAAGCGCCATTGCGTGGCGAGGCGCAAAACGTTCGCCATGCGGCCCTTCGGCGGGACCGGCGAGAAGAAGCGGCGACGCCATGTCGGGCGCCGCCGCATCGAGCGTCGCGACGTTCTTGCCCTCATCCCAGAGCCGACCGGCGGTGAAGGCGAAAGGCGAAGCGTCCGTTGCGCCGGCATCGGGTCGCGCGGGCGGCGCTTCGCGTCCGTTGTGGATCACGAGCGGCCGCGCGCCATAGAGACGCCGGACCGCGCGCGCGTAGGCGTGGCTCGGGCAGACGAGAGCGTCGGTTCGGGCGACGCCGTCGCGCCACAGGCGCGTGCGCCAAACGAAGTCGGCCGGAAGCGGGCCGCCCTTGACGTCCGCCCACCAGCTCGCGAGGCAGGAATGCGCGACGCTAACGACGGGAGATGGATAGTCGGCGACCGCGAGGGACGGCGCATGCAACTGGACGATGTCGGCGCCTGCGCTGCGCGCGAGATCCGCGAGCCCCTCCGCCGCGGACGCAATGCTGTGCGCCGACGGCGCAAGCCAATCGAGCGGAAGATCGAGCCAGATGACGGAAAGTCCCGGCGTCGCCGCCGCGGCGTCGCGCTGGCGTTGGGACATAGCGGGGCCGAGAACCGCGAGCGTGGTGCGCACCTGCAGCGACGATAAGGCGCGTGCGAGATCGAGCGCGTAGGTGAAGACTCCGCCCACCGCATCCGCCGTCATGAAGAGGTTCAACGGCAATGCGCGCATGCCGCCTCCAATGCGCGCAGCGGGAGAGGATGTTCTTCCTGGATGTCGCTGAAACGGTCGAACTGGCGCAGGTAATATTCGTGCGCGCGCTCCCACGCGTCTCCGTCCGGCTCGCCCCACAGGCGGCGGTAATCTGGCGAAGACGGATAGGGATAGAGCGGCACGGGATCATTCGCCCAGACGCCCGATCCCCGCAACTTTTCCCGCCAACGCGAGACAAGGGATTCATCATCCGCCGGCGTCTCGATGAGATTGGCCTGCACGAAGGGAACGCGGCGCCGCGCATAAATGAGGCGCTCGGCGAGTTCGTCGGTGGACATGCGGCAGTTCTTGTCCAGCGCCGCCCGTCCTTCCGGCGTCAGGCTCTCGACACCGGCCTCGATCGAAACGCAGCCGGCCGCCCCGAGAAGATCCAGCATCTCGGGTTTCCACAGATCGATGCGGGTCTGGACGCCAAAGCGGGTTCGCCGCTCCACCAGCGCTTCCAGCAGGGCCTTCTGCGGCAGAAAAATCTCGTCGATAAAATAGAAATAGGCGACGCCCTGCCCAATCAGCCGATCGATCTCCGCGAGCAGCGGCGCGAGGTCGCGCCGGCGGTAGGCGTCGCGGAAGTCGATTTTGGCGCAGAAGCTGCAGTGATAGGGACAGCCGCGCGATGACTCCACCTCCGCGCCGGGGCCGTCGGGCTCGGCGTCGAAGCGATGATGGTGATGGCGATGCGCGTCGATCCAGGCGTCGGGCCAAGCGAGCGCAGGCAGATCGGTGAACGACGTCGCGCGCGGACCTCCGGTGATCCGGATCGCGTCGCCCTGCTTGAACGCGAGGCCGGAGATTTCGGCAAGCTCCCCGCCGGCGGCGATCTCCGTCAGCGCCTCCTCGCATTCGCCTCGCACGACGATGTCGACGCCGAGCTTGGCGAGCGCCGCGGCGGGGGTGACCGAGCCATGCGGTCCGACCGCGACGGTGCGCGCTCCGCAATCATCGAGAGCCAGCAGGAATGCGCGCGGCGCGCGCAGCTCCGGCGGCGCGCAGCGCCAGAAGAGATAGGACGGCGCAGTGGTCACCACGATGACGTCGGCGCCGAACGCCTTCACGTCGTCTGCGAGCTGGCGATCGGTCATCCCGAGGAGATGCCCGTCGTACATCGCGACGTCATGCCCGGCCTGCTCCAGCAACGCCTTGGAGGCGCCAAGCTCCAGAGGCAGATGCGGGGCGCGGCAGCCAAAATAGATCGAATGTTCGAAACTCCAGGGCGGATTGACGAGAGCGACGCGCATGCTCACGTCCCCACCTGTTCGAAGGCGGTGGGCGCGGAAAGCTCCGCATTTTCGTTCGACCTGATCCAGTCGGCGAGCCGCGCCATTCCTTCGCGCCAGCCGAGCGGCGCCGGGAGACCGAGCGCAGCGCGAACCTGCCGCGTGTCAGAGACGTAGTAGCGCTGGTCGCCCGCGCGCCAGGGCTGGAAGTCAATCGCCGCCTGGCGGTTCAGGAGAGCCTCGGCGCGCGCGATCACATCTCGGACAGTGACGGCGTTGGCGGCGCCGCCGCCAAGGTTGAAGGCGCGTCCGGCGATGCGCCCGATCCGGCGCCGCGCCTCGACATATGTCTGGACGGCGTCGTCCACGAACAGAATGTCGCGCACCTGATGGCCGTCGCCGAAGATCGTGATCGGCTCCCCGGCGGCGATCTTGAGCAGGAAATGCGCGACCCACCCCTGATCCTCGGTGCCCATCTGACGCGGGCCATAAATGCAGCTCATGCGCATCACGGCCGTCGGCAGTCCGAACGACCGGGCGTAATCGAGCACATATTGCTCGGCGGCTCCCTTCGAGCAGCCATAGGGCGTGTGGAAATCGAGCGGCTGACTTTCGGCGATGCCGCGCCTGGCCAACAATTCGTCGGCCGGACGATACGCACCGTCCTTGAGGTCGAGGGGAATGTTTGCGAGATCGCCGTACACTTTGTTGGTGCTCGCGAAGATCAGCGGCGTGCGAGTCGCTCGTGCGCGCAGGGCTTCGAGCAGTCCAAGCGTGCCCGCCGCGTTGACCGAGAAGTCTTCGCGCGGTTCGACGAGGCTCGTGGTCACGGCGACTTGCGCGGCGAAGTGGAAGACCGCGCTCGCGCTGCTCGCGGCGTCGGCGCAGGCTCCGAGGTCGCGCACATCCGCGGCCACCATGGAAATCTTGGAGGGATGTCGCGCCTTCAGCCAGTCGACATTGCGTTCGACGCCGTGGCGGGCAAGGCTGTCGAGCAGGAGCACATGTTCGCCGTCCTGCGCGAGCCGATCGGCGAGGTTGGCGCCAATGAAACCCGCGCCTCCGGTGATCAAAACGGGTGAAAGGCCAATCGGAGCGGGCGCCGCTAACGTCATGCGACCAGCCCCCGCGCTTCCAGCTCCCGCCGCGCCTCTTCCGCACGATCGACGGCGTGCTGCTGCGCCAGCCACTCCGCCAGTTCGGCGAGTCCCGCCGTGAAGTCGACAGCGGGCGCGAAGGAGAGTTCGGCCCGCGCCTTGGAGATGTCGGCGAAGCAATGACGGATGTCGCCCGTGCGGAATTTGCCGGTGACTTCCGGCGCGATCTGCGGCCGGTTCATCGCCTGCGCCAGCGACTGCGCGACCTCCAGCACCGACCGATCCTCGCCGCTGCCAATGTTGTAGACTTCCCCATCGGCGGCGGGCGCATCGAGCGCCAGGAGGAAAGCGCGCGCGACGTCGGAAACATGGACGAAATCGCGCCGCTGGCGCCCGTCCTCGAACACGAGCGGCGGCCGGCCATTGAGCAGCCGCGCGGCGAAGATGGCGAGCACGCCCGTATAGGGATTGGAGAGCGCCTGCCCGGGGCCGTAAACATTGAACAGACGCAGCGCGACGCTCTCCATGCCGTAGGCGCCGCATACGTTGAGAGTCAGACGCTCCTGCACATATTTGGTGAGCGCATACACCGAGGCCAGCGCCGGCCGTTTCCACTCCGGCGTCGGCATCGGGCGCAGCGGTTTTCCGGCGCCGTCGAGCAGATCCCAAGTTCCGGGCGTCACAGCCGAGCGTTCGACGTCCTCGACCGCTCGGCCTTCGGCGTCCTGGTAAAGCCCCTCTCCATAAATGCTCATGGAGGAGGCCACCACCACGCGCCGCACCGGCCGCTCAATGAGCGCTTGCAACAACACCGCCGTGCCGAGATCGTTCACGCCGACGTAGCGCTCGATCGCATACATGCTTTGGCCGACGCCCACCTCGGCGGCGAGATGAATCACCGCGTCGACGCCCTCGAGCGCTTCGGCGACGCGCCGAGCGTCGCGAATGTCGCCCACCATCAGTTCGGCGTCGTCGGGCAGGCTGGCGCTCGCGCGTCCGTGCACCTGATCAATGAGGCCGTCGAAGAGCCGCACGTCGTCGCCGCGGGCGACCAACGCGCGGGCGACATGGCTGCCGATGAAGCCGGCTCCGCCGGTGATGAGGACTTTCGCCATAGGCTCTATCCCGTCACTTGCCGTCGCGGCGGATGAGCTTATTGAAGCGACTGTCGTCTTCGTCCTGATAGAGGAAGGCAAGCTTGTTGCGCTCGAACGTCTCAAAGAATTCCGTCCAGGAAATCTTTTCCAGTCCCTCCTCCGCGGGGCCGAAATCAACGCGAAGCAGGCCGGCGTCGGACTTCCCTCCCGTTCCCTTTACGCGCGAGGGAGAGCCGCCTCGCGACTCCACCCATTTCCGAATAGCGTCGTGGTCGACGGTGGTTTTTCCTTCGGCCATGAACGGGTCTCCTCAAATTGCGCCTGAACCAGCTGCTGCTATTGCAGCTGAACCAGTGGCTACAGAGAAGGTTCCCACAAACGTATCGGAAAATGACAGTATTTCTTAACCTTGTGCTTACGCGAAAAGCTAAAGGACAAGTTTAACGACAGCAGATAAGCGTATTATCTTTGTCTGAGCTTATGGGGCCGCCGATCGCGTCGCGGCCTCTGCTTGCTGAAAGCGGAAAGATCAAGACGCACGCCTACATGCCGCGAGCGCGGCTCGCGCCGGCATGTCTCTCGTGCGGCCCGTTTGACGCTGTCGTCGCTTAACGCTGACTCTGCGCCTGAGCTGCGCTGTATAGATCAAGCAGCCCGATGGCGGCGACGGCGGCCACCGCGAGCCCGCTCGCCAGCTGGCGATTCCTACGAATGCTGTAGAGGCCTGGCGCGAGGGTCGCCATATCCAGCACATCGCCCGCAACGCGCGCCCAAAGCCACGGCGCTTTCTGGCGTGCGGCAAGTATGCCGACGCCGGCAAGAAATTCGCGCAGGCCATAGGCCTGCAGGAGGCTCCCATCGCCTTCGACGCCAACCATTCGGCCGACGCGGCGGGGCGCGAAGAGTTCGGCGAGTCCTATTGCGATCGAGAACCAGCCGAGAAAATTGGCCAGCTTCGAAGAGCGCGTTTCCTTCGTCACCAGAGCGGTCATTGCCTGCCTCAGCCATGTGCTGTCGACGTGTTGGACGCCGGCCGCCGCCGGCGTCCAAAGCTTGGTCATTCGGCGGGCGAGTGCCGCGCTTCGGCGCCGCCGCTGCTGCCCAGATCCGCGCCCGTCACAGGATTCGACCCGGGGTTGGATTTTGTTCGCGCGGCGTAATTGGCGAGGTCCTCGCTTTGCGACGATCCCAAATGCACGCTCGCCGCGCCGTCGCCGCCGTCAAGCGGAATGCCTCCGAGCACATCGTCCATGCGCTGCCAATTCTCGCCTGTGTTCCAGGGACCCTTGAGATCGGTCGCCCCCTGCGACGTGTTCACATAGAGATGCGAGAACTGTGGCATGCCGGGCATCTTGCCGGGCGGGAAGTTGGGTTGAATGGCGTAGAGCGCCTTCTCGAAGGAGATCTGATGGGCGATCTCACGCGTCATGAGGAAGCCGAGCGCCTCCTTTATCCCAGCGTCGTCGGTGACGTTGATGAGCCGCTCATACACGATCTTGGCGCGCGCTTCGGCGGCGATGTTGGATCGCAGGTCCGCCGTCGGCTCGCCGATCGTGTCGATATAAGCCGCGGTCCAGGGAACACCCGAAGAATTGGTCAGGCCCGCGCCGCCGCCGTACAAGATCGCCTGCGTGTGGCTGTCGGCGCCCTGCGTGACGGAGCGATACAGATCCGCCTCGGACTGCGTCGCCTCCGCAAGCTGGCCCTTGGCGCCCTTGTTCAGCATAGACACGATGCTGCCGATGATCTCGAGATGGCTGAGCTCCTCGGTGGCGATGTCGAAAAGCATGTCGCGTCGGCCCGGATCGTCTTCGGCGATCGCCTGCGTGAAATATCGCATCGCCGCCGCGAGTTCTCCCTGCGGACCGCCGAATTGTTCGAGCATCAGGCTGGCGAGCACCGGATTAGGCTCGGACACCCGAACCGTATATTGGAGTTTCTTGTTATGCGTGAACATGATTGCTCCTAGGCTCACGGTTCAAGCTCGTGGGAAACGGCGCAGCCGCATCGGCCCCGTCGGTATCAATGAACTTGCGGGAAGAGACTTCGTTCCTGATTCATTTAGGGGCATGCTTTTTTTACCGAGAGCGCGTTGCGCGCATGACGCTGAAACAGAGCGTTCCACACTTGAGCTTGCGCAGTCTTCCCGTGCAGTCGTTGCTGCGGAATGGAACACAGGCGTTGCCTGCGCGTTACGCGACAGAGGCAAGCGGAATTTACCAGTCGCCATGAGCTTACCCGTAGCAGGGACAAGGGCGAAAATGTCGGAGTGACGCGTTCGCCACTCCGCGCTGCAAAGTCGGTAAAGACACGATGCGAGCGCCGCGCAAAGTTTTTCTTGCTGCTCTCTCCGGCGCACTCGCGGCCTGTAGCGATCGACAGTCGGCGCTCTCGCCGCACGCCCTTGACGCGCAACATTTGCTCTCGCTGATTTGGGTGTTTGTGGTCCTTCTCGGCGCCGTCTGGCTGGTCGTCATGATCGCCTTGGCGATCGCCGTGTTGCGGCGTCGAGACGACGACAGGAAATCCAACGAGCGCGTCGCGAGCGTCGTCGTTTCGGTTTGCGCGGGACTCACAGGCCTCATCGTCGTCGGTCTGACATTTGTAAGCTTCGCCGAACAGCGCGAGATGCAGCGCCGCGATGCGCCTCTTCTCGTCCGCATCATCGGACATCAATGGTGGTGGGAGCTGCGCTACGCCGATGATGGTTCAAATCCATCCTTCGTCACGGCGAATGAGCTTCGTCTTCCAGCCGGTCGGGACGTGGCTTTGAATCTGGAGTCCGCCGACGTTATCCATAGTTTCTGGGCGCCAAGCCTTGCGGGGAAAAAAGACCTGATCCCCGGACGCGTAAACGAGCTTAGGATTCGCGCGCCCCAGGCAGGCGTCTATCGCGCGCAATGCGCCGAGTTTTGCGGAATGCAACACGCGCATATGGGCCTCGACGTCGTGGTCGAAACTCCCGAGCGCTTCGAGGATTGGCGCATAGACCAGGCAAACTCTGCCTCCGCGCCCCAGACTGACGAGCAAAGATTCGGACAGGACGTTTTTAACACGCGCGCCTGCTTCGCCTGTCACGCCATCCGCGGGACCAAGGCCAATGGCCTGGTTGGACCCGATCTGACCCATTTCGCCAGCCGCAGGACGCTCGCCGCCGCCGTCTTGCCGAGAACGCGCGGCGCCACCGCGGGCTGGATCGCCGACCCGCAGCACCTCAAGCCGGGGTCGCACATGCCGCTCCTTCCTCTATCGCCGCAAGAGCTCAACGCCCTCGTCGCTTATTTGGAGAGTTTGGAGTGAGCCTCGCCGAGTTTGAAGAACGCGACCTGCGCGATGACGACGTCGACGGAGCGGCCCTGACGTCGCGTCTCGCGCGCGTGTGGTCCACGCCGCGGGGTCTCCTGGGGGCCTTATCGAGCGTCGATCATAAAATCGTCGGGCGGCGCTACATCATCACCGCCTTCGCGTTCTTATGCCTTGGCGGACTTCTCGCCGTGTTGATCCGCTTGCAGCTCTCGCGCGCGGAAGCCGGCGTCATCGGGCCGGACGTTTATAATCAGATTTTCACCATGCACGGCACGACAATGATGTTTCTCTTCGCCGTGCCGGTGATGGAGGCTTTCGCGGTCTACCTCGTTCCGCTGATGGTCGGCACGCGCAACATCGCCTTCCCGCGTCTCAACGCCTTCAGCTACTGGATCTATCTCGCCGGCGGCGCCTTCCTTTGGATCGCCTTCGTCATGAATGTCGGCCCGGACGTCGGCTGGTTCGCTTATGTCCCGCTCTCCGGCCCGCAATTTACGCCCGGCAAGCGCAGCGACGTCTGGGCGCAGACGATCACCTTCACGGAGGTCGCCGCGCTCGCCGTCGCGGTGGAGATCATCGTCACCGTCTTCAAGCAGCGCGCGCCCGGCATGACGCTCGACCGCATACCCTTGTTCGTCTGGTCGATGCTGGTCATGTCCTTTCTTGTGGTGTTCTCGATGCCCGCCGTGGTGACGGCCTCGACCATGCTGATCATGGATCGTCTCATCGGGACGCATTTTTTCGATCCGACCGGCGGCGGCGACGCGGTGCTCTGGCAGCATCTTTTTTGGATCTTCGGCCACCCCGAGGTTTACATCATCTTTCTGCCCGCGACCGGCATGGTCTCGGCGATCGTCGAGACGTTCTCGGGCCGGCCGATGTTCGGCTATCTGGCGCTGGTGCTGTCATTGATCGCCGTCGGCTTTTTGTCGTTCGGACTATGGGTCCATCACATGTTCACGACGGGCCTGCCGCAGCTCGGCGCGAGCTTCTTCACGGCCTCGAGCATGCTGATCGCGGTGCCGAACGGCGTGCAAATCTTCTGCTGGATCGCAACGCTCTGGCTCGGCCGGCCGCGCCTGTCGGCGCCGCTTTTGTTCGTGCTCGGCTTCTTCTTCATTTTCGTCATCGGCGGCATGACCGGCGTCATGGTCGCTTCGGTTCCGATCGACACGCAAGTTCACGACACCTATTTCGTCGTCGCGCATTTCCACTATGTGCTCATCGGCGGCGCGGTCTTTCCCTTGCTCGGCGCCGTCTATTATTGGGCTCCGAAGCTTCTCGGCGTCATGCTGAGCGAGCGCTTGGCGCGCTGGCACTTCTGGACGGCGTTCATCGGATTCAACGTCGCGTTCTTCCCGATGCATATTCTCGGGCTCATGGGCATGCCGAGACGCGTCTACACCTACCAGCCCGAGCTGGGATGGGACGGGCTGAATCAGCTCTCAAGCCTTGGCGCGCTGGCATTTTTTGCGAGCTTTCTGATCTTTTTGTGGAACGTCGCGATGAGCTGGCGCAACGGCGCGCCCGCTCCAGCCAACCCCTGGAACGCTTCGACGTTGGAATGGGCGACGGATTCGCCGCCGCCGCCGCAAAATTTCGATCGCATTCCGATCGTTGATCGTCGAACGCCGCTGTGGCGCGACGATCCCTTGCCAGTCGTTACAGGACTCGCGGTCGGCTATCGCGAGCTGGTCGTCACCTCGCTGTCGGAAGCGACGCCGCAACTGCGCGAACGCTCGCCCGACTCCTCCATCTGGCCCCTCATCGCCGCCATCGCCGTCACGATTACATTCGTGGGCTCGATCTTCACGCCTTGGGCGGTCGTCTGGGGCGGCGCGCTCGTCGCCGCGCCATTGATTGGCTGGTTCTGGCCGAAGCACATTGCGGAGGACAAGTGATGAAGACGCGGCCCGCCCTCAACCTGCGCCCGCTGCCGACCTATGGATTTGGCGCAAAGGCTGTGACGTGGTGGGGGACGCTCGCCTTCATAGCGATCGAAGGCTCGGCCTTCGCCATGGCGATCGGCGCTTATTTCTATCTCGCGGCGCTCGCCGTGCGATGGCCTCCCAGCCCGCTCCCCGGCCATTGGCCAGGCTCATTGATGTTCGCGCTCCTCCTCGTCAGTCTTTGGCCGAATCTGAGCATTGAACGGCTGGCGAGAGCGGAAAACCTCAAAGCCGTGCGCGCAGGCCTATTGCTGATGTCGGCGATCGGGCTCGTCGCCATCGCGATTCGCTTTTATGAATTCTACAACTTGCCGACAAAGTGGTACGTCAACGCCTACGGCTCGATGTTGTGGTTCTTGCTCGGCCTGCATGCGACGCATCTCATCACCGACGTCGGCGATACGCTCGTTCTCTCCGCGCTCATGTTCACCAAACACGGCCGCGGCAAACGCTTCAGCGACGTCAGCGACAATGCTTTCTATTGGAATTTCGTCGTCGGAGCCTGGGTCCCGCTCTATTTCGTGATCTATTGGTTTCAGAAGGAATGAGCGCATGCGCGAGCGCGCCGCGGCGCAATTGAGTTGGGCGGGCCTCGCGTTGGGGCCGGGCGCGTGGGGCGTCTACACGCTGGCGGGCTACGCGATCGCGTCCACCGTCTGCGCGCGTCATTGGGTTGCGCTTCTGTCGCTGGCGGCGACGCTCGCCGTTTTGGCGATCTGCGGCGCCGGTCTCTCGGCGCTCTCCTACAAAGCGCTCGCCGCCGATCGGGACGGCGCGCCGCACGCGCTGTTGGCCGGGGTGGCCGCCGCTCTTGGCGCGCTCTTCGCCACGGTCATCCTGCTGCAAGGCTCGGCGGTTCTGCTGCTTGGATGCGAGCGGTGAAGCGCTCCCGTTTGAGTCTTGTCTTCCTCTTGCCTTGCGCGCCCGCGGCGGCGCATAGCGGGGCGAAGTATGACGCTCTTGAGTTCACCAGTCTCGCCGTCCTGATGGCCTTTGCGGCGATTTACGCATTCGGCGCCGCGAAGCTATGGCGGCGCGCCGGCGCAGTCCGCGGCGTTACGCGCGCTCAAGCGCTCATGTTCGCAGCTGGTTGGGGAGCGCTCGCCTTGCTCTATTTGCCGGCCGTGCGCGAACTTTCGGCCGGCTTGTTCGCCGCTCACATGATCGAACATGAATGGGCGATTCTGATTGTCGCGCCCCTGCTGATTTTCGGACGGCCCTTCGCGGCCTTCGCCTGGGCTTTGCCGCGCGCTCTGCTGAAGATGTCGACAAGGTTGAGAAAAGGCCTCCAGGCCGCCTGGAGCGCGGCGATGCAGCCGCTCTTCGCAACGCTTCAGCACGCCATGGTCGTTTGGATCTGGCATGCGTCGAGCCTCTACGAGCTCGCGCTCCAAGATCGCGCCACGCATGTCGTGCAACATGCCTGCTTGCTCGCATCCGCGCTGATTTTCTGGCGCGCAATGCTTCTCTCGCCGCAAAAAGGTCTCGTCCTCTTCTGCTTGTTCTTCACCATCGTGCAGAGCGGTTTCCTTGGGGTTCTGTTGACGTTGTCGGAACGGCTCTGGTCCGCGCGTCAGAGCGCGAACGCCGACGCGTGGGGACTGACGGCGATTGAAGACCAGCAACTCGCCGGTCTGATCATGTGGGTTCCCGCCGGGCTCCTCTATACAGGCGCGGCTCTGTGGGTCGCGGGCGCCTGGATCAGGAGCGCCGACAAAATTGCGCTTCGCACCCGCTGATGGAGGCGTTCGTCGTCGCTCCGGATGAGGCGACCAGCAGACGAAGTTTGCGACATTCCTACTTTCGATCATTCCGGATGCGTCGGCGCGCGAGGCGCGCGCAGGACGCGGCGGCCTTGCGCACTGAAATGGCCGCACGTCATAGGCAATCATTGGAGAAGGGCTTCACCCCGCGCGTTCGGCGCAACGATGCCCCTCAAGTGGAGCGTGTTACGCCTTCTCTCCCGGCAGCGTCGTCGACTCGCCGAGCGTATCCCGCACATAGAGCTTGATCACCGCGACATAGAGGACGACCGTCAGCGGCGCGGCGAAGATCGTCGCGCCGAGCCCGAACAGCGTGCCGAAGGTCGCGATCGAAATCAGCATCAGCGCCGGCGGCACGCGCACCAATTGCCGCTGGATGAGCGGCATGATCATGTTGCCGTCGAGCTGATGAATGGCGAGATAGGCGAGGATCGTCCAAAGCATCGTATAGGGGCCGATCGTCGCC
Source organism: Methylocystis sp. SC2 (assembly GCF_000304315.1). Taxonomy (NCBI): domain Bacteria; kingdom Pseudomonadati; phylum Pseudomonadota; class Alphaproteobacteria; order Hyphomicrobiales; family Methylocystaceae; genus Methylocystis; species Methylocystis hydrogenophila. The sequence continues at coordinate 3,098,876 of NC_018485.1, read as the reverse complement.
GCGACCGCGACGGACGGAAAGATCGCCAGAATCGGCCCGATATAGGGGATGAATTCCGAGAGTCCCGATATGGCGCCAAGCGCGAAGGGCGACGGCAGGCCGATGAGCCAGACCGCCACGCCGGCCATGACGCCCATGGTGACCATTTCAATCATCTGACCGAGCAGCCAGCGGCGCAGCGCGGTGGCGACATGGCCGAGCGTTTCGCGCGCTCTCTCGCGCCAGCGCGGCGCGAACAGCAGCGTGAAGCCTTCACTGTAGAGCGCCGGCTCGCCGGCGATGAACACGCCGGCGAAAAAAGCCACGAGCGCGCCAAGAACGGCCTCGATGCTGACGGTGAACGAGCGCCCGATGAGAGCTGACAGCGAAATATTTTCGCCGAAGGAGGACGGCAGGTATTCGGAGAGTCCTGATCGGGCGATTTCGAGCGAGATCGCGTCCGCCGTCTGCTCGGCGCGGCGCAGCACGTCGTGAAACTCGCCAGCCATGGTGCGACCGAAGAGATAGAAGGTTCCGCCGATGATCGAGGCGATCAGCAGGCCTGACAGCGTGAGCGCCACGCCGCGCGGCAGGCGGATCTTCAGGAGCGGCGTTGCGACGAGATGAATGAGCGTCGCGACGAGCACCGCGCCTGTCGCAAGCACGATGACGTCGAAGAGCAGCCAGATGAGAAACGGCGCCAGGGCGAGCGCAATGAAAATCGCCGAACGCAGAACGAATTCGCTTCTGGTCATGTCAGTTTCGCCCGGTCACATCGTCAACGCGCATAAGCCGCAAGCCGAGCGCATATTCGGGACATTTAGCGCGGCGAACGGTCGAAGCGCTTACGTGGCGACATCGAGCGCCGAAACACGCCAGCGGCGACAAAGCGAAAGCTTTTGGCTTCGAGCGACCGCTTTCGCAACTCAGACCAAACCAAAGCTTTCAAACCCTCAACTCGCCAGCGCGAATTTCTCCGCCTGCTCGAGATCGACCGAGACGAGCTGCGAGATGCCGCGCTCGGCCTGCGTCACGCCGAACAGCCGGTCCATGCGCGCCATGGTGATCGGATTATGGGTGATGGTGACGAAGCGCGTGTCGGTCTTCTTGCGCATCTCTTCCAAGAGATCGCAGAAGCGCTCGACATTGCTGTCGTCGAGCGGCGCGTCGACCTCGTCGAGCACGCAGATCGGCGACGGATTGGTCAGAAAGACCGCGAAAATGAGCGACATGGCGGTCAGCGCCTGCTCGCCGCCCGACAGCAGCGTCATCGTCGTCGGCTTCTTGCCCGGCGGGCGCGCGAGAATGTCAAGGCCGGCTTCGAGCGGATCGTCGCTTTCGACAAGCTGCAATTCGGCCGCGCCGCCGTCGAAGAGCAGCGTGAACAGCTCCTTGAAATGCGCGTTGACCTTGTCGAAGGCGGCGAGCATGCGCTCGCGCCCCTCCTTGTTGAGACTGGCGATCGCGGCGCGCAATTTCTTGATCGCTTCCGAAAGATCGTCGCGTTCGGCGATCATCTTTTCGCGCTGCGCCTCAACCTCGGCGAGTTCGTCCTCGGCGCGCAGATTGACGGCGCCGAGCCGTTCGCGGTCGGCGCGCAAATTCTCCAGCCGCCGTTCGATGTCGGCGATCTCCGGCAGATCGTCGCCGTCCTCGACCTCGGCGAGTTGGGCGAGCGCCTGCGGCGTCGATTCGAGATCATGCGCGATGGCGCGCTCGACGTCGGCGACGCGCTGGCGCGCGGCCTCCAGCTGCGCCTCGCTGCGCGCCATCTCTTCACGCGCGGCGCTCATCGCCTCGAGCGCGGCGCGGGCGGCGCGGTCGGCTTCGGCGAGACGCGTTTCGGCGGCAGCGCGCGCGTCGGAGGCGTCGCGGCGGGCGGCCTCGGCCTCTTCGAGCGCATTCATCAGCGCGCGGCGCTGGCCGATAAAAGCGTCGGGCGCGTCGCCTATGCGGGCATGTTCCTCCTGCGCCGTCGCCAGCCGCTCTTCCAATTCGCCGATGCGGTCCTGCGCGCGGTCGCGACGCTCCGCCCATGACGCGGCCTCGCGCGCGATCGCCGCGAGCCGCGACGCGCGCGCCGCTCTTTCGTGGCGCAGGGAGGCGACCGCGGCTCGCGCCTCGCCGGCCTGGGCGCGCTCGGCCATGGCGCGGCCGCGCAAGTTCTCCAACGCGCCGGCGAGAAAGGCCGGCTCCTCAAGCTGGTCGAGCGCCTGCGTCACATTCGCGCGCTTTTGCGCGGCCTCGTCGCGATTGGCGAGCGTTCGCGCCTTGGCTTCCTGCAGCGCCGACAGGCGCTGAGCGATCTGCGCCTGACGACGCTCCGCCGTCGAATGGCGTTCGCGCGCTTCCTCCAAGCGGACGCGGGCGCGGCGATGCGCGTCGCGCCCCTCCGCTTCGGCCTGGGCGGCCGCTCGCGCGGCCTCGCGCGCGCCGTTCAGCGCTTGAGTCAGCGCATCGGCCGCGGCGCGCGCGGCGGCGGCTTCGACGCGCAGATCGGCGAGCCGGTTCTTCTCGGCGAGGCGACGCGCGGCGGCGGTCGGCGCCTCGGCGGCCTGGGTGAAGCCGTCCCAGCGCCACAGGTCGCCCTCTTTGGAGACGAGCCGCTGGCCAGGCTTCAAGAGTTTGCGCAGGCTCTCGCCCTCTGTGCGCAGCACGACGCCGATCTGCGCGAGGCGGCGGCGCAGCGCCGGCGGCGCGTCGACAAGCGCGGCGAGCGCGCGCACGCCGTTGGGCAGGGCAGGATCGCCCTCCCCGGACGTCACCGACCAATGCGCCGGCGCCGAATCATCAGCCGAGGCGTCAAGATCGTCGCCGAGCGCCGCGCCCAGCGCGGTCTCATAGCCCTTCTCGACGGTCATGCTCTCGACCACCGGCGCCCAGAGGCCGCCGGAGCCGGTTTGCAGCAGATGTTCGAGCGTGCGGATCTCGGTCTCGAGCCGCTGGGCGCGCAGCGCCGCCGGCTCCAATGGCGTGCGGGCGGCGGTCTCGGCGTCGCGCGCCCGCCGCGTGGCGGCCTCGGTCTCCTGCGTCGTTTCTTCGGCGGCGCGCGCGTCCTGCGCCGCCTGTTCGAAAGCCTTTGCGAGACGCTCGACCTCCTCGGCGCCGCCGCCCTGCCCGGCGATCAGCGCAAATTCCGTCTCGATGCGGGTCAGCTCCGCCTCGAAGCGCGCGACCCGCTGATTTTCGTCGCGCAGCGCTCCCTCTAGCGCCGCGCGCCTGGCGTTGACGCCGGCGAGCTGCTCCTGCGCGTTCGACAATTCGGCCTCGGTCGCCGCCAGCGCCGCTTCTATCTCGCTGAGCCGCGCCTGCGCCTCGGTCTCGCGGCCGGCGTCGTGGGCGTCGCCGCCGTGGAGCGCGGCGCGCTCGTCCTCAAGCCGCTGCGCGACCTCCGCCGCGTCCTGGATCAGCGCGCGTTCGCGCTCGAGATCGCGGCCGAACTGTTCGATATGGCGCTGAAGCTCGGCGATTCGCTGCTTAGCGCGCTGCTCGTCGGCCTCGAGCGCCTGACGCGCGACGACGAGCCGATGCAGCGCCGCGCCGGCTTCCGCCTCCTTCTCGCGCAGCGGCGGCAGCTCATGCGCGGCGACGGCCTGGAACTTCGCCGCCTCCGCCTGCTCCAGCGTGCGTTCCTGGACGCTGCGCCGGCCGGCGTCGAGCTTCGCCGCCGCCGCCTGCAGCTGCTGCGCGGCGAGCTGATAGGCGACGAGCGCCGCCAGCGCCTCATTCTTGCGGATCTGCGCCGCAAGGCCGCGGTATTTCGTGGCCTGTCGCGCCTGGCGCTTCAGACTGTCGGCCTGGCTGTCGACCTGCTTCAGCACGTCTTCGAGGCGCGTGAGATTTTCCGACGCGGCGTTGAGGCGAAGCTCGGCCTCATGCCGGCGCGAATGCAGCCCGGCGACGCCGGCGGCGTCTTCGAGAATGCGGCGGCGCGCCTGCGGCTTCGCCGAAATGATCTCGCCGATCTGGCCCTGGCGCACGAGCGAAGGCGAGCGCGCGCCGGTGGCGGCGTCGGCGAAGAGAAGCTGCACGTCGCGGGCGCGCACCTCGCGGCCGTTGATCCGATAGGTCGAGCCCTGCTCGCGCTCGATTCGCCGCGTCACCTCGATTGCGTCGGCGTCATTGAAGGCCGCCGGCGCGGTGCGCGCGGAATTGTCGAGAACAAGCCCGACTTCGGCGAGATTGCGCGCCGGGCGCGAGCCGCCGCCGGAGAAAATCACGTCGTCCATGCCCGACGCGCGCATGTTTTTATAGGAGTTTTCGCCCATCACCCAGCGCAGGGCCTCGACGAGATTCGACTTGCCGCAGCCATTGGGGCCGACGACGCCGGTCAAGCCCGGCTCGATGAGGAAATCGGTCGGCTCGCAGAAGCTCTTGAAGCCCAGAAGGCGCAGGCGCTCGAATTTCATTGCCTAAAGACCGCCACAAACTGCAGGGGAAAGCAAGAAAACCGACGCGATATGTTGTGGGTAGGCTCTAACGAAAGGCGCTCCCGAGACGGATGCGCGTCGCATTTCGCCACCGAATCACATTTTCATTGCATCGCAGGATTGCGGCGGAAAAAATGGGAAAGAGACCTCGTTCTTAGGAGCGCTTGGCCAATGGCTTTCTTCGTCCTTCTAGACGCCTGCGCCGATCTCGGGTTTACCGAGATCGGCATTTGACGCCCAAGTCGGGCAAGCCCGACTTGGGCGCAGGCTCCTCAGGATGAGGAAATCCATTGTCGCCGCAGGATGAGAAGGCGATTGCTCCGCTAAGAACGGGGAACGTCGCTCCTTTGACCTCATCCTGAGGAGGCTCCGAAGGAGCCGTCTCGAAGGACGAGGTCAAAGGAGCGACGCTCGACCAAACGCTGCGGCTTGGCCGCATACGTAATCGCGAGGCTTAAAAGGCGAAGAATGGGTTCAGCCAGTCCGCGGGACGAAGATTTCTGGGTGTTCGGCTACGGGTCGCTGATGTGGCGGCCGGGCTTTGACTTCATCGACAGCGCGCTCGCCTGGGTGCACGGCTATCACCGGGCGCTGTGCATCTTCTCGCATGTCCACCGCGGCACGCCGGAGCGGCCGGGACTGGTGCTCGGATTGGATCGCGGCGGCTCCTGCCAGGGCGTCGCCTTCAAGATCGCGGGGCGCGACCGCGCCGAAACGATTCGCTATCTGCGCGAACGCGAGCTCGTCACCTCGGTCTATCTGGAGAAAACGCTCGGCGTGCGATTCGTCGACGGCGGCTGCGCCAAGGCCCTCGCCTATGTGGTCGACCGCACGCATATCCAATATGCCGGCCGGCTGCCGGAGGACGAGATGATTCGCCTGATCGCCGAGGGCGTCGGCCTCAATGGCGACAATCCCGCCTATGTGCGCAACACCTACGAACATCTGCTGCGGCTCGACATCCATGACGCCGAACTCGCCGAAATCGTCCGCCGGCTCGATCGTCAGTCGTGCAGATCCGGGCCCGCGACCGGCGGCGCCGGCGATGAGCCGACGCCGCTTTGACGCGACGCCATACGCAACGCTTTTGCACCACGCTTTTGCGCAACGACGCAACGCTTGCGCGCACAAAACTCGCGACGCAACGCTTACGCTACAGACGGTCCGCCTGATCCGTCGCCCTGACCTTGTCATTCCAGCAGGCCGCAGGCCTGACCGGGAATCCCGAGCCAATCCAAGAACGCTGGTTTTGCTCTGGATTCCCGATCGCGCTCCGCGCGTCGGGAATGACAGCGAGCCGTTCAAACCGATGCCGCCCAACAGGTCCGCCGGATCAGTTGAGCAGCGACGCGGAAAGGTCGCGCAGCGACGCGGCGTCGGCGCAAAAATGCACGTGCCATTCGGCGACGCCGAGCTCCCGCGCCATTCTGCGCAGCGCCTGACGGTCGCCCGCGACGCGCTCCTGCGCCAGAAAGACGCAGACCGGCCGCGTCGCCGCGCCCTCCCGCGCCACGCCGATGACGACGCCATTCGTCACGTCGGCGACGAAAGAGTCCTCGCCCGCCTGAAACACCGAGCACACATAGCGGCGGCCAGAAGCGCCGCGCCAGGAAAAGAACCGGCCGCGCAGCGAATCCGTCTCGGCGAGCGATTGCAGCGCCTGGCCGCGCGGCGCGGGATCCTCAAGCGTTCGCCCAAAAGCGCTGCGCGAGAGGCTGAAAGACGGATGACGGGGCTGATACATGGCGCGATCCGCTGATCGGGATGAACACGGAACATCACTAGAACGAAACAGGCACATCGTCAAGAAGCGCGCGCCCATCCATGTCTCTTGGGTTCCTGGCAAAAGACAGGACAGGCGCGCACGCGCCGCTACTCGCCAACGGCGCAAGACGGTTTCCCGTCTCGCGCTTAGTTATGCATGGCGATGATCTTGGAAGATGTGCGCCAACGCGCATGACGAACGCCTTACTGCTTACGAAGTGGGCGTCGTCTTTGGCTTTCGCAATAGCGCGAACGACTATCCGTTCGCGCCGCCGCCCGCCGTGCGCAGCCAGGCGGCGCCGCAGGCCTTCGCCAGTTCGCGCACGCGCAAAATATAGCTCTGGCGCTCGGTCACCGAGATCACGCCGCGCGCGTCGAGAAGATTGAAGGCGTGGCTCGCCTTGATGCATTGGTCATAGGCCGGCAGCGCCATGAGATGCATCTCGTCGCCCGAGCCCGCGCCAAAATGCAGCAAGCGCTCGCATTCCGATTCGGCGTCCTTGAAATCTTCGAAAAGTTTTCCCGTGTCGGCGGCCTCGAAATTGTGGCGCGAATATTCCTGCTCGGCCTGCAGGAAGACGTCGGCGTAGGTGACTTTTTCGTCGCCGTCGCGGCCGTTGAAATTCAATTCCATGATGCTGTCGACGCCCTGCAGATAGCAGGCGAGTCGCTCCAGCCCATAGGTGAGTTCGCCGGCGACCGGCGCGCATTCGAAGCCCGCGACCTGCTGGAAGTAAGTGAACTGCGAGACCTCCATGCCGTCGCACCAGCATTCCCACCCGAGCCCCCAGGCGCCGAGCGTCGGGCTTTCCCAATCGTCCTCGACGAAGCGGATGTCATGGAGCTTGGGATCGATGCCGATCGCCGCGAGCGAAGCAAGATAGAGCTCCTGCAGATCGGGGGGCGAGGGTTTGAGGATCACCTGGAACTGATAATAGTGCTGCAGGCGGTTGGGGTTCTCGCCATAGCGCCCGTCCTTGGGGCGCCGGCAGGGCTGCGCATAGGCCGCGCGCCACGGCTTCGGCCCGAGCGCGCGCAGCGTCGTGGCGGGGTGAAAGGTGCCCGCGCCCATCTCCATGTCATAGGGCTGCAGAATCACGCAGCCCTGCGCCGCCCAGAAGTTTTGGAGCGTCAGAATGAGCCCCTGGAAGGAGCGGATGGGGGAGAGGTGGGGGGAGGAGAGCGGCATGGGGATCCAAGTTAGGTGGACGAATCGCTTAGGTGTATGGCACAAACTGGTCAACTGCTTACTTTGCAGTTGTTACGACTTGGGCGTATGTCGCGCCTCTTAAAGTCGAGTCGTGACCCAACAGGATACAAGCCCATTGCTTATTCGGCCTCGGTTTACCGAATTCCACAACGTATACATTCCGCAATATGAACTCGATTTCGCAATCCCCTTTCTGAATGAGGACATTCCTCTTTTCGTCGATCCATTCCTTCTGTGGAAGTCGCCCTCCTTTCAGGACAAAGGGCTGCATCAGATGCTGGTGGCCGGATTCAACCATCTTGGGGTCCTAGCGAAGCAAGGGCGCGAGGACGAGGCCATTAGCCAAATCGTTTTAGCATCAGAGTGCGAAGAAGTCGGGTTAGGAAATTCCGCGACAAGAAATGGCCGGCGCATTGGCCGCGACAGAGCTGCTGAAGTGGTTTCACTGTTCAACCGCATTCCCTATTACCGAGATCATGGGTTCCGCCATTTTGAAGAGATACAGCTTTTCATTGATGACATTAGCAAGGATCGTGTGAGCGATATTGCATGTTCATTTATGAAAAGCTTTTTAATCGACTATACGCATCAAGAGTGCGCAAACCTAGAAATTCCGATGCAGGAGACAGAGGTTCCCGCAGTTTACAACCCCCAAAATAAAGCCTTCGAAACGATTAGAACCACCGTCCCCATTCACCCCGAAACCGGAAAGCCTCTATTGCTAGTTCCAAAACGGTGGCTAAGACATGTCCCCTGGATAAATTATGAAGCCTATTTTCGGGATTCATGCCCTCAAGACGACATCGCGCACGAGGGGGAGGAACTGACACGCGTAAAGGTCTTAACATACAATAGAGAAAATTACGGTGTTGTGGACGCATATGTAAGGGAACGAGAACGCACTGCTGACAGCTGTGCTGTCGATCCGCTTTTCACACAGATTCCTGTCATTTCAGCGCGCCGAAAATTGAACGAAATTAAAAGACTCCCCACGGGTAAAGAGGGGGGCGCAGACATTAAATATGAGCGTGCTATTGGCGAACTTTTACCAACGTTGCTATACCCGCATCTTGATTTTGCGCAAGAGCAAGCTCGAACGGACAGCGGCGTAAGCATTCGGGATCTGATTTTTTATAACAGCCGGTCTCACGAGTTTCTGCGCGAGATTATGAGCGACTATGGCTCACGACAGATAACATTTGAGATGAAAAACGTAGCTCAAATCAGTCGCGAGCACATCGACCAACTTAATCGCTACCTGCACGAAAGCCTGGGTAAATTCGGAGTTTTCGTAACACGGAACTCACTGAAGAGGCCAGAGCAACAACGCACGATTGATCTGTGGTCAGGGCAACGCAAGGCGCTGATCGCATTAACTGACACAGACCTTGAGCAAATGGTTGAGGTATTTGATAGCAAGCAGCGACACCCGATTGACGTAATGATCAGAAGCTATGCTCAGTATCGGCGGCTGTGCCCATAGTGGAGAAAACAATGAAGACGGAAGCGGACGTAGAAAACCTATAGAAAGTAATTGGGCAGCTTGACGGAGCATACACCGAAATCTCAATTTTAGCGAAGAAGTCACCGAACGACTCGCTCAACTCCTTCAAATTGAATCTGATAAACAAGGTTATCGCAGCTGCAAACGCCGTTCTAGGGGACCGCTACAAGCCATTTGACCATTTCGACCAGTTTGATCCAGATGATGTTCCAACCACAAGCGACGTGACAATGATTCTTTCGCAATATATGGAAGAAGTCGAGCGATATCGTTCAGACAATGTAATTTTAGACGGGAGGTGGCAGTATATTGTGGATGGAGAGCCATCAGAAATTCCTTCAGGCCCGCCCAGGAAGGTAGGAAAGAAGTGACTGATTTCAATCACATCACGACGACTTCGGCCGTCTCCGCTTACGTTGCCACTAACGAAATATTCAAAGGTCTGATTCGCGAGGTTCGTGAGCTTTCCAAAAAAAAGCCGGATGCGACGTTGAATACGGGAAAGGTAAAAATTATAAACCGTGTTCTGACAGACTTGAAAGGCTTCCTCGAAAAAGAGCCGGAAGGAAAATTCTTGGATTTATTGGATGATCAAGAGCTGCCGCAAACAAGTGATGCTGTGCTCGTTATGGTTCAGTACGAAACGGTTTTACATGCGTTTACCAAGCGCTATCACCAATTTATTCGATGGGATCATAATAACTCATCGCACGAGTGGATAACGCCGGAGCTGATCGCTAAATATAAAAAAATGACTGCTAAACAACGCGCTGGGCGTAATACAGAAGAAGATACCGGTTACGACTAATACTAGTCGGACACACAACCTCGCGGCCATCGCCCAAAATCCTTAAAACTCCTGCACGGTCGGGCACACCATGATCTGGTTCACATCCACATCCGCCGGTTGCTCGATCGCGTAGCGAATCGCGCGGGCGATGGAATCGGCTGGAATTGCCCGCTTATGAAAATCGACCGACGAATTTTCGGCTCGCCGCGTCGGACGTCCCGGTCTTTAATTCGGCGCCAACCGCGCTGGGCATTGATGTCGTCATGCGATGCGGCCGCCCTTCTCAGCGTAGCCGTTCCGAAATCTCCCCCCGCAGCCATGTCGCACCCCACGACTGCGCCGACCCCTCTCGGCGCACCCGTTACGGCCAACCTTGCATCCGATTGGCGCTTCTAATAGTCAGACCGCGTCCCCTTTTCAGAAAGACTTTGAAGCTGCGAAGCTTTCGCCCTCGCGCTTAACCAAAGCGCGCCTGCGGCGGAGCGCCAATCTGGGCGCCAAAGCGGCGGCACACTTGGGCGCGCCCTGCCGGGACATTTCGCGAAAGCCGGCGTTTTCAAAGCCTTAACTATTCGTCTTTACCGTAAACGGCGGACAAGAATTCGCCCTAAAGCAGCCAAAGCAAGGCCGCTTAGTTCTGGTGAGAATATGTGAAGGCGTTCCGTGCAGTTCTGGCTTTCGCCGAACTTTGACGCGATTTCGCGCAAATGTCAGCGAAGCTCAGAGCCTTGCGACGGAAGAGTAAATCGGAGGTAGGGGCGGATGATGCAAGGGATCGGTGCGCCAATCGATTTTCTTTCTTTGGATCGCCGTATTTATTCTCGCAAGAGCTCGTCTCATCTGGTCATCGCCGGCGTCGCGCTCGCGGTGAGCCTCTCGGCGGGATGGTGGGCGCTGTCGCAGCGCCCGGCGACCGTCAGCTCCGAGACAGCCGCGGCGTCCCTCACGCAAAGCGCCTCCGGCGCGCAAAACCCCTACGGGGCCATCGTCGGCCTCGGCGGCCGGCGGCGGACGCAGGCGTTCGCTGAACCGACGCTGCGCGGCGCGCTCGACGCCAGCATCCAGCCCGCGGCGCAAACGCCGCCCGCCATCGTTCCCGAGCGCCAGGACCTCGACGGCGCGCAACTCGCCGCGGCGGAGGAGACGCCGCTGCCGCCGCGCCGCCCGGTGGAGCTCACCGTAGCCAATCGCGGCCTTTATGAAGGATCGCTGCGCCGCATGGCGCGCACCACCGTCGTGCCGGGCTCGGGGCCGGACGACCGCTCGATCTTCGAGAAATTCTTCGGGCTCGGCGACGCCGCGCAATCGGCGCAGGAGGCGCGTCAGCAGCAGCCGCGCGGCCAGGCGCTCGCCTATGCGGCCACCGACGGCGGCGGCACGCTTTCCGATCTGAAATCCGGCATCCTCGGCGGGGCGGCCGGCGCGGCGGTCGGACCTGCGGCGCGCTACGACCGCTACACCGCCGTCTACGACATCTCGTCGCATACGGTCTATCTGCCCAACGGCGCGAAACTCGAGGCGCATTCCGGCCTGCGCGAACATCTCGACGATCCGCGCTACGTCCATCTGCGCATGCGCGGCGCGACGCCGCCGCATCTTTACGATCTCAAGCCGCGCGAAGCGCTGTTCCATGGCGTCGAGGCGCTGCGCCTCACGCCGGTCGGCGGCGAGGGCGCGATCTTCGGCCGCGCCGGCCTTCTCGCGCATACTTACATGCTCGGCCCGAACGGCGATTCGAACGGCTGCGTGTCGTTCCGGGACTATCAGGCCTTCCTGCGCGCCTATAAGAGCGGGGAGGTCCGCCGGCTCGCCGTCGTCGCGCATCTCTAAGCGCGGCGTTCGTCGCGCCATAAGAGGCGCGAATGACTTATGACGAATTCAACGCTTTTTGCGGCGCATTGCCGGCGACGACGCATGTCGTGCAATGGGGCGGCTCGCATGTCTGGAAAGTTGGCGGCAAGGTCTTCGCCATTGGCGGCTGGGCGCATGACGCTCCCGCATATTCTTTCAAAGTGAGCCCTCTCGCCTTCGAGATGCTGAAGGCGCGGCCCGGTCTTCGCGGCGCGCCTTACCTCGCCTCACGCGGCATGACGTGGATTCAGCATTACGCAAAGCCGGGCCTCTCCGACAACGAACTGAAGGACTACGTCCGCCAGTCGCATTGCATCGTCGCGCAAAACTTGCCGAAGCGGCGGCGGCGGGAATTGGGGCTGGACGATTTTTAAGCCGGCCGCGACGCGCATCTTGCAAAAAAAGAGACATGAAGTGAGACGGGACGGCATGCCGCAAGGTTGGGCGATCCCGGCCCAGCCTCGTGGTTCGTGGTCGATCTAACTGATTTTTGGGCTTGAATCCTATGTTTGCGGGCGCCGAGGCGCTCAGTTGGACGGCGCCAGCCAACCCTTTTGCATCCGTCTTGTCGCGCCAATCGAGATCAAATAGCATTACAACAACATGCCATTGAGTTCACTCATGACCGTTTCGATCTATCTCATCAATCCCGCCGGCGATTTTCCAACCTATTTCGGCGGCGAGGCGCTCGCGGCCTCCGGCGCGCCGGGCGGCGTGATGATGGCGGACCTCGCCACGGCGACCGTCGCCGCGCTCGCCCCGAAGGACTTCGCCTTCGAACTTTGCGAGGAGCAGGTCGAACCGGTGAATTTCGACCATCCCGCCGACTATGTCGCGATCACCGGCAAGGTCAGCCAGCGCGGGCGCATGATCGCCATCGCCGACGAGTTCCGCCGCCGCGGCAAGAAGGTCATCATCGGCGGCCCCTATGCGAGCCTGTCGCCGGCGCGGCTGCGCGACCACTGCGACGTGCTGGTGAGCGGCGAGATCGAGGAAATCGCCGGCGAGCTCTTCGCCGATCTTCGCGCCGGCAAGCCGAAGGACGGCTATGTCGGCGACAAGCCGTCGCTCGCCGCTTCGCCGGCGCCGCGCTGGGACCTGTATCGCAACGACCGCGCGATTCTCGGCGCGGTGCAGACCTCGCGCGGCTGTCCGTTCGAATGCGAATTCTGCGACGTCATCCAATATCTGGGGCGCAAGCAGCGCCACAAGCCGATCGCCAACGTCCTCGCCGAACTCGACGCGCTCTGGGCGGCGGGCTATCGCACGGCTTTTCTCGCCGACGACAATTTCACCGCCTACCGCGCGCATTGCAAGGAGCTGCTCGCGGCGATCGCGCATTGGCGCCGCGATCGTCCGATGGAGTTCGTCACGCAGATCTCCATCGACGCGACGCGCGACGAGGAGCTGCTCGACATGTGCGTCGCGGCGGGCCTGACGCAGGTCTTCGTCGGCATCGAGACGCCCAATGTCGAAAGCCTGCGCGAAACCGGCAAACGGCAGAATCTCAAGATCAGCCTCGTCGACGAAATCCAGAAGCTCATCGACCACGGCATGTCGGTGATGGGCGGCATGATCGTCGGCTTCGACCATGACGGCCCCGGCGTGTTCGCCCAGCAATATGAATTCGCCATGGCGACGCCGATCCCGATCTTCAGCCTCGGGGCGCTGATGGCGTCGGAAGCCACGCCGCTCTTCGACCGCATCACCCGCGAAGGCCGCCTCATCACCGGCGGCGTCGAGACTCAGGCGGTGCCGTGGAGCTCCAACATCCAGTGCCAGACGATGAGCATGGAGGAGCTGCATGACGGCATGCAGAATCTCTGCAACGCGATCTACGCCCCGGCCGCCTTCGGCGAACGCATGCTGCACATGATCCAAACCTTCGGCCGCCACCGCAAGGCGCCGGCGCCGCAGCCTTTCGATCCCAAATCGCTGCGCGAGGTCGAACAGCAGGCGATGCAGGTCGGCATGGACGTGCGCAAGATGGGCGAGGCGGAAGGCCGCATGTGGAACAAGGTCTGGGGCGCCGCCGTGCGCAAGCCCGAGACCATCACCATCGTCGCGCGCATCATGTTCCAATATGCGCAGGCGCGGCACATGTTCGCCAAGGGCGACTATTGGGAGCCGCAGCTCTCAAACCCGCCCGCGGCGTCGCAGCGCGCGGCGTAGTCCCTTATCGAGCGCGCAAGCGCGTCGCAGGCTTCCTCATCCCGAGGAGCGAGCGAAGCTCGCGTCTCGAAGGAGGAGAAGCCATAAGCTTTCCTCACCCTCCTCCTTCGAGACGCCGCTTCGATTTCCGATCGAAGCGGACCCTCAGGATGAGGGTGAGGCGAGGCAGCATCGTAGTGAAAACCGCTACGTAACGATCGCCTTCAAGATCGACAGCGGCGCTTTCGAGCCCTTGACGCCGGCGAGAAGAATGCGCGTCGCCGACGCCTCGGCGCGGGTGTGAATGGGCTGGATCGACACGCCCCCTAGCCTGCCCTCGACAGCCGCGAGACATTCGGCGAGCGCGTCGGCGCGGTGAATCATCACGAAACTTCCGCCGGGCGCGAGCAGCGCGAGACAGGCGCGCATCCAGTCGACGAGCGGCGCGCTGGCGACATGGGCGCGCGCCTTGGCCGCGTCGGGCGTGACGCGCACTTTGCCGGCGTCGTGAAACGGCGGATTGGTGAGCACGAGCGCCGCCTTTTCGTCGATCAGTCCAGCCGCGCGGCGCGATTTCGCGGCGAGCGCGTCGGCTTCGTAAACTGTCGCCCTTGCGTCAAGCGCATTTGCGGCGATGTTTTCACGCGCGAACGCGCAAGACTCGGGGTCGATCTCCACAAGTCCAATGGTCGCGCGAGGGGCGCGCAGCGCCGCCATCAGCCCGACCGCGCCCGCCCCGGCGCCGACGTCGAGAATGAAGCCCTCCTGGTCTTCGGGGGTCGCCGCGGCGAGCAGCACGGCGTCCGTGCCGGCGCGATGCCCGGCGGCGCTTTGACGCAGGCGCAGGCGTCCGTCGAGAAAATCGTCCAAACGCGCGTCTTTCATAGGAGCGTGAAATCTCACATGATGCGGCGCGGCGGGCAAGAGCGTCGCGCCGGGCCCCCTTCCCCGCTTCGCGGAAGAGGGAGCAAGACTCGGCGCTTCATCAATCGCGACGCTGCTTTATCCGCGCCGGCTTCGCGCTGCGTTCGCGCCATTCATCGCCATTCAGCGCCGCTCGTGAGCGTCCCCTCTCCCGCAAAGCGGGCGAGGGACAGGGAGGGGGCCGCCCCACCCTCCCCTTCAAGGGAGGTGGTTGCGCGCCGCCTCCGCCGTGACTTGCCGCCTCCATCCCAAAGCCGTAAGTTCCCGCGACAAAGCGCAAGGCTTAAGGGGGGTCCGTGGGTATCGTCATTCCGCTCGATGAGAAAAAGGACGCCGGCCTCGACAGCCTCCTCGAACTCATCAAGCCCGACCTGGAGCGCACCAATCAGCTGATTATTCAGCGCATGGGCTCCGACGTCACGACGATTCCCGAGGTCGCCAACCATCTCATCTCCGCCGGCGGCAAGCGTCTGCGGCCGATGCTCGTTCTCGCCACCGCCGGCATGTGCGGCTACAGGGGCGATGGGCATCTGAAATTCGCCGCCGGCATCGAATTCATGCATACGGCGACGCTGCTCCATGACGACGTCGTCGACGAAAGCGACATGCGCCGCGGCAAGATCGCCGCCCGCATGCTGTGGGGCAATCAGACCTGCGTGCTGGTCGGCGACTTCCTGCTCGGCCACGCCTTCAAGATGATGGTGGAGCCCGGCGTCATCGCGCCGCTCACCGTCGTTTCGCAGGCGGCGGCGGTGATCGCCGAAGGCGAGATCATGCAGCTCAACGCCGCGAAGGACACGACCACGACCGAGGACGCCTATATGGGCGTCATCCGCCGCAAGACGGCCGAGCTTTTCGCCGCCGCGGCCGAAGTCGGGGTGATGCTCGGCGGCAAGCCGAAGGCCGACGAGGCGGCCGCCCGCAGCTACGGCATGAATCTCGGCATCGCCTTCCAGCTCATCGACGACGCGCTCGATTACGGCGGTTCGTCGGCCAAGCTCGGCAAGAACATTGGCGACGACTTCCGCGAGGGCAAGATCACGCTCCCCGTGGTGCTCGCCTTCCGTCGCGGCAATGAAAAAGAACGCGAGTTCTGGCGGCGCACGCTGGAACAGGCCGAGATCAAGGACGGCGACGTCGAGACCGCCTGCGGTCTGATGAAGAAGCACAAGGCGCTCGACGACACGATCGAGCGCGCGACGCATTACGGCGCCATCGCACGCGACGCGATGGAGATTTTTCCCGCATCGCCCTGGAAGAGCGCGCTGCTCGAAGTCGTCGACTTCTGCATCGACCGCGTCTACTAGACTAGAGCGCTTCCCGATCACATGGAATCATGTGATCGATAAGGAATCGCTCCAAATCAAAACGTTGGAGCAGGTTCTCATCGAAAAAGTCTGTCAACTTTTTCGGAACCTGCTCTAGCGCCGCCGGCCGCCGGAAAGCGACCGGCGCGCCGATCATCCCTTCAGACAGTCGGTCTTGAAGTGCTTGCGGTCTTTGCCGTGAAGCCCTTTGGCGTCGGCTTGCGCGCGGCAGTCTTTTTCTCTCTCCGCATGCGTCCTGACCGGCGCGGCGCTCGCAGGCTGCGCAGCGGCGGCGGGCGCTTCAGCGCTTGGCGCGGGCGCTTCCGCAGGCGCGGCGCTCTTCGGCGCGATCTCGGCGGGCGGCGCCCAGGCGGTCGGCGCGTCAGTCGGCGTGGACGCCTTCGGCTCGGCGAGCGCGGCGGCGCCTAAGGAGAGACTGACGCAAAAAACGCCAGCGGCAATGCTTTTCATATTGGTGAACATTTTAAGTTTCTTCTTTGCTTCGAGGCGCGCCGCAACGCCACATGTTGATCCAGGTCGCGGCGCGACTCCATCACGCGCGAGCGCGTATATTCGTCGGCCACGCCTCAAGCTTAGGCGATTTATGACAGTTTGTCTTTGATGCAGCGCAGCAGCGCCAAAACGCCTAGCGCCGCCACCACACATAGATCGCGGCGCCGGCGATGAAGCTCACATAGACGATCTTCCATGCGAGCCGGCGCAGCATGGACGCGCGGCGCGCCGGAATGTCGCTGGGGCGGGAAATCCTTCGCTCGCCGACGGAAACCGGACTGAGCGCAGCATGGGAGTAACGCATGAATCGCTCCTTATCCAAAAGCGGACAGGTCATTGCCGCAAGGCTAAGGCGCGATTGATTTACAAATTGCTTCGCTCCCATCCGCCCGAGAGATCGCTGCGCAGCGGGCCACGCGGTGATAAAAGCCTCTGACGAAATCGGCGGAGGATGCCATGGCCCGCGACACGGCGGCGAAATTATCGGAATGGCGATTCGAACTCGCGGGCGCGGCGCCGCCCGTCGCCGCGCAGCGCCACACGCGCAGAGTCATTCATGGCCGCGTGCTCGATGATCCCTACGACTGGCTGGCCGCCAAAAACTGGCGCGAGGTGCTGCGCGATCCCGATGCGCTTCCCGTCGACATCGCCGAACTGATCAAGGCGGAAAACATTTACTGCGATTGCGTCATGGCGCCGCTCGAGAATTTGCGGAGAGCGCTGGTGGCCGAAATGCGCGGCCGCATCAAGGAGGACGACAGCGACGTGCCCGAACCCGACGGGCCTTTCGCCTATTACGAACGTTTTCATGAAGGCGCGGAACATCCGCTCTACTGCCGGACGCCGCGGGAAGGCGGCGCCGAAACCGTGCTCCTCGACGGCGATGCGCTCGCCAAGGGCCACGATTTCTTCGACATCGGCGACGCGGCGCATGCGCCCGATCACGCGCAGCTTGCCTGGAGCGTCGATGACGCGGGATCGGAGCTTTACGACATCCGCACCAGGGCGCTGAGCGAGGGAATCGACCGCGCCGACGTCGTGAGCGACAGCGACGGCGCCATTGTCTGGCAGGCCAATTCGAAAGCATTTTACTATGTGCTGATCGACGAGAACCATCGCACCGCGCAGGTGTTTCGACACGAGGTGGGCGCCGATCCCGCCGACGACGCGTTGATCATTGAGGAAACCGACAGCGCCTGGTTCGTCAGCCTGCATGAAAGCCGCTGCAAGCGTTTCGCCATTGTGTCCATCCACGGCCATGACGCGACGGAATGCTGGCTGATCGACCTTCGCGAAGACGATCCGGCGCCGCGCATTGTCGCGCCGCGCGAACCGCGACTGCGCTACGGCGTCGAGCCGCATGGCGACCTTCTCTATATTCGCAACAACGCCGACGGCGCCGATGATTTTCGCATTTCCGTCGCGCCGCTCGCCGAGCCGGGCCGCGAAAACTGGAAGGACGTGGTCGCCCATCGCGACGGCGCGATGATCGACGGCTTCACCGTTTATGCGCGTTATCTCGTCTGGCTGCTTCGCGAGAACTCGTTGCCGAAGCTCGTCATCCGCGCGCTCGCGACCGGCGACGAACATGCGATCCATTTCGAAGAAGACGCCTATGCGCTGTCGCTCGACCCGGGGCTCGAATTCGATACGGATGTCCTCCGTTTCACCTATTCATCGATGACGACGCCCGACGAGACTTACGACTACGACATGGCTGCGCGCACGCGCATCCTGCGCAAGCGTCAGGAAATTCCCTCCGGACACGATCCAAAGAACTATGTGACGCGGCGCCTGTTCGCGACGGCGCGCGACGGCGAAATCGTGCCGATCACGCTCTTGCATCGCGCCGACTTCACGCCCGGCGGAGACGGCGCGCCGCTGCTGCTCTATGGCTATGGCGCCTATGGCTACGCGCTCGCGGCGAGCTTTAACGAAGACGCGCTATCGCTCGTCGATCGAGGCTTCGTCTATGCGCGCGCCCATATTCGCGGCGGAACGGACAAGGGCTGGCGCTGGTACGAGGACGGCAAGCTCGAGAAGAAGCAAAACAGCTTCTTGGACTTCATCGATTGCGCGCGGCATCTGGTCTCAGCCGGCTACACGCGCGAAGGCGGCGTCGTCGCGCAGGGAGGATCGGCGGGCGGTCTGCTGATGGGCGCCGTCGCCAACGCGGCGCCGGAGCTGTTCGCCGGCGTCATCGCCAGCGTGCCTTTCGTCGATACGCTGAACACCATGCTGCGCGACGACCTTCCGCTGACGCCGCCCGAATGGCTGGAGTGGGGCAATCCGATCGCCAGCGCCGAAGCCTATGATCGCATCGCCGCTTATTCGCCTTACGACAATGTGCGCGCGCAGAACTATCCGCCGATTCTCGCGATCGCCGGCGTGACCGATCCGCGCGTCACCTATTGGGAGCCGCTCAAATGGGTCGCGAAGCTTCGCGCGACGATGAGCGGCGGCGGCCCCGTGCTGCTGTTCACCCATATGGGCGCGGGCCACGCCGGCGCCTCGGGCCGTTTCGAAGCGCTTGAAGACACGGCGCTGGAATATGCCTTCGCGCTCGCCTGCGCCGCACGCGCATACAACGACGACAGAGATGTCCTGGTGGAATGCTGAGGCGGAGGGCTGCATCTCCCAAGAGTCGGGAAATGCAGCAATGAAAGTCCGTTAGAAAGTCACTTCGTGGGGTGCACCCACTCCGAATCGGGGGGTATGACCGGCTTGCTCTCGGCGGCCGGAGCGCTCGTTTCAGCGGGCGCGCTGGGCGCCGCCGTTTCGGCAGGCGCTGCGCTCGCTGCAGCGGGCGCTTCGCTTACCGCAGCGGGCGTTTCGCTTTGATCTTCGGCGCGGACCGGCGCGCCGAACATTGCGCCCGCAGCGATTGCGACCGTCAACAGCAGTAGTTTTTTCATATGGCGAATCCCCCTTTGGATTGGGCCCGAGTCGCGGGGTTGCGCTCATCTATGGCCCGGGCGGATTATAGTCGGCGAGTTCCTCGACTCAAGGAATAACGCCAAGCTTGAATTCGCGTGTTGGATTCGCCTTCATTGCGCAAAAGGCGATCGGCGACTCTGACGACGCTGAGTTCGGCCCATGCGTCGCGAAGCCGCCGATCGATTCACACATGGCGATTCCAGACTCGTGTTTTCTTGCCGCTGATCGCAGTTCGAACTGACGCTACGAACTTGGCCCCTTCTTCCGCCGGATCTCTTCGGGCGGGGTCCACTCCTGCCCGCTCTGGGTTCCTTTCTTGCCCTCCACCGCGGGCGCGCCGGCCGAGGTTCCACTTGGGCCGGAAACGCCGCTTGGATTGACCTCCTCGGCTTTGGGATTGTCCTTCTGCACCGATCCCGAAGGCTCGACTGGCGCGCCGGCGGCCGGCCCCGACGTCACGCCCTGCTCCTGTTGCTGCGGCTGCGGCTGCTGATCCGACTGTTGCTGCGGAGACTGCCCTTGCGGCTCCTCCTCGGCCAACGCCGCAGGCGCCAGAAAAGCGAGGGCAAGGCCTCCGATGACGGCAATTCTCGTCTTCATGTCGAACTCCCTGGAGAGGCGCCAATGCGCAATATTCGCCCGCGGGTAAATGGAGGAGGGAGGAAAACTAGCAATGGCGATGGCGCGCCGTGTAGCGCAGGCGTTTTCTTTGATTTATGGAGCTTACGCTCACGCCAGGAGGAAGATGATGGCCGTCGACAGCAAGCACGCCGAAACGATTGCGCTCCACGCCGGCTGGCGCGCTGATGCGACCAACGGCGCCGTCGCCGCGCCAATCTATCAGACGACCTCCTATCAGTTTCACGACACCGAGCACGCCGCCAATCTTTTCGCGCTCAAAGAACTCGGCCACATCTATACGCGCATTGGCAATCCGACGACCGGCGTCTTGGAGGCGCGGCTCGCGGCGCTCGAAGGCGGCGTGGCGGCCCTGGCGCTCGCCTCTGGACAGGCGGCGTCAGCGCTATCGCTACAAAATCTCGCGCGCGTCGGCGACAATGTCGTCTCGTCCACCGACCTTTACGGCGGCACCTGGAACCTCTTCGCCAATACGCTGAAGGACCAGGGCCTCGAAGTGCGATTCGTCGATCCGGCCGATCCCGAGAATTTCCGCCGCGCCACCGACGATCGCACGCGCGCTTATTACGCCGAGACTCTGCCTAATCCGAAACTCACGGTGTTTCCGATCGCCGAAGTGGCGGCGATCGGCCGGGAGCTCGGCGTTCCGCTGATCATGGACAACACCGCCGCGCCAATCCTCTGCCGGCCGATCGATCATGGCGCGGCGATCGTCGTTTACTCGACCACAAAATATCTTGGCGGCCACGGCACGTCGATCGGCGGCGCCATCATCGACTCCGGCAATTTCGACTGGGAGAAATTTCCGCAACGTCAGCCGGCGCTGAATACGCCTGATCCGAGCTATCACGGCGCCGTCTGGGTCGAGGCGGTCAAGCCGATCGGGCCGGTCGCCTATATCATCAAGGCGCGCGCGACGCTGTTGCGCGATCTCGGTCCGGCGCCCTCGCCGTTCAACGCTTTTCTCACGCTGCAGGGCGTCGAGACGGTGACGCTGCGCATGGAGCGTCATGTGCAGAACGCGCAGAAGGTCGTCGACTTCTTGAGTAAGCGCAGCGAAGTGACGCGGGTCATTCATCCTTCGCAGCAGACAGGCGAGATGCGCCGGCGCGCCGACGCCTATCTGAAGGGCGGCTATGGCGCGCTGCTCGGCTTCGAACTGAAGGGCGGTCTCGACGCCGGCCGCAGATTTATCGACGCGCTGCAGATGTTCTATCACGTCGCCAATATCGGCGACGCGCGCAGCCTCGCCATCCATCCGGCGACGACGACGCATTCGCAGCTCGCCGAGGAGGCGCAGCTCGCGAGCGGCGTCACGCCCGGCTATGTGCGGCTCTCAATCGGCATCGAACATATCGACGACATCATCGCCGATCTGGAGAAAGGGCTGAACGCGGCCGGCGCATAAGGCGCTCCCTTCTCCCGTGAAGAGAAGGGATGCGCCAACTCACGGCTTCGTCGCGAGCCGGTCCACGATCGCGCGAATGGCGGCGATCTGCGGACCTTTCTTGGTGTGGTGCTCGGCGTTGTCATAGCCCCACCAGTCCCAGCAGGCGTTGGGGTTCCACACGAAATTCAACGTATAGAACGGCCAACCCCAGCCCCAGCGGCTGATGGTTTGCGGATAGACGACGATGATGTGGTTCGTATCCGCCCAACGATTGTAGCCGGCGTTCTTATAGAAGGCGTCGCCGATCTGGGCGGCCTGCTGTTTGCAGCCATGCAGCGCGACATGCACGCGGCACGTCTCCAAGGCGCAGACATGCGGCACATAGGCGTAGCCGACATCGCTTAAACTGTGATTGTAGGGATTGCCGTCGGGCAGAAATTCCTTCTGATCGAACTCGACATATTTTCCGGCGGGCTCTGCGCTCGGCGGATTGAGCGGACCGTAGATCTGTTCGAGCAAGGCTTTCGCGGCGTCGAAGTCGCAATCGACGATGAACGGAGCCTTGGTCGCGGCGCAGTCCTTGTCGCCATAGTCCTCGGTCACCATGGCGTGGCCGGCGCCGATGTCGTTTCGATAGACGATGCGGTCCGGCGGCACATAAAACGCATAGTAATCGCGCGCCGCATCCATCACGACGGGAAGCACCACGCCGTCCTTGCGGCCGGAAAACAGCCAGACGCGCGCATCGTTCAAATTGGCGACATCGTCTATCGCCCCGGAGCGTGCGAGCGAGTCGGTGATATCCGTAAGATGCGCCGGATCCGGGACAGGGTGGGCGGCGTCCGGCTTCATGCAATTGCCGGTCGCGCGATTAGAGCTCTGCTCCGCGCAATCGTACGGCACGCCAGCGATGATCCCCGCGCCTTTGACAACGCCGGAATGCGCCACATGGAACTGCAAGGCCATCGCCGCGCCCGATGAAAGCCCTGACACGGAAGTCTCGGACAGATTTGCGCCGTAAGCCGGCAGGCGCTCGGCGCCCGACGCAGCTTCGATCGCAAAAAGGGCCGCGATGGCGACAGCGACAAGGATTTTTGATTTAAGCAAACTGTTGCACATGAATTCTCTCCTTCAAATTACGCGCCCCAAGCTCAATACGCGCCAAGATCGATACCCGCCTCCAAGACCAAATCTATACAGAACGCCAAAAATCAGACGCTCCGATGACCCTTCACGATCAGCGGATTGCCCGCGACGACAAGCGCGACGCTTCCCGCACGCCGTGAGACAGCCTGATGCAATTCGCCTGCCGCATCACGGAAAGAACGCGCCAGCGCATTGTCCGGCACGATCGACAATCCAACCTCGGACGAGACGGCGACGGTCGGCGCCGAGCGGGACGACAGCGCTTCAACAAGCGCGGCGCGATCGCGCGAAAGATCAGCGCCGCCGAGCAGCCGATTGCTCAGCCAGAGCGTGAGACAGTCGATCAGCAGCGGCCCATCGACTGGCGCCTCCCGAATCGCTTCGACGAGCGCTTGCGCCGCTTCGACCGTGCGCCAATCCTCGCCGCGTCTTGCGCGATGCGCGTCGACGCGCGCGCGCATTTCCTCATCGAGAATGTCCGCCGTCGCAATATAGGTCCAGGGCGACGGATGCGTGACGATGAGACTTTCCGCGTAAGCGCTTTTGCCTGAGCGCGCGCCGCCGAGCACAAGGGTAAGGTGCGGATTTTCGTTCATGTCTGGGCTCTTTGGAGCGCCGTGCGGGCAAGCAGAGCCCCCTCGCGATCGAATATGATGACCTCCAATTCGCTCTCCGCCGCATCGAGCGCCCGCGCGGCGGTTCTCCACGCGGCGCGGGCGATCGGCACCGGAAGGTCGACCCCGGCGCTCCGCGCGACCTGCAAGGCTTCGAGCGCGCTGTTGGCGCTCTCGATGAGCGCGGCGATCTCTTCGCCCGCGCCGACCTCGCGCGCGGTTTGGGCGAGCCGCGCAAAATCGACGCTCGAGCGCCCCGAATGGAGATCGAGCCGTCCTTGCGCGAGCTTGGTCATTTTGGCGAAGCCGCCGCCGATCGTCACGCGCGCGACCGGATGCGTGCGAAGATATTTCAACAGCCCGCCGACGAAATCGCCCATTTCGATGAGCGCCGTCTCCGGCAGATCATAAAGTCGCTTCACCGCGGCTTCGGAAGTCGAGCCGGTCGTTCCGGCGACATGCGCCAGACCGCTGGCGCGCGCGACATCGACGCCGCGATGGATGCTGTCGATCCAGGCGGCGCAGGAAAAGGGCGTCACGATTCCGGTCGTGCCGAGAATGGAGAGTCCGCCGACGATCCCCAGTCGGCCGTTGAGCGTATGTTTGGCGAGCTCCTCGCCGCCGGGGATCGAAATCTCGATGTCCGCGTCCGCGCCGACGCCGATCTTCGCGCTCGCCTCGATAATCGTCTCGACCATCATCTTGCGCGGCACCGGATTGATCGCCGGCTCGCCGGGCGCCAGCGGAAGCCCCGGACGCGTCACCACGCCGACGCCCTCGCCCGCGAAAAACCGCACGCCGGCGCCGGCAGCGCCGCGGCGCACTTGCGCGCAAACAAGCGCGCCGTGGGTGACGTCCGGATCGTCGCCGGCGTCCTTGACCACGCCGGCGCGGGCGACATCCGCGTCCCGTTCGAAGGTCGCCAGCGCGAAAGCCACGCGCTTTCCCGACGGCAACGCGATCTCGACCGGGTCGGGCGGCGGCGCGCGCGTCATCAGCGCCTCGAAGGCGGCGCGCGTCGCGGCGGTGGCGCAGGCGCCCGTCGTCCAGCCGCGGCGCAAAGGACGCCTGCTTCCCGCATCGCTCATGCGCCCTCTTTACCGCGAAGCGCGAGCGCGCGACACCGGCGCGCCAATCCGCTAAAGATGCGGCGATTTTCCAGATTCGAGGAGCACGCTTACATGTTGCGCAGCGTTTCATCCTTTCTCGGCCTTATCGCGCTGGCCGCCTCCGAGTCGAGCGGCGCCCAGGCGTTCGAACTCACAAGTCCCGACATCGCCGAAGGCAAGACGATCGATATGGCGCATGTCTATGATTCCATGAGCTGCACCGGCGAGAACGTCTCGCCGGAGCTCAATTGGAGCGACCCGCCGCCCGGCACCAAGAGCTTCGCCGTCGCGGTGCACGATCCCGATGCGCCGACGGGCGGCGCCGGCTTCTGGCACTGGCTCGTGGTCGATATTCCGGCCGACGCTCGCGGCTTGAAGCGGGGCGCCGGCGACGCGTCGGGCAAAAATCTGCCGCCCGGCGCGCATCATTTGGAGACCGACTTCGGCGACAAGGCCTATGGCGGCCCCTGCCCGCCGCCCGGCAAGCCGCACCGTTACGTCTTCACCGTCTATGCGCTCAAGACTGAAACGCTCGGCGACGCCGCTCATGGCCGCACCGCCATCGCGGGCTTCACCATTAATCAGAATGCGCTCGCCAAGGCCTCGATCACCGCGCTTTTTGGACGGTGAATTTCGGCGTTGCGCTTCTGGCGCTCGCCATCGAGGCGGGCGCCGGCTATCCGGACGCGCTTTTTCGCAGGATCGGCCATCCGGTGACATGGATGGGCGCGCTGATCGCCGGGCTCGATCGGGGGCTGAACCGTGAGGGCGAGTCCTTCGCGCGTCGACGATCGACAGGCGCCCTCGCGCTCGCCATGCTTCTTGTCGTCGCCGTTGGGAGCGGCGCGCTGATCCAACGCGCGGCGCTCGCGCTTCCACTCGGCTGGATTGCGCTCGCTGTGCTTGCGTCCAGCCTTCTGGCGCAGCGCAGCCTTCATGCGCATGTCGCCGCGGTCGCCGAGGGTCTGGCGATTTCGGTGCAAGACGGCCGGGCGGCGGTGGCGAAAATCGTCGGCCGCGACGTATCGGCGCTGGACGCCTCCGGCGTCGCCCGCGCCGCCATCGAGAGCCTCGCCGAGAATTTCTCCGACGGCGTCGTCGCGCCGGCGCTCTGGCTCGCATTCTTCGGCCTGCCGGGCGCGCTGGCCTATAAGATCGTCAACACCGCCGACAGCATGATCGGCCACAAGTCGCCGCGCCATCGCGCCTTCGGCTGGGCCGCGGCCCGCTGCGACGATGTGATGAACTTTCTTCCCGCGCGCGCATCGGCGGGCCTGCTG
The DNA here is from genome assembly GCF_000304315.1 of Methylocystis sp. SC2. Classification (NCBI taxonomy): domain Bacteria; kingdom Pseudomonadati; phylum Pseudomonadota; class Alphaproteobacteria; order Hyphomicrobiales; family Methylocystaceae; genus Methylocystis; species Methylocystis hydrogenophila. Next base: position 3,073,338 of record NC_018485.1, on the reverse strand, counting down.
GCGATCGGCGCCTTGGCGATGAAGGGCGCGTCCCCGGCCAAAGCGCTGACCACGGCCTGGCGCGATGCGCCGCATCACGTCTCGCCCAACGCCGGCTGGCCCGAAGCCGCGGCTGCGGGGGCGCTTGGCCTCAAGCTCGGCGGGCCACGCGCCTACGGCGGGGCTGAGGCGGTGGACGGCGCGAATCTTGGCGACGGTCGGCGCGAAGCCAATGCGGCGGATATTCGCCGCGCTTTGGCGCTCTATCAGATTTCAACCGCCACGCTCTGGTTTTTGCTTGCAGTCGGGGCCTTGACTGCGAGAGTATGACAGAACTGCAAATTTTCAGGTCCGTGGGCCACAGCTCTGCTCGCCAGTTTTCTAACTTTGCCCATCTTGAATGTGTTATAAGCTGATTGTGCAGTGCAACATGAAACCGCAGCGCGGCGCTGCGACGGGGGTGGCGGGGAGAAGCGTAAAGATGGACCGTATGTCTTACCAGCTCTACGAAATGTTGCACTTGGCTTTCGCACCGGCGCGGGCCGCGTCGGACGCGATGTTGCACGCGATGAAGAATCCGCTCAATCCGCTGCATCATACGTCGTTCGGCCGCAACGTCGCCGCCTCGGCGGAGCTGTTCGAGCGCATGACTCGCCGCTACGGGAAACCGCTGTTCGGCTTGGACACGACGGTTGTCGACGGCGCCGAGGTCGAGATCCTCGAGGAAGTCGTCTGGAGCCGCCCCTTTTGCGGCCTGCTGCATTTCAAGCGGCTGTTCACTGGTCCGGCGCCCCGACAGTCGAAATTGCTGATTGTCGCGCCGATGTCCGGCCACTATGCGACGCTGCTGCGCGGCACGGTCGAAGCGTTCTTGCCAACCCACGACGTCTACGTCACGGACTGGAGCGACGCGCGAACGGTGCCGCTCGTCGACGGCTCCTTCGATCTTGACGATTACATAGATTATCTCGGCGAAATCATGCGCTTCCTGGCATTGGACGCGACCCAAACGCCGTTGCATACGCTTGGCGTCTGTCAGGCCTCGGTGCCGCTCATCTGCGCGATCGCCGCGATGGAGGCGGACAACGATCCCGACGTTCCGGAATCGATGGTGCTGATCGGCGGCCCCATCGACCCCCGGGTGAATCCGACGGCCGTCAACAAGCTGGCGCAGCAGCGCGGCATGGATTGGTTCCGCAGCCACTGCATCCACACCGTGCCGTTTCCGCACGCGGGGATGGGACGCCAAGTCTATCCGGGCTTTCTGCAGCTCTCCGGCTTCATGTCGATGAATTTCGAGCGCCATATCTCGGCGCATCTCGAAATGTTCAACCATCTCGTCGAGGGCGACGGCGACTCCGCCGAAAGGCATCGCGATTTTTACGATGAATATCTCGCGGTGATGGATCTGACCGCGGAATTCTATCTTCAAACCGTCGATCGCGTGTTCGTCCGCCACCAGGTGCCGCTCGGCCTGTTGCGCCACCGAGGCAATCTCATCGACCTCAAAGCGATCAGCCGCACGGCGCTCTTCGCCGTCGAGGGCGAAAAAGACGACATTTCCGGCGTCGGCCAGACCGAAGCCGCGCTGGATCTCTGCGCCAACATTCCTGCCGCCCGAAAGCGCCATTATGTGCAGAAAGGCGTCGGCCATTACGGCGTCTTCAACGGCTCGCGCTTTCGCGACGAGATCGCGCCGCGCATTCGCGCTTTCGCGCTGGACATGGAGAGTCTCGACGGCGTCGGGACGGCGCGTCCTCACCTTGCATGGAGCGCGGAATAAAGGCAAACTCCGCGCCCTCGCCGCGCGATCAGAGTGGACGCTTTCGCGCGCCTGACGCAATTATCCAAAGGACATTCGATGGACGTGCAGGACGCAGCCTCGCGCGAAGCGCTGCAAAAAGAAATCGACGCCATTCATTGGTATCATGAGTTCGATTTCGGAGACGGGCTGCGCGCCCTCAGCGTGTCGCAAGCCGACGATCACCGTCGCATCTGGCGCTTCATCGAGAGCGAACTCGACAAGATCGATTTCGCCGGCAAGAGCGTGCTCGAAATCGGCTGCTGGGACGGATTCTGGAGCTTTTACGCCGAGCGGCGCGGCGCCAAGCGCGTTCTTGCCACGGACGACGTGAGCCAGAATTGGGCGAGCGGCGCCGGACTGCGTCTCGCCAAGAAACTCCTCAAATCAAACGTCGAGATCAATCAGAGCGTCTCGATCTACGAAGCCTCGAAGCTCAACGAGACTTTCGACATCATCCTCTGCCTGGGCGTCTATTACCATCTCGTCGACCCCTTCGCGGGTTTCGCCGAAGTGCGGCATCTCATGCACGAAGGATCAATCGCGATTTTCGAAGGCGACGCGACGCTCGAATTGCGACCCGACACCTATTATTGGGACATGTCGGATTCGGCCAAATCCTGCTTCGTGCCGACGCAGTGGGGCCTCAACCATATGCTGAAGACGGCCTATATGGATGTGGCCGCGCAGAGCTGGATGCGTCCGCCGCCGGGGTTCAAGCTCAATGTCGATCCGGCGCATCTTATCGGCTTCACCGGCGCGCTTGACCCTTCGGGTTTCGCGCCCCTGAAACATCGCGAGCGCATTCTCACCGTGGCGACGCCCTTCAGCGGCGAAAATCCGCTGCATCCCTACAAGCCGCCCTTCAACCTCGCGACATTCGACACGCGCTGGAAATAGCGCGGTTATCCGCGCGCATGGAGCTTGTCATTCCCGGCAGGCCGAAGGCCTGACCGGGAATCCAGAATCGATCCACGAAGGCTGATCTTGCTCTGTATTCCCGATCGCGCGCGTTGCGCGCGTTGGGAATGACGCAAGCAGCTCACAGGGTCGGCGCGAGGCCCGCGACGAAATTCTCCCGCGCCAATCTCATCAGGAATCCGCTTGTCGCCTCGTCGGCGAGCCAGGCGTCGACGCGCGGATTGCTGAGCTGCGACGGATCGTGCTTGCCGTAGATATTGTAGCAGGACGCGATGTACTGCGGCAGCGTCAGGAAGTCGCCGACGGTCGTCGAGATATGGTGGTTCTGCAGCTTGAACATGTAGCCGCCCTGCGCCCCGTAACGCTTGGCGATCGGCGGATAGATCGGGAAGATCTCGCTGCGCGCGAGGTCATGGATGGCGTAATAGTTGAAATTCACCGCGCGCGGCTTGAGTGAGACCCTCTCGAAAAGCTTCTTGGAGAGATCGAACAGCACGAAGCTCATCGGATGCACGGTGCTGTACATGAAGACGCCCCGGCGCGACCAGTTCATCAGCTCGGCCGAAAGGTCTAGTCCATATCTGTCGCGCGTCGCATCGAGCAATTCGCGCGACGCGTCGTTCCACATGTCGAAATAGCCGAGCGCGTCAAAGACGTTCTCGTTAAAGAGCGCGTTCGCCATCTCGATCGACAGGCCCTTCCGATAGGCGAAAAGCGCGATCGCCGAATGGTAGGGACCGATCGGCCCGCAAACGAAACCATGCATGCGCGACAGATCGTGAATATAGACGAGATCGGGATGGAAGGCCGCGAAGGTGATCGCGGGAAACATGATCGTTTTCGGCAGACGCTGGCGTAGTTCCTCCGATCCGCCGCCGCGCACATGGCCGTCAAGAAAGTCATGCGAGAAGACGTAATCGTACGTCTCCAGCGTCTTGACGAAGAGGCCCATCGTCGAGCGGGCGCGGGCGATCATCGAGAAATGATCGACCGTCGCGCTCGGATCGAGCACTTTCATCGCATAGGCGACGCCGAAACTCTGGCAGTTGCCGATGATGGCGATCCGCGGCCCGGTGTTGCGCATGATGCGGCCGGTGAATTTCGCGATCCTCGGCTCGATGGCGTATTGACGCCAGGATTTTAGAATCTGTCTGTCAACCTGCGTTAACATGCGGTCTTTCATGAATTGGCGACGGCGCGGGCGTTCTCAGCGGCGCCGCCGGGTGACAAGCGGGCGGGCGCCGTCTATGTTGCGACGCCAGAAGGCGGCTCGCGAACGACGCGGGAAAATCTCGATCCGCGACCATCGGGCGGATCAGAAAGGAGTGCGACCATGGCGGAGAACCCCTATAGCTCCCTACCCGACCATCGCTTTTGGCGCAAGGCGGTGACCTCGCTGCCGCCCTTCGCGCTCGATCCGATCATTCGCACGCCGTTCAAGATTTCGCCGCAGGACAAGGTCGCCACAGGCGGCAGCTGCTTCGCGCAGGAGATCGCGATGCGCCTGCAGGCGAGCGGATTCCATTATTATCTCGCCGAGCAGCCGCCGGCCGGCATGTCCGCCGATGAAGCGCTGCGCCGCAACTACTCGATGTATTCCTGCCGCTACGGCAATCTCTACACGACCGCGCAGCTGCTGCAATTGATCCAGCGCGCCTATGGACGCTTCACGCCGCAACTCGATTTCTGGAACCGTCCGGAAGACGGCCGCGTCGTCGATCCGTTCCGGCCGCGCATCGAACCGGACGGATACGCCACTGTCGACGAGATGCGCGCCGATCGCGCGCGGCATCTCGCCGCGGTCCGCCACATGCTCGAGACGATGGACGTCTTCGTCTTCACATTCGGCCACACCGAGACCTGGCGCCACAAGCCGGATGGCGCGATCCTGCAGCTTGCGCCGGGCGTCGCCGGCGGAACCTGGGATCCGGGCGTCTACGAGTTCTACAATATGACGGTCAGCGAAGTCGTGCGCGACTTCATGGCCGCCGTCGACCTCATTCGCGAGGTCAATCCCAAGGTTCGCATCGTGCTGAGCGTGTCGCCTGTCGGCATTATCGCGACCTACGAAGATCGGCACGTCATCGAATCGAACTGCGCCGTGAAGGCGATTTTGCGCGCCGCTGCCGACGAGGTGGTCCGGGCAAGGCCGAACATCGCCTATCTCCCGTCCTATGATCTCGCCACGGTTTCTCCGAACGTGCCGATGTTCTATCGGGAAGATACGCGACGCATCAATCCTTATGGCGTCGATCGCGCCATGAGGGTGTTCTTCGACCATTTCACCGATCGCCGAAAAGAGCAGGATGCGGTGAAGGCGGTGAAAATCGACGTCGCCGCTGAAGCCGAGAGCAACTCCCGCGTCGTCTGCGACGAGGAAGCGATCGAGTCAGCTTAAAGAATGACGGCGGCGGGTCGGCGGTCGGGGTCGATTCGCCAGGAACGCCGAATGATGCGCCGACCGCCAAAGGACGCTTCAATGATTATTGGTTCGCTTGCGCTCGCGACGGCTGGCGCTTTCACCGGCGCTTCGCTCTACGTCAACTATGTCGAACAGCCGGCGCGGCTTGCGCTTACTGACGACGCGCTGATCAAGGAGTGGGAGCCCTCCGATCACCGCGGCTTCATCGTGCTCGCAAGTTTCGCCGCGCTTGCCGCCCTCTTCGGCTTCATCGCCTATCGCGAACTCGATGACGTCAGATGGCTATTCGGCGCGCTGCTCGCCATCGCGAGCTGGCCCTACACCTATCTGGCCATCGTGCCGCTCAACAACCGCATCCTGGCGCTGATCCAGGCCGACGCGGCGCATGAGGCGCGCAAGGTCATCGACCTTTGGGGGCGTCTGGAGCTGGGTCAAACCGCGCTCGGCCTGGTCGCGACGCTCATCTACGTCTGGGCCGCCGCCTGATTTCCGAGAGGCGCGTTTAGCCAAAGTTCATCGCGGATGCGTTTATCTGAGAAGCGCGTCTTGGAAGCGTCGCCATTTTTGAATTGCGGATGACATGACCTACGATCTCATCGTGATCGGATCCGGTCCAGGCGGTTACGTTTGCGCGATCCGCGCGGCGCAACTTGGATTGAAGACGGCCGTCGTCGAGAAGGACCCGACATTCGGCGGCACATGCCTCAATGTCGGCTGCATTCCGTCGAAGGCGCTGCTTCACGCGTCGCATATGTTCGCGGAGGCGGCGCATGGATTGGCGCCGCTCGGCGTCATGGTCGATCCGCCGCGTCTCGATCTTGCGGCGATGATGAAGCACAAGGACGACACCGTCGGCGCGAACGTCAATGGCGTCGCCTTCCTGTTTCGAAAGCACAAGATCGAGTCGTTTCGCGGCGTCGGCCGGCTGAAGGGCGTCGGGCGGGTCGAGGTCGTCGGGGCGGAAGGCGCCGTTCAGACGCTGGAAACGAAAAACATTGTCCTCGCCACCGGCTCCGCCGTCGCGCCGCTGCGCGACGCCGCCGGCGCGCAGATTCCGGTCGACGAAAAGCTGATCCTTTCGTCGACCGGCGCCTTGGCCTTGGCGAAGACGCCGAAGCGGCTGGCCGTCGTCGGCGCGGGCGTCATCGGACTCGAGCTTGGATCGGTCTGGCGCCGGCTCGGGACGGAAGTGATTGCGATCGAATATCTCGAGCGCATTCTACCGGGCTTCGATCTCGAGATCGCCGCGCGCTTCCAGAAGATCCTCGAAAAACAGGGCTTCGCGTTCCGCCTCGCCTCCAAGGTGACAGGCGTGCGGCGCGAGGGAGCCGGCAAGGCCGAGCGCGCCGTCGTCTCCTATTCGTCGGTCGACGGCGCGACGTCCGACACGATCGAGGCCGACGCCGTGCTCATCGCGACGGGCCGCATTCCGTTCACGCAGGGCCTCGGATTAGAGGGCGCCGGCGTCGCCCTGGAGCGCGGGCGCATCGTCATCGACGAAGGCTTCGCGACCAATGTTCCGGGAGTCTACGCGATCGGCGACGTCGTGCGCGGACCGATGCTCGCCCATAAGGCGGAGGACGAAGGCATCGCCGTCGCCGAAATCCTCGCCGGACAGGCGGGGCATGTGAATTACGGCGTCATTCCGAGCGTCGTCTATACGATGCCGGAGGTCGCCGCGGTCGGCATGACCGAGGAAGAGGCCAAATCCCGCGGGATCGAGGTTGCGATCGGCAAATTTCCCTTTACCGCCAATGGCCGCGCGCGCGCGATGCGCGCGACCGACGGCTTCGTGAAGATCATCGCCGACGCCGCGACCGACCGGGTGGTCGGCGTCCATATTCTTGGCGCCGCGGCCGGCGAATTGATCGCTGAAGCTGCGGTGTTGATGGAATTTTCCGGCTCGGCGGAAGATCTCGCGCGCACCTGCCACGCCCATCCGACGCTCTCCGAGGCGATGCGCGAGGCGGCCTTCGCCGTCGCCAAACGCGCCATCCACATTTGAGCCGTGTCGGCCCCGCGCGATTGCCGGGGCTTGAGCTTCGCACCCGCCGCCTGTGAGAGGAAGACGTATGGAAAATTGGAAACAGCGTCTGAAGGACGCGTTCTGGTTCACGCTCGCCCTCCTCTTTCTGGTCGAAACCTGGCTGTGGGATCATTTCAGCCAATGGCTGCACGCTCTTGGACGCGCGCTTGGGCTTGAACGCTACGAACGGCGGTTCAAGGACTTCGTTGCGACGCTTACGCCGTTAAAAACATTAGGGATATTTGTCGCGCCAGCGTTCGCGATTCTCCCGGCCAAGCTGATCGCTTTTGGGTTAATCGCGCATGGACATGTGTTCACGGGGCTTTTGGCGATCCTTCTCGCCAAAACGCTGGCGCTCGGCGTCATGTCGTTTCTTTTCGACATCTGCCGGGACAAGCTGATGCAGCTCGACCGCTTCCGTCAGATCTATTCGGTCGTCATCGCGATTCGCGCCTGGGCGGCCCGACTGGTCGCGCCGTTCAAACAGCGCATCCGTCAGACCGCCGACGCAATGTGCAGGCGAATAGAAGCGCTTATCGGCGTTGACGCCGGCTCGCTGACGCGCGGCGTCGCGCGCTTGCGTGAACGCGCGCGTCAGAAACTTTCGGCGTGACTATTCGCAGATCGCGTATCCAAAGCAGAAATCGTCGTCGCTGGGCGACGGCCGAGAGAGAATCGTCGTGGCGCTTGCAACGCTTGCCGCGAACAGGAACAACATCAACACATATAAAACCAAATTGCGCATGACGGGCCCAGCCTTCCGCCTCTCGCTCCATATGAAAACTTGAAAGGCGCGGCGCTCCGACTCTCCGCTCTTTCGAGCGTTGATTGGGGCGCGCCGGCCTTTCAGAAAAGAAACGCAGATGTCGGGCGCGCGTTCCACACATCGCGGGAACGAACGAAAATTTTACTGGCAAATCGCGTAGCCGTAGCAAGGATCCGAGGGTTTCGCTTGCGCGGACGACGCGAGGTAAGCGCCCGCGCCGGCGAATTCCAGCAAGAGAACGCAGACCACCAGGACTAAGCAGCCCATGCTTGTCGTCGGACGCATAATCAATCCCCCACTTTGGTCGCCCGCACCCTGCGAACATTCGCGACATTAAGGTCCGCTTGACCCTGGCGCAGTGCGACGGCGCACATGCGCGACCGGTCTACGGCCGGTTTCGCTCGGGCTGCGGTCAGGCCGAGCGACGGGCGAGCCGTCTGACGGCAAAAAGACGACGCCCTCGCGCTGGGCGGAGGGCGTCGCAGGAAGCTTAACGAAGTGTGGCGAGAGGCTTAGAGCACGACGACTTTCGTGCCGACCTTCACGCGGTTGTAGAGATCGATCGCGTCGATGTCGCGCATGCGAATGCAGCCCGAGGACACCGCTTGTCCGATCTTGTCCGGCTCATTGGTGCCGTGGATACGATAGAGCGTATCCTTGCCGTTCTGATAGAGGTAGAGCGCCCGCGAGCCGAGCGGATTGTCGGGACCGCCTGGCAGACCGCCGGCGTCCGCGGTCGGCTGCAGATGCGGCCAGCGCTCGAGCATGTCCTTTGGCGGGATCCACCGCGGCCATTCCTGCATGCCGCCGACATAGGCCCGGCCGGTGAAGGCCATGGCGTCCTGTCCGGTGGCGACGCCGTAGCGCACGGCCTTGCCGCCCGGCATGACATAGTAGAGGAACTTCGAGCGGTTATCGACGATGATCGAACCGACGGGCTCGTTCGTCTTATAGTCGACGAGGTAGCGTTCGTATTGCGAACTGACCCCAGCTTTAGGCGCGAGCGCCATGAATTCGGCGTCGCGGCCGTTAAGCCTCGGATCGGGAAGAGGCGTCCCCCCGTTGCAGCCAGCCAAAAAGACAGCAAGAAGCGCTGACGCCGCCGTCACATATCTGAAACTCATTTCGGGCACTCCTTCCCGCCGCAAAACAGTTGTTACGATTTTCTTATCATGAACTTTGGCGCTGGGATCACGTCTTCCGAATTATTCCCTTACTGTTGCGCCGGCGCCACGCTGACCGGCGCGCCGCCCTCGAGCTTTACGATTTCTTTTCCATGGACAGAAAGCCGGAGAAGGCGGAAAATCATGACGTTGACTGGCGTAGCGTCGCCCGCTCGGATTGCGTCGCAGCATTGAAAACCCTCCTCATCACACATGAAAGCGGGCTCCTTCATGAGATGGGTCCCGGCCATCCTGAAGCCCCCGAGCGGTTGCGGGCGATCCAGCGCGGCTTGGAGCACGCGCGATTCGCGTCCCTGAGCCGGATGAATGCGCCTGAAGCGCAAGCGGAATCCCTGGAGCGCGTCCATCCGCGCGCCTATCTCACGGCCCTCGAGCGCGCGGCGCCGCGCGAAGGCTATTCGGCGCTGGACAGCGATACGCTGATGTGTCCGAAGACGATCGAAGCGGTTTGGCGCGCCGCCGGCGGCGCTGTCGCCGCCGTGGATGAGGTGATGTCGGGACGGGCCGACAACGCCTTCGTCGCCGTCCGGCCGCCGGGACACCATGCCGGCGTGCACAATCCGATGGGCTTCTGCTTCGTCAACAATGTCGCGGTGGCCGCGCGCCACGCCCTGGCGGCGCATGGGGCGGAACGGGTGGCGATCGTCGATTTCGACGTCCATCACGGCAATGGCACGCAAGAGATTTTCTGGTCCGACGACAAGGTGCTGTTCTGCTCCACGCATCAGGCGCCCTTTTATCCCGGCACCGGCGGACGCAATGACACGGGCGACCATGACAACATCGTCAATGCGCCGCTGCTCGCCGGCTCGACGGGGGACGCTTTCGGCGAAGCGCTCGCCGACCGGATCCTGCCGCGGGTGCGCGATTTCGCGCCCGATCTGATCCTGATATCGGCGGGCTTCGACGCCCATGAGCGGGATCCGCTCGGCGGCCTGCGGCTCCGGGAGACGGACTTCGGCGACGCGACCAAACGGCTGATGGATATCGCCGACCGGCGTTGCGGCGGCCGAATCGTCTCAATGCTCGAAGGCGGCTATGACGTCGACGCTCTCAGCCGCAGCGTCAACGCGCATGTGCTGGCCCTCATGGGCGTTGCGGAAGACGGCGGCGTTTAACGCGGCGGCGCGGCCCTTGGAGCAGGTTCTCATCGAAAAGTTGACGGACTTTTCGATGAGAACCTGCTCCAACGTTTTGATTTTGAGCGATTCCCTATCGATCACATGATTCCATGTGATCGGGAAGCGCTCTAGAAATGCAAAAGGGCCGCAAGCTGACGCTCCGGCCCTTCTTCATGCGTCTGGACAACAGGCGTGGCGGCGCTCAGCCCTGGCGCGCCTTATAGCGCCGCTGCACCTTGTTGATGATGTAGACGCGGCCTTTGCGGCGCACGATCTGGTTGGCGCGATGGCGCGAACGCAGAGATTTCAAGGAATTGCGGACTTTCATCGATCTCACCCCGGCAATAGTGAACTGGCCGGGATACGCCCAGCGCTTCGTTGGCCCCGCCTATGCCCTATTTCGCCCCGGCGATCAAGCCGAAACGCCTCGGGCGCCAGTGGAATCAGGCGAAGGATTGTCTTCCTCACCCTCATCGTGAGGAGCCGCCGCAAGTCGGGTTTACCAGACTTGCGAATTTAATGTCGATCTCGGGCAGGCCCGAGATCGACGGCGGCGTCTCGAAGGACGAGGGTGAGGAAAAATATGCGAAAACGGGCTCCCTCGTCCTTCGAGACGCGTGCTGCGCACGCTCCTCAGGATGAGAAAGCCCTTCCCCGATCGCTCTGCCTCGGGCGTTTAAAAGCGCGCATTCGCGAAAAACCGCAGATTGGCGCCCGGCAGCAGCACCTCATCCTTACGGAAGGAGACGCTGTTGCGGATGTCCTCGTTGAGGAGATTGTCGCCGACGAGTCCCAGCCTCAATTCGCGGCTCAGCGGATCGCCCGGATCGAGCAGCATGCGGTAGCTGATTTCAGCCCTCAGCAAATTGTAGCCCTTGGTTGGCGTTTCATTGGTTGGGTCGATGTTGCGCTGCGCGAAGGCGTGCAGGAGGTTGACCCGCAGGAGCCAATTCGAATCTCGCCAGAACAATCCGCCGCCGAGCCGAACGGGCGGAATGCGGGGGACGTTGCCGCCGCCCACGAATGTCGCCCGCACCACGTCGAACTGGTGCTCCGCCCCAAAAACGCCGCCCGCCAGCGGCGCGACGTCGAGCTGGCTTTGAAACTCGCCGCCCCGGAAGAGCGCATTGCGCTGCGCATAGAACGCCTGGCGCAGATCGCCCTCGCCGTCGAAGGCGCAGCTGGCGATGTCGCCCTCGCAGACCGCGCCGGTGAGATTTCGGAAGATGAAGCCGTCAAAGCGCGTGAGGTAGGCCGTCGCCTCGAAGCGGAAGGGGCCGAGCGGACGCCGCAGGCCGATTTCGATCGTCTTCGCCCCTTCGATGCCAAGATTGGGATTGCCGATGTCGAAGGTCCCCGTCGCCTCATGGATCCCGCGCGAAAAAAGTTCAGGCGCGCGCGGCGCGCGCTCGACATATTGCGCCGTCAGGCTGGCGACGACGCCTTCCGGCAGATCCTGGAGGAACCCAAAGGCCCCACTCTTCGGCGTGAAATTGCGCACGCGGGCGATTTGCGCCCCGGGCTCGACGAAGAGTTCGGGCGCTTCGCCCGCGATCAGGAGATCGGGAAATGCGCCGGAGACGGTCGCATGTTCGATGCGTCCCGCAAGCTGCATTCTCGAAGTGTCGGTCAGTCTGAATTCGTTGAACCAATAGCCGGCGACGCTGCGCGTCCGATTGGGGTCGAAGAGCCCGCCCTCACGTCCTGGCGAGGTCAGGATCTGATGCATGCCCTGAATGCCGAAGGCGCTTGTCAGAGTCGCGAAGGACAGGTCGACCGGGCGAAGCTGCGTTTCGACTCGCGCCTCGAGATCCTTGTTGGTGAAGGTCTGCTGAACGCCGTTGAAGCCCTCCTCATTGGCGAGTTCGTGGTGCTTGTAGTCGGTCAGACCCGCCCAGAAGCGGACGGCTTCAACATAGGCCGACTGCGGACGGAACTCGCCCTTGGTCGTCACGCGCGTCTGGCGAAGTTCGATGCGCGTATTGGTTTCCGTCGGCTCAATGCCGGGGATGTGATAGCGCGAGTTGAACTGCGTCACGGCGACGCCGACGAAGCCGCCGTCGAAGAAATAAGAGCCGCCGACCGAACCGCCGGCCGAGCGCATGGACGAATTGGGCTGGCGTCCGAAGACCGGCGGCGGCGGATCCGGCGGAAAAAGATAGGGGTAGCCGGGAATAAGGTAGTCGCTGCTGCGACGGCCATGGACATCCATGTGGAAAGCGACGTTGCCGCGGCCGACGTCGAGCAGCGTCGCGTTTTCCAGCGAGTTGTCGACGGTCATCACCGCGCCGCGAGTCTCGACGACCGAGCAACCTTGCGTTTCAGCCGTAGGGATGAAAGCAAGACGGCAGGGCAAGGCCGTGGGGATGCGGTTGTTCTCGACGTTGACGACGCCGCCGATCGCCTGCGAGCCCCAGCGCAGCGTCGCCGGACCGCGCACCACCTCGACCTGGCTCGCGGCGACCGGATCTAGCGGCACGGCGTGGTCCTCGCCGAGTTCCGAGACGCCGCTGTTGCTGACGCCATTTTCCTGGATGCGCACCCGGTAGTTGTCGAGGCCGCGCACGATCGGACGGCTCGCCGCGCCGGGCGCGAAGGTCGATCCGGTGACGCCCGGCTTGGCGAAGAGCACGTCGCCAAGCGTCGCGCCCGGCGAGCGCCGCAGCTCCTCATTGGTGACGACCGTCACCGTCGCGAACTGATCGGCGACGATGGGAAGGACGCCTTGCGGCGCCACGGCCGGCTCGCGCGGCTCGGGTCCGCTCGGGCCCGCGACGCTGCGGCTGCGCCCGCCGGGCGCTGGGGGGGTCTGTGGCGGAGAGACGATCTTGGCGCGTTTAATCGGACTCACGGCGCCAACTTCGATCGGCGGCAAGGCCTGCTGAGCCACGGCGCCCGCGACGCTGGTGAAAATCCCGACGACTGCGCCGCCGGCCGCTGCGCCAACCAAAACGCTCTTTCTCATCGACGCCCGCTCTCGGTGAATATGTTATAACATAACAAGAGCTGGCTGAAGCCTGTCAATGCGTCTTCGTTCGGCGTGATGACGTCAGCGCCGACTGTGGCCCTCCTGCCACAGTCGAGCGGGTCGGGCAGGTCTCAAGCGGTCGCGCGAACGCTTTCAGCGCGAAATTTCTCCCAGCCATGGGCGCGCAGCTTGCAGGCCGGGCATTCGCCGCAGCCATAGCCCCAATCGAAGTGGCGGCCCCTCTCGCCGAGATAGCAAGTGTGGGTTTCCTCGACGATGAGCCCCACCAGCGGTTCGCCGCCGAGCGATTCCGCCAGTCGCCAGGTCGCCGCCTTGTCGATCCACATCAGCGGCGTATGAATGTTCATGCTGCGATCCATGCCGAGGCTGAGCGCCTGCGCCATGGCGCGGATCGTCTCATCGCGGCAGTCGGGATAGCCGGAATAGTCGGTCTCGCACATGCCGCCGACGAGATCGGCGATCCCGCGCCGATAGGCGAGCGCCGCGGCGAAGGTCAGAAACAGCAGATTGCGCCCCGGAACGAAGGTGTTGGGTAGCCCGTCGGCGGCGAAGGCGATCTCGGCGTTGCGCGTCAGCGCCGTCTCGGAGATCGCGCCCAGCGCTTCGATCGAAATCGTGGAATCTTCGCCAAGCCGCTCGGCCCACAGCGGCGAGAGCCGCGCGAGCCCCTCGCGCAACCCGGCCCGACGCGAAAGCTCGACGCGGTGGCGCTGGCCGTAATCGAATCCGACCGTCTCGACCCGCTCGAAGCGCGAGAGCGCCCAGGCGAGGCAGGTCGTGGAATCCTGCCCGCCGGAAAACAGCACGAGCGCGGCGGAGGCGTGAGTCGGGAGATCGTTCGTCATCGCGCCTAACTTACGTTACGGCTGCGAAACTGCGAGCCCCCAGCGGGCGCGCCTCTTGAAAGTTTGACGGCGCCCTCACCAACCGCGTCCGATCCACCCATATTCGAGCCGATACCGAGGCGGAGATGCTGCTCTATAATACGCCACTGGCGCCAAATCCCCGGCGGGTTCGCATTTTCCTGGCTGAGAAGAACGTCACGATTCCCGTTCGCGACGTCAACCTCATGACGCATGAGCACAAGCAGGAGTCCTATGCGGCCGTCAATGCGCTCGAGGAAGTCCCGGCGCTCGTTCTCGACGACGGCGCGACGCTCACCGAATCCGTCGCCATCTGCCGCTACATCGAGTCGCTTTACCCCGCACCGCCGCTCCTTGGCCGCGACGCGCGCGAACAGGCGTTCGTCGAGATGTGGCAGCGCCGAGTGGAATTCCGCCTGTTCACGCCGGTGGGCCTCGCTTTTCGTCACAGCCACCCGGCGCTCGCGAAACTCGAATCGCCGCAGCTGCCGCAAGTGGCCGAACTGCAGCGGCCGCGCGCGCAGCAGATGATGCGCTTCCTCGATGGGGAACTCGCCTCGCGGCGCTTCATCGCCTCGGATGACTTCACCATCGCCGACATCACCGCCATCGTCGCCATGGACCTGACCAAGGCCGCGCGGGTCGATATTCCTCAAGACCTGCCGCATCTTTCGCGCTGGCGCGCGGACATCTCGGCGCGTCCGAGCGTCGTGCCGTAATGACGCGACGCATGTCCGGCAGGAAACTCGAGGAGATCACGGCGCGCATCCGCGCCTGCCGTCTCTGCGCGGAAACGCCTGAGGGCGCGATACTGCCGCATGAGCCGCGTCCCGTGCTGCGCGTCTCGCCCAGCGCGCGGCTGCTGCTCGCGAGCCAGGCGCCCGGCAATCTCGTCAATCAGACCGGCGTTCCCTTCAACGATCCTTCCGGCGATCGTCTGCGCGACTGGTTGGGCGTGGATCGCGAGACTTTCTACGACGTCTCGCGCATCGCCATCGTCCCCATGGGCTTCTGCTTTCCGGGTTACGACGCCGCCGGCGGCGACCTGCCGCCGCGTGCCGAATGTCGCCCGCGCTGGCACGACGCGCTGTTCGCATCGCTGCCGCAGATCGAGACGGTCGTCGCGATCGGCCGATATGCGCAGGATTATCATTTCGAACGGCTCGGCCATGCGCTGCCGAAAGGCGCGAACGTTTCGCAGATTGTCGCGCGCTGGCGCGAATTCCAGAACACGACGCCGCTGATCTTCCCCCTCCCCCATCCGTCCTGGCGCAACAGCGGCTGGCTGAAGCGCAATCCCTGGTTCGAGGCCGAGGTCCTGCCGGCGCTGCGCGCCGAAGTCGCGCGGCTGATCAAAATGTGAGACAAGGCGCGCCGTGACCAGAGTTCTCATTGGACATGGCGCGCGGCGCGTCGCCATCGGCGACGATCTGCCCCTGACCTTGATCGCCGGCCCCTGCGCGCTGGAAAGCGCCGACATGGCGCTCGCAATCGCCGGCGAACTCGCCGGGCTCGGCGAACGGCTGAATATCGGAATCGTCTTCAAGGCGTCCTTCGACAAGGCGAACCGCACCAGCGGCGACGCCGCGCGCGGCGTCGGGCTTGAGGCCGCCCTGCCGATCTTCGCTGAAATCAGAGAGAAGACCGGCCTGCCGGTGACGACCGACGTGCATGAAGCAGGGCAATGCGCGCGAATCGCCGAGGCCGTCGACCTGCTGCAAATACCCGCCTTTCTCTGCCGGCAGACCGATCTCATCGTCGCGGCGGCGAAAACCGGACGTCCCGTCAATATCAAGAAGGGGCAGTTTCTCGCGCCCTGGGACATGATCCACGCCGTCGAGAAAGCGCGCGACGCCGGCGCCGCCGGCGTCCTCGTCACCGAACGCGGGACAAGCTTCGGCTATAATGCGCTCGTCGCCGACATGCGGGCCCTGCCGATTCTGAGGGAAACGACCGGCGCGGCCCTCGTCTTTGACGCCACGCACGCCGTGCAGCAGCCGGGCGGGCATGGCGCGTCATCCGGCGGCGATCGCCGCTTCGTCCCGACTCTCGCCCGCGCCGCCGTCGCCGTCGGCGTCGCGGGGCTTTTCATCGAGACGCATCCCGATCCGGGCGCGGCGATCTCGGACCGCGCGACGCAAGTCCCGCTCGGCGAAGTTGAAACGATGGTCAGGGGGCTGATGGCGTTCGACCGGCTGGCGAAGGCGGTCCGCTGATCAAAGCGGGCCGATCCATTCGCTGCCTAACTCGCCTCCGCATAATCCGTCAGCCAGCCGACCGCGATAATGATAAGGCCCATGCCCGCGAAAAAGGCGAAGGCCGGCTTGACGCTGAAGATATCGGGAAGAAAAGCGATGGCGATGAGCGCCGGGCCGACGATCCGTTCGACCCAGCCATGCAGCGCGAATGCCAGCCGCCGAAAGAGCCCAAGCGGAAATTTCGTCACGAGCGTCATCGCCAAATGCACGCCCGCGAGCAGCCAGGAGAGCTGCGCCGGCAGGCCGCCGAAACCAAGGACGCTTGGCGCGGCGAGGAAAATCACAACCGTCAGATAGTCGAGATAGCCATGCAGGCGCGCCGTGAGTGGTTTCATTGTGGTTTCTCCGCATTGGGGCGGCGCGGCTCGGCCGCCTCCGCCTCTCGTTAGCGCGCGGCGCGGAGGCGGTCTGTCACCTTGATGACAGATTGAGGGGCTTTTCTTGCGCGAGGGATCTCAGCGCGAGGTGATTGACGCAGATGAGGTCGCGCCGATAGTCCAGCGCGCCGTCGCGCCGCAGATCGTTCATGATCCGCGTCACGACCGGGCGGCTCGCATGGACGAGATCGGCGATGTCCTGCTGCGTGAGCCTGATCTCGAGCGAATAGCCATGCGGACAGGGCGCGCCAAAGGCGAGCGCAAGCTCTCCCAGCGTCTCGATCAGCCGCGCCGCGACCGTCTTGGTCTGGCGGTCAATCAGCCTGCGCTCGGCGCGTTCCCGCGACGCCTCCAGTCCGGCGTTGAGGAAGCTCGAGAAGGATGGGCTGTTCGCGACGAGACAGGCCACGTCCGAAGGGGCGAACATCAGGACGCGCGCTTCGCCGATGGCGCTCGCCGCATGCGCCGAGGCTCTCCCCGGCGAAACGCGCCCGAAGAGTTCGCCGGCGCCCGCGATGGCGAGCGTGATCTGCGCGCCGCTTTCCGCAAGATGCGAAAGCCTGACGACGCCCCGCATCAAACAATAGAGAAAGCTCGGCTCCTCGCCTTGCCGATACAGCGTTTCGCCGCCGGAGAGCTCCGCTTCCCGCAGCGAAGGGGCGCAGAGCCGCCACTCGACAATCTTCTCTTCCGACAGCATGTCGATCCCCGGCGCTTCCGCCTGACCGCGCATTCTATCAAAATCGAAGCTGAGCAAACCATCTTGCTCAAGAGACCGACTGGCGAGCGCGATCCGCTAAGCCTTGCGCGCAGCCAACGGATGGTCGAGAAGCGCGCGATCGACGGTCAGGAGGCGCAACTCCTCGATTTTGCATTGCGCCAGCAACAGGCGATCAAACGGGTCGCGCGTAGGCGGCTCAGGTTTGACCGCGACGAGCGCATGCCGCGCGTTAATCGAAAGGACCTCGATCCCCATCGCTTCCAGCAGTTCTGGAAGCGTCTCAAGATTTATCGTTAGTTCGAGTTTGCCCAGCCGCCACTTGATCGCGATCTCCCAAAGACTCGCGACGCTGACCAGAAATTCCGCATCTTCACTCGTCAGCAAAGACTGCACGTGCGATCCGAACTCGGCGACACGGTTTTCAATCAACGCCAGCAGAATATGCGTGTCGAGCAGCAGCCTCATGCATCATCCGGCAGCGGGCGCAGCAGAAAATCTTCCGGCAAGGGCGCGTCAAAATCCTCAGCGATGAAAGTGACGATGGACCGGAGGCCGTGTCGTTTCTTGAATTCGTCGACGGCTTCGAGCCGCAACCCGCGTTTGGGTTGATGAGGAACCAGATCGAACACCGGTTTCCCATTCCGAGTCACGACGATCGTTTCGCCCTTCTCGACCTGTCGAGCAAGTTCGGTCAGGCGATTTTTGGCGTCTTTGATCGAAACAATCGTCATGGGGCAGATAGTGGCTACTCGTAGCCACTCAGTCAACCATTCGTCCTCGCCCGCGCGTCGCCCGTATGAACTTTCATAATTAAGCGATTACGGGTAAAGATCTCTATTGCTCAGCCGGGCGGGGGTCATGGCGCTCAATCCTTTCGATGACCAAGGCGACAATTTCAAAGCCAAGGCTGCGGCGACCTATGGCGTGATCCTCGCGGCCAATGTCTTGGCCTGGACTTGGGCGTGGACCGCCTTCTCCGATCGGCCGGGTTTGATGGGGGCCGCCGTTCTGGCCTTTATGTTCGGCCTTCGCCACGCCTTCGACGCAGACCACATCGCCGCCATCGACAATGTCGTCCGCAAATTGATGCAGGACGGCAAGACGCCCTATTCGGTCGGATTCTTCTTCTCGCTCGGCCACTCCACCTTCGTCGCGCTCGCGTCGGTCGCGATGGCGGCGGCGGCCGTGGCCATGCAGGGCGAGGCGCATGACTTCCAAGCCATCGGCGGCGCGATCGGCACGATGGCGTCGGCTTCGTTCCTCATCGTCATCGGCCTTGCAAATCTTCTCCTGCTCAGGGGCATCTGGTCGGCCTACAACCGCGCCCGACTTGGCGAACCGGTCATCGAAGAGGACCTCGACCGCCTGCTCAACGGACGCGGCCTGTTCACCCGGGTTTTCCGCCCGCTGTTCCGCTTCGTTTCGCGGTCATGGCACATGTATGTCGTTGGATTTCTGCTAGGGCTGGGCTTCGACACGGCGACGGAGATCGGCCTGCTCGGCATTTCGGCGGCGCAGGCCGCGCAAGGCATGTCTTTTTCGACGATTCTGGTGTTTCCGGCGCTGTTCACCGCCGGCATGACCCTAATGGACACCACGGACAGCCTCGTGATGACTGGAGCCTACGGCTGGGCGTTCGACGATCCGCTGAGGAAACTTTGGTACAATCTGGTCATGACCGCGATGTCGGTGATCGTCGCCATTTTCATCGGCGGCATCGAAGCGCTCGGCCTGATCGGCGACAAGCTCGGATTCGAAGGCGGCGTTTGGCGCCTCGTTCAAGGGCTTAACGACAATCTTGCCAATTTCGGCTTTGCCATCGCCGCGATCCTGATCGCGAGTTGGCTTATCTCGATGCTCATTTATCGGAGCCAGGCGCAAACGAAGGATTATCCCGGCGCAGTCGGGTTGGCGTTTCGACCGCGTCGCTAGCGGCCGCGAACTCCAGAACGCTGGGCATCTGCGCCTTTTTGCCGATCAGGAAGAAAGAGCGCGCCGGCTCTTTGCCTTTCATTTCGACGGTTCCGCCATCCAGGAACAGGTAGTCGTCGCTGAGACGCACCTTCACCGCTTCGGACACGTGAATCTTGTCGGGCTTGGACGTCGATTCAAATCGGCTCGCGACATTCACGACGTCGCCCCACAGATCGTAGGAAAATCGCTTTTTTCCCACGACGCCGGCCGCCACCGTGCCGGTGTGCACGCCCATGCGCATTTGAAGCGGGTAAGGAACCTCTTCTGCGTAGCTCATGATGTAGCTTTGCGCTTCCAGCGCGAAATCCGCGATATGCTGACAGTGCAAGGGGTCCCGGTTCGGGACTCCGCCGACCACCATGTAGCTGTCGCCAATCGTCTTGATTTTTTCGACGCCGTGTTTTTCGACGAGCTCGTCGAATTTCTCGAAGAGGACGTTGAGCATATTGACGGTGGCGTGCGGACCAAGCTTCGCCGAAAGTCCCGTAAATCCGACGATGTCGGAGAAAAACACCGTGACCTCAGGGAAAACTTCCGCAATCGTCTCCTCTCCGCCACGCAGTCGCTCGGCGATCGCGGCCGGAAGAATATTGTGGAGCAGCTTTTCCGAACGGGAGCGTTCGATCTCAAGGTCCGACAAGGCTTTGCCAGAAAGCTTGATCTTGTCTTCGAGTCTGTCGAAAGCGACGTTCAGATTCGCGGCCATCGTATTGACGGTGGTGGCGAGTTCGCTGATCTCGTCGCTCCCGAAAACCGAGGCCTGAGCCGCGAGATTTCCCGCTCCAATCTCGCGAACGACCGACATGAGGTGCGACGCTCGAACCGCGAAGCGGTTGCGCAAGAAGATCAGCGACAGAACGACCACCCCAAACAAGCCGATGTTCAAATAAGAATTGGCTGCGAACAATCGGTTGGCGAACGCCTGTTCCCGGGAAATTCGCCCGGCGTATCGCTGCCGGATCAAGTTCTGCATCTGCGCGATGCGCAGCGTTAGATCTCCGTTGAGCTTGCGGTATTCGTCGCTGAACAACAGCTTTGTCGCCAAGGCGCGATCGGGCTTGCCCTTGCGGGAATAGGTTCCAGCGCCGTCGTCGAAGTCGCCATCCACCGCATGCATTGCGGCGCGTTCGATCGCAATCACTTTGTCCAAAAAGCTTTGCGCTTCCTTGAGCTTGTTCAATTCATGCGCGGTGACATTTTGGCTTAAGAAGCGCTCTTCGATCGAAACTGCGCCCTCGCTTTTCGTCTCGGGCGGCGGAATGATTCCGCCGTTCACGAGATCCCAGTAGCCAAAGTTATAGTCTTTCGGCCGGGCGACCTCGCCGTTGAGAATGTCGCCGATGATGTTGTACCACTCGATTCGTTTCGGATCGTTGCTGGAGATATAACCGCGCGCAAAGCGCGTCTGCCACTGCGAGGAAAAAACCAAATCCTCGGCAAGCGTGGTCAATGATTGCAATTCGCGATGCGACGTCTCCAGATCCTTCTGTGCGTTTTCGAGAAAAACGCCCAGCGCCAGATTGCCGCCGGCGAGCGCGACGAGCGACAGGAAGAAGATCGAGAAAAATGTCCGAAGCTTCATCGTCTCTGGGCCCCGCGATCGGACGGTCTCTTGGTCAGGACCACCACAGCGACCCATAGGTGATTTGCCGCCGGACGCACAAGGCTCGACCTTGGCGCGCCCAAGCCTAGCCTCGCCCCCGGTAGGGCGGCACGCCCTGGCCAGGAAGCCACAGCCCTTCGGGCGGGGCGCCGGTCTGCCAGAAGACGTCGATCGGCATGCCGCCGCGCGGATACCAATAGCCGCCGATGCGCAGCCATTTCGGCGTCATCGCCGCAACGAGATCGCGCGCGATCCGCAGCGTGCAGTCTTCGTGAAAGGCGCCATGGTTGCGGAAACTTCCAAGGTAAAGCTTCAGCGCCTTCGACTCGACCAGCCATTCGGCGGGGACATAGTCGATGACGATATGCGCGAAATCCGGTTGGCCGGTCACCGGGCAGAGCGAGGTGAACTCGGGCGCGGTGAAGCGCACGAGATAGGTCGCGTCCTTGTGAGGATTGGGCACGAGATCGAGTTCGGCCTCGTCCGGCGAAGCCGGCAGCGCGGCCATGCGGCCGAGCAGCGCGGCGCCCTGATGCGTCTTGGTCATGCGCGTAACCTAGTCATGCGCTAACAAAGGCGCATTCGCCGTCGCGTCAAGCGCCAAACAGCTCAGGGGTCGCGGGAGTCCGGGCATTCCCCCGCGCGCAGCGTGATCGGATGCGCCGACATCCAGCCGGAGAGAAAGCGATTTTCCGGGCTCTCCAGCGCCTTCAGCATTTCGACGCGCACGATTTCCAGCCATTTCTCCCGCCGGTCCGGCGTGTTCATCTCCGCCGGCACGGCGAATTCGAGGGCCTTGACGGCGAATTGATAGGGCATGGTGTTCCACAAGGCGACGCCGCCGCGCTCGAGCATCGCCGAGACGTCCTTTTCCGGCATATGCGCGATCTGCTCCTGCTCTGCGATCGGCACGGCGCCCGGCGTGCCGCTTTTGGGCGCAACGATCGCGACGCCGTTGCGATAAAAGCGATTCTGCTTCACGCCGCCGCGCGCCGCGATCAGATTGCCGCCGATCACGAAGCTTGCGCCTGTGCTGTCGAGCGCGCATTTCAACGTCCGGTCGAAACAATGGCCGGCGCCGACCATCAGCGCGCCGCATCCCGCCTCCACCCAGCGCGCCAGAGTTTCCGGCTTGACGTCGAGCACATAGGCGAGGCCAGGCATGCCCTCATGCTGATATTCGCACCGCTGCACGAGGCTCGCCGGCCAGCCCAGGAAATCCTCCTGCGCCGGCGCGCAATCGCCGCGGACGGGGGATTTCTCCAACGTCGCCTTGGCGGCGGCGACATGCTCCGGCGACTGCGCCCAGGCGCCGGCCGGACTCCAAAGCCCCAGGCAAAGGCTGAAAACGACGCCGCGCGCGAATCGCGTTGTGCTGAGGGCCATCCGAATCTCCCGCCGACCCCGTCGCGCTTGGCGGCGAACGCCCGCTCATTCTCCAAGCTCAAGGATAGGGAGGGCCCCTCCCCAGTCAACGGATTTCGCTGGCGCGCCGTCGCCGCGGCGCAGCACAGATCCCATAAAAGCGCGCAGCGGACGCAGAACCTTTTTGCGGCTGAGGCTTTTCGGGACCGCGCAATAGGTCTAAGAAGTCGCGCCGCTCCGCGCCGCATCATGAAGAGGCACCCATGACCGAGATCGTCGACATCCACGCCCGCGAAATTCTGGATTCTCGCGGGAACCCGACCGTCGAGGTCGACGTCACCCTGGAGGATGGATCGTCTGGACGGGCGGCGGTGCCGTCCGGCGCCTCGACCGGCGCGCATGAAGCGGCGGAAAAGCGCGATGGCGACGCATCACGCTATCTCGGCAAAGGCGTGCTCGCGGCCGTCGACAACGTCAACGACGAAATCGCCGGGGCGCTGCTCGGCTTCGAAGCTGAGGAACAGGTCTGCCTGGACGAGGCGATGATCAAGCTCGACGGGACGCCGAACAAGGCGCGGCTCGGCGCCAACGCCATTCTCGGCGTGTCGCTCGCGGTCGCCAAGGCGGCGGCCGAGGCCTCGGCCCTGCCGCTCTATCGCTATGTGGGCGGCGTGCAGGCGCGAGTTCTGCCCACCCCGATGATGAACATCGTCAACGGCGGCGTGCATGCCGATAATCCGATCGACTTCCAGGAATTCATGATCATGCCGACCGGCGCGCCCAATGTGCGCGACGCCATCCGCTGGGGCGCGGAGATTTTCCACACGCTCAAGTCGGCGCTGAAAAAGGCGGGCCTCAGCACCTCGGTCGGCGACGAGGGCGGCTTCGCGCCGAATCTCCCTTCCGCCGAAGCGGCGCTCGACTTCATCATGAAGGCGATCGAAACGGCGGGCTTCAAGCCGGGCGTCGACGTGCATCTCGCCTCCGACTGCGCCGCGACGGAATTCTTCAAGGACGGCAAATATGTCTATGAAGGCGAGGGCGTGACGCGCTCGATCGACGAGCAGGTCGCCTATCTCGCCAAGCTCGCCAGCGCCTATCCGATCGTGTCGATCGAGGATGGCATGGCCGAGGACGACTGGGAGGGCTGGAAGAAGCTCACCGACGCGATCGGCGACAAAGTTCAGCTCGTCGGCGACGATCTTTTCGTCACCAATGTCGTGCGCCTCAACGAGGGCATCAAGATGGGCGTCGCCAATTCGCTGCTCGTCAAGGTCAATCAGATCGGCACGCTGACCGAGACGCTCGCTTCGGTCGAGACCGCACACCGCGCCGGCTACACCACCGTCTTCTCGCATCGCTCCGGCGAGACCGAGGATTCCACCATCGCCGATCTCGTCGTCGCGACGAACAGCGGTCAGATCAAGACCGGCTCGCTCGCCCGCTCCGACCGCACCGCCAAATACAACCAGCTCATCCGCATCGAGGAGGAGCTGGGCGACGCGGCGATCTACGCCGGCAAAGGCGCGCTCAAGGCGCTGGCGTAACCCCCCCACCCTCCCCCGCTTCGCGGGAGAGGGAGTAGATTCGAGCCTTCACTGACGTGCGACGAAACGCCGATCGTTAGCGTCCCCTCTCCCGCGAAGCGGGGGAGGGACAGGGTGGGGGCCAAAAGGCTCCTGCCAAATGACCATGGAAAAGACCTTCGCTCCCGCCGCAATTGAATCGCGCATCCGCGAGGCATGGGAAGAGGCGCAAGCTTTTCGCGCCGGACGGCCCGAACGCGCGCAGGCTAAGCCCTATTCCATCGTCATTCCGCCGCCGAACGTCACCGGCAGCCTGCATATGGGCCATGCGCTCAACAACACGCTGCAGGATATTCTCGTTCGCTACCGGCGCATGAAGGGCGACGACGTGCTCTGGCAGCCGGGCACCGACCACGCCGGCATCGCGACGCAAATGGTCGTCGAGCGCCAGCTGATGGAGCGCCAGGAGCATCGCCGCGAACTCGGACGCGAGAAATTCGTCGCGCGCGTCTGGGAATGGAAGGCGGAATCGGGCGGCAAGATCGTCGAACAGCTGAAGCGGCTCGGCGCCTCTTGCGACTGGTCGCGCGAGCGCTTCACGCTCGATGAAGGCCTGTCGCGCGCGGTGGTGAAGGTTTTCGTGCAGCTCTATCGCGACGGGCTGCTCTACAAGGACAAGCGTCTCGTCAATTGGGACCCGGCGCTGCACACGGCGATCTCCGATCTGGAGGTCGTCCAGGTGGAATGTCGCGGGTCATTCAAATGGTCGCGTGGTGACGAAACGCCCTTCGATGCCGAAGCACTCGCGAGAGTCCTGAGCAAAAACCCTAACGGCCACCTTTACTATTTCAACTATCCACTCGAAGGCGAAACCTACGATCCGGACAATGCGGCGACATTCATTCAGGTGGCGACGACGCGCCCGGAAACGATGCTGGGCGATACAGGCGTCGCTGTGCATCCCGAAAATGACAAGCTCAAACACCTAATCGGGCGGCATGTCATCCTTCCGCTTGTCGGCCGACCCATTCCGATCGTGGGCGACGAATATGCCGATCCCGAAAAGGGTACCGGCGCGGTGAAGATTACCCCGGCGCATGATTTCAATGATTTTGAAGTTGGCAAGCGACATTCGTTGGAGCGCATTGACGTGCTGTATGCAGACGCACGCATGCATTTGGTAGGCAATCTTGCTTTCAACGCATTTGTAGACGCAATCGACGAACAAATTATCGATATTGATGAGCTTGATCTCCGCGAGCCTGAACACCAAGGCCTGAACTCAAGAATTGAAGAGTTTGACGGGTGTGACCGCTTCGAGGCGCGGGCACGCATCGTTACAAAGATGAAGGAAGAAAATTATCTCGCGAAGATAGAGCCCCATACCCATATGGTCCCGCATGGCGACCGCTCGGGCGCGGTGCTCGAACCGCGACTCACCGATCAATGGTATGTCGACGCCAAGACTCTCGCGCAGCCGGCGCTCGCAGCGGTGCGCGACGGCCGCACGACTTTCGTGCCGAAGAATTGGGAAAAGACCTATTTCGAATGGCTCGAAAACATTCAGCCCTGGTGCGTGTCGCGTCAGCTCTGGTGGGGCCATCGCATCCCGGCCTGGTATGGACCGGAACTACCTAATGACCACCCTGATGGCATTAATCGTCTTTATCACGTTGGCATCCACGATCGTAACAAGGAACTCGCAGCAGAACTAAATCCGCACAAGGTATTCGTCGCTGAATCTGAGGAGGCGGTACAGGCTGAAGCCAAACAATATTATGGTTGTGAGGAAATCGGGTTCGAGTCTCACCCCGCGAGCGCGGCCCTACATTCGGTCGCGGCTCGACGCGAAGGACGCAGCATCGTCTATTTGTGGCGCGACGAAGACGTTCTCGACACTTGGTTCTCTTCCGCGCTCTGGCCCTTCTCGACGCTCGGCTGGCCCGAGAAGACGCCCGAACTCGCGCGCTACTATCCGACGAGCGCCCTCGTCACCGGCTTCGACATCATCTTCTTCTGGGTCGCCCGCATGATGATGATGGGCCTCCATTTCATGGATGAGGTCCCTTTCAGCGACGTCTATATCCACGCGCTCGTTCGCGACGAGAAGGGCGCGAAGATGAGTAAGTCGAAGGGCAATGTCATCGACCCGCTGCATCTCATTGATGAATATGGCGCCGACGCGCTGCGCTTCACCCTCGCCGCGATGGCGGCGCAGGGACGCGACATCAAGCTCTCCACGCAGCGCGTCGAGGGCTATCGCAATTTCGCGACGAAGCTGTGGAACGCCTCGCGCTTCGCGGAGATCAACGGCTGCGCGCGCGTCGCAAATTATGATCCGCGCGCCAACAGAATCACGCTCAACTGCTGGATCGTCGGCGAGGCGGCGCGCACGACGGCGGAAGTGAGCGCGGCGATCGACGCCTATCGCTTCAACGACGCGGCCAACGCCGCCTATCGCTTCGTCTGGAGCGTCTTCTGCGACTGGTATGTCGAGCTGGCCAAGCCGCTGCTGCAAGGCGCCGACGGCGCTGACAAGGACGAGACGCGCGCGACGACCGCCTTCGTGCTCGACCAGATCTATGCGCTGCTGCATCCCTTCATGCCCTTCCTCACCGAGGAGCTTTGGGCGATCAAGGGCGCCGAGGGTCCCAAACGCGAGACGATGCTGGCGCTCGCCGCCTGGCCGTCGCTCGAAGGACTCGAAGACGCAGAAGCCGAACAGGAAATCGGCTGGGTCGTCGACCTTATTTCGGAAACGCGCTCGCTGCGCGCCGAAATGAATCTGACCAGCGAGACGGAGCTGCTGCTGATCGGCGCCGACGAGGCGCTGAAAGCGCGCGCGACGCGCTGGGACGAGACGATCCGCAAGCTGGCGCGGCTTTCGCGGCTGGGCTTCGCCGACGCCGCGCCGAAATCCTCGGCGCAGCTTCTCGTGCGCGGCGGCGTCGCCGCCATGCCGCTCGAAGGCGTGATCGACCTTGGCGCCGAACGAGCGCGACTGGCGAAAGAGACGGCTAAGCTCGAAGGCGAGTTGAAGAAGCTCGACGCCAAACTCGCCAATGAGGGCTTCCTCGCCAAGGCCGAAGAAGAGGTGATCGACGAACACCGCGAACGGCGCGAAGAGACGGCTTCCCGCATCGACAAGCTCAATGCGGCGCTTCTCCGACTGAGCTAGCGCTTCGCCTTTTCGACGACGCCGACGATCGGCCCCATCGTCGGCGCGAAACGGTCGTGACGCGAGAGCGACGGCGCATAAAGCGCCGACGCCGAGCCGCCATCGAGAAACAGCGCGTCGGAGCAATGCAGGCGATCGCGAAAAAGCAGCGCGAACTCATAGAATGTCACCGGCCGGTTGGAGATCGCGAAGCGCACGAGATGACCGTCTTGAACGCAGACGCCGTTGCGGAATTTCTGCGACATGCCGTCCCCATGAATGCGGGGATGTATGCGCCCGCCAATGACGAGCATCGGTCCTGATTGAGTCGCGAATTGCGCCCGCTGCGGCCTTTTTAGGAAGCGCGCCGTCTCGGCGACGCCGGCCCGCGCGCCGTCGACCCAGAACACGCCATTCGGCTTCAGGTGGAAATTGCCGGCGCCGGAGCGCGTATTTGCGCCGCTCAGCGTGCGCCCGTTTTCGACATAGAGGCCGACCGGGCTGCGATCTTCCGCATACATGCCGGCGTTCATCGCGAAAACGAGCGTTTCGCCCTTATTCGCCAGCCCATCCGCAAGCCGCCCAAACCCGCCATAGATCTCGCCTTTTTCGTCGCGCAGAAACAGCCGAATGTCGCTCTTGCGCGCATCGAAGTCGCATATTGTGTAGGCGGCGTCATCGATGTCGGCGCAGGGGCCGGGCTCGGCCGTCGCCGCGGATGCGACAAAAAGCGCCAGTCCTAGCGCCGCGAGCGCTTTTGAAAAGACGCGCATCATGCGCGTCATCAGCTCCGCAACGAGCAAACGCCTCCTCCTTTCTTCCTATCGTCGGAACCACCATCCGGAGGCGCCGACTTGGGGACGATGTCATTCCCCGCAGGCCGCAGGCCTGACCGGGAATCCAGAGCAACGCCATGAATGGCCGGCTTTATACAGGATTCCCGATCGCGCGCCGCGCGTCGGGAATGACAATTGCGAAAGCTGCGCGGCCGCTGGTTTGAAACGGCGTCGCGGCAAGGCTAGATATGCGACGCAGGCGCCGCAAGCGGCGGGTTCCGGAGATCTCATTGTCCCATTCCATCACTGAAGCCGTCGAGGCCGTCGCGCGCGGCGAGATCGTCGTCGTCACCGATGACGACGATCGCGAAAACGAAGGCGACCTCGTCGTCGCCGCGTCGCTCTGCACGCCGGATAAAATGGCCTTCATCATCCGCCATACGAGCGGCATCGTCTGCGCGCCGCTCACGCTCGAGGCGGCGCGCCGTCTGCATCTTGCGCCCATGGTGGCGGAAAACGACGCGCCGCTCGCCACCGCCTTCACCGTCACCGTCGACGCGCGCCACGGGCTCACCACCGGCATTTCCGCCGAGCAGCGCTGCAATACGGTGCGCGCGCTCGCCAATGGCAATATGGGCGCGAGCGATTTCGTGCGGCCCGGCCATGTTTTCCCGCTGATCGCCAAGGACGGCGGCGTGCTGATGCGCTCCGGACATACGGAAGCCGCCGTCGATCTGTGCAAGCTTGCCGGCCTGCCGCCGGTCGGCGTCATTTGCGAACTCGCCAATGACGACGGCACGGTGATGACCGGACGTCAGATCGAGGAATTCGCGCGCGCGCACAACCTCAAACTCGTGTCGGTGTCCGATCTTATCGCCTTCCGGCAGGCGCGCGAAAAGCTCGTCGATCGCGTCGCGACGTTCCCGGTCGAGACGGAGGCCGGCGCGATGATCGGCCACGCCTATGTGACGCCCTTCGACAGCGTGCAGCACTTCGCCTTCGTTCTGGGCGCCATCGGCGACGGGCGCGACGTGCCGACGCGCCTGCATCGCGCCGACATCATCTCCGATGTGATGTGCGGCGCGCCGACGATCAAGAAGACTTTGGCGCGCTTCGCCCGCGAAGGGCGCGGCGTGCTCGTCTATCTGCGCGACGGCGCGGCCGGCGTGCCGGCGAATATCGTCGGACGCCAGAAGGACGAGGAGGAAAGAGCGGAGGAAACGCGCAAGCGGCAATGGCTCGACGTCGGTCTCGGCGCGCAGATTTTGAAGGATCTCGGCGTTTCCTCGATCCGTCTGCGCTCCTCGTCGTCCAAGCCCCGCGCTTTCGTCGGGCTCTCGGGCTTTGGCATCGAGATCAGCGCGGTGGAGCCGGTGGAGTAAGCGGCTTTCTCAGCCGCCAGACAAGGACGGCGAAACCGACAAGGAAAAGCGCGGCGACGACGGCGAGGACAAGGCCCGACTCGGCGGCGGCGATGACGAAGAAAATATATTCGCCTTCATGCACCGCGCCGTCCGGCTTCCGAATGCTCACGCCGACGACATATTTGCCGTCCTCGGAAAAATCATAGTCGAAGGAGATCGAGGCGACGCCATGCGCCCGATAGGTTTTTAACAGTTCGGGCGTCTTGAGGTCGTTTCGCGCCCAATAGAGCCGCGCCTCGATGTCGAGGTCCTTGATCTCCTCGAATTGCGGCGGACGGGTCGGATCGTCCTCGCGCGCGGCGATCTCGATATACAAATGGGTCGGCCCGAAACTCGGGATTTCCCGGCAATAGCGCTGCGCCGTTCCCTCTTCATGAGCTTGGGTCGCGAAAAAAGCGGCTAGATAAGGGCCCACCGCGAACACGCCCTTGCAGACGTCCGGCGCGGCGGCGCGCGCCATCAGGCCGGCGCCAGCGAAGAGCAATATCAGCGCGACGATCGGCGCGCGGCTGAACATTCGAACTTCCTCTCGCCGCCCGGATCGGCCCCCTTGGCCCATAGCGTCGACCTTCCCCCCTCCCCTTGCGGGGGGTCGGCGCGGAGCGCCGGGGTGGGGTGGAGCCAAGCCGCAAAGATGCCCTTAAGCGCACGGCTCGTCTATCGACGGAGTCATCAAAACTGTCACCCCACCCCGCATTGCTGCGCAATGCGACCCTCCCCCTCATCAAGGGGAGGGTGGCGTTCGCGGCTCCTCAGGGCTTTCACGCGGCCTTCAGTCTCACTTCGCGCGCGGATGCGCCGAACGGTAGGCGTCGAGAAGCCGCGTCTTGTCGACGGCGGTGTAAATCTGCGTCGTCGACAGCGAGGCGTGGCCGAGCAATTCCTGGATCGTGCGCAGATCGCCGCCGCGACCCAGAAGATGCGTCGCAAACGAATGACGCAGCGCATGCGGCGTCGCGCTTTCGGGCAGGCCGAGCGCCCCGCGCAGGCGCTGGACGGCGAGCTGGATGATGCGCGGCGAGAGCGGCCCGCCGCGCGCGCCCACAAACAGCGGCCCGCCGGCGAGATCATAGGGGCAGAGCGCGAGATAGGATTCGATCGCCGCGCGCACCGGCGCGATCACCGGCACGGTGCGGCTCTTGCCGCCCTTCCCCAGGATCGTGACGCGGTCGACGGCGCCGACCGGCGCCTGGGCGCTTCCGATCGACAGCGCCTCTGAAATGCGCAGGCCGGCGCCGTAGAGCAGCGCCAGCACGGCGGCGTCGCGCGCGATCACCCAGGGCTCGCGCGCTTCGCCCGCCCTCTGCTCGGGGTCGACGATGTCGCGGGCGTCGGGCACGGTGAGCGCCTTGGGGAGGCTGTGCGGGCGCTTGGGCGGACGCACCGCGCCAAAAACATCTGAGCGGGCCAGGCCCTTCTTCTCGATAAAACGCAGAAAATTGCGCACCGCCGCGAGCGCCCGCAGCAGCGACCGGCTTTCCAAGCCGTCGCGGCGACGCTTGGCCATGAAGGCGCGCAGGTCGGCCGGTTGAAGCGACTTAAGCGCGGCCGCGTCCGGCCGCTCACCCGTATGCTGCGCCAGAAATCCCAAAAAGGCGGCGAGGTCCCGGCCATAGGCGTCGACCGTATGCC
The DNA here is from genome assembly GCF_000304315.1 of Methylocystis sp. SC2. Lineage (NCBI taxonomy): Bacteria > Pseudomonadati > Pseudomonadota > Alphaproteobacteria > Hyphomicrobiales > Methylocystaceae > Methylocystis > Methylocystis hydrogenophila. Next base: position 3,042,453 of record NC_018485.1, on the reverse strand, counting down.
GGGAGGCGCGCCGCTCGCCGGCAAGATAGCGCAGCCATAGCGCCGCTTCCTCGGCGATGGCCGGCGCCGCCTGAAAACAGGAGGCGTCGGGAAGCGGCTTCTGTCGGGGCGCTCTGACGGGCGAATCGCGCATAAGCGACGATCGCCAAAAAAGATGAATAAAGGCCGTCGGCCGCGGCTATTCGCCGGCCTTGATCTCGGCCTTCGCCTTGGTCAGCATCTCATCCATGGTGCGGCGGATCTGATGTTCGGACTGGTTCACGCCCGCCGCCTCGAAATCCTTCTTGACCAAAGCCACGACCCGCTCATCGGCGTCGGCGGCGACTTCCGCTGCGACCAAGGCGTCCGCATAGGCCTGCGCCTCGGCGCCCGTCTTGCCGAGCTTTTCGGCCGCCCAGAGGCCGAGCAGCTTGTTGCGGCGCGCTTCGGCGCGAAACTGCAGCTCCTCTTCATGGACAAAGCGTTTTTCGAAGGAATCTTCGCGCTGGTCGAACGTGCTCATGTCCATCCTCGGCCGGGTTGTTCTTAAATCAGGACTCGGCGATCATGCGCCGCATCGGCGTGGGCTCGATATATGCGTATTCGCGCGCAAAGCCAATGCCGGAAAGCGTGGTCCTGGCCGCGACGAAACCGCCCCCTGCCCGCCACGCAGCGCGCGCCCGCGCGGATAGGCGCCGAATTGCAAAAGGCGCCGATGCGGCTATTTGTCGTGGGTGGAGTTTTCGTCCGGCGATCGGACAAAGCAGGGGCGCTTCATGAAGAAATTTGCATGCGCTGTTTTATCCGCCTTGGCCCTTACGAGCCCGGCCTTCGCCCAGAAAATGACGAGCGACGACATCAAATGGATCAATCAATGCATCAGCGATAACAAGGGCGAGGAAGGCGGGACGCCCGCCATTATCCGCGCCTATTGCATATGCATGAACGAGAAGATGGACGACGACGAAACCCGGTCCGTCACCCAATGGGAAAAGGCCAATCCCGAGGCCCGGCAGGACTGCGAGAAACAGGCCGGCTGGAAGTAGCCAAGGCGGCTTCCGTTTGCGCCCTGAGCGTTGCAGGGGCGAGCGGGCGCGCCGGGAAATCGCCGGCCAATTGCTCAAATTGGGGGCGCCCGCGCGTTCGAGAGGCCCCCCGGGGGCGCCGCCGCCGGGCCGCCGCCCTGTCAGTTTCATTGTATCGTCTTTCCCTTTGCGATAGAGTGCCCTGTCGGCTTGTCACTGGCCGCCAAAGACGCTACGACCGCCGGTGCTCGCGGCAGGGCGCTCGCCCGCCGCCGCTCCCTGAGAGCCGCCCAGAAGCCGGCAAGCGTTCACACTTCGGAGGAGCGACGACCCGCCAGATGGACTTCCTCAAGCCCCGGTTGATCCCAATGAACCGCCGACGCCGCATCTACGAGGGCAAGGCCAAGGTCCTCTATGAGGGCCCGGAGCCCGGCACCTTGATTCAGCATTTCAAGGACGACGCCACAGCCTTCAACGCGAAGAAACATGAGGTGATCGACGGCAAGGGCGTGCTCAACAACCGGATCTCCGAATATATCTTCCAGCATTTGAACAGCATCGGCGTGCCGACCCACTTCATCCGCCGGCTGAACATGCGCGAGCAGCTCATCCGCGAGGTGGAGATCATCCCGCTCGAAGTCGTCGTGCGCAATGTCGCGGCCGGCTCGCTGGCCAAGCGCCTCGGGATGGAAGAAGGCACGCAGCTGCCCCGCTCGATCATCGAATTCTACTATAAGAACGACGCGCTCGACGACCCGATGGTGTCCGAGGAGCATATCACCGCCTTCGGCTGGGCGACTCCCCAGGAGATCGACGACGTCATGGCGCTCGCCATCCGCGTCAATGATTTCCTTTCCGGGCTCTTCCTCGGCGTCGGCATCCGCCTCGTCGACTTCAAGATGGAATGCGGTCGGCTCTGGGAGGGCGACATGATGCGAATCGTCGTCGCCGACGAGATTTCGCCCGACAGCTGCCGGCTGTGGGATATCAAGTCGAACGACAAGCTCGACAAGGATCGCTTCCGCCGCGATCTGGGCGGGCTGGTCGAGGCCTATACCGAAGTCGCGCGCCGTCTCGGCATCATGCAGGAAAACGAGACGATCCGCACCGGCGCGCCGAAACTGGTGCAGTAGGAGATCCCCGAAGGGCCGCCATGGGCGTTCCTCATCTCGAACCAGGTCCGATGCGCGCGGAGGAATTCTTCGCGTTCACGGCCACGCGCCCCGACGACGAAAAATGGGAGCTGATCGAAGGGGAGCTGGTCTTGAACGCTTCCGCCAGCCGTCTGCATCAGACGATCATTCGCGATCTCACGGTGCTGCTCGATGCGCTGGCGCGCGAGACCGGCGCTCCCTGGGAGGTGCTGCCGGGGCTGGGCGTTCGCATTTCCGACATCAGCGTGCCAGTTCCTGACGTTCTGATTCGACCCGCGACGCTCACTGGCGTCGAATGCAATGATATGATTGTCGCGTTTGAGGTTCTTTCACCGTCCACAGCGAACAAGGATCTGCGCTGGAAGCGGAAAGCCTATGCGACGCTGCCCTCGCTCCTGCAATATGTGGTCATCGCGCAGGACGCGGTCGAAGTCGTCTCCTTCGATCGCGCCAATGGTTTCGCCGAGCGCCGATTCGAGGCGGCTGAAAGCGAGCTCGACCTGCCCGTCATCGGCGCACGACTGCCTTTACGCGACATCTACCGCGGCACGGGTCTGCTCTAAGGCCGGCTTGCGCTTCGCGCGTCGAGCCAGTAACCGTTCGGCCATCTTCTGAACTCGGAACAGCGCATGAAAGCCCGCGTCGTCGTCACCCTCAAATCCGGCGTCCTCGATCCGCAAGGCAAGGCGATCGAGGGCGCGCTGAAGTCGCTCGGCGTCGAAGGCGTCGCCAGCGTGCGGCAAGGCAAGGTGTTCGACGTGGAGCTCGCCGGCGCCGACGCCGTCGCCGCCAAGGCGCAGTTGCAGACCGCCTGCGAGAAGCTGCTCGCCAATACGGTGATCGAGAATTATCAGATCGATGTGTGAGGGTATGCGCGGCGATCGGGCTTCGTGCGTCGGCAGTCGGAGCAGCTCTTACGACTGCCGATCTGGCGACTGCCGATCTGCCGAGTTTTCGCTCAGGACACGCCCATGAAAGCCGCCGTCGTCGTTTTTCCCGGCTCCAATCGCGAAGGCGACATGGCCCGCGCGCTGACACAGGCGACCGGACGCCCGCCGGCGATGCTGTGGCACGCCGACCATGAGCTGCCCGCCGGAACCGACCTTGTGGTGTTGCCCGGAGGCTTTTCCTACGGCGACTATCTGCGCTGCGGCGCGATCGCCGGCCGCGCCGCCATCATGGACGCGGTGCGCGCGCATGCCGCGCGCGGCGGACTGGTGCTCGGCGTCTGCAACGGCTTCCAGATTCTTTGCGAAAGCGGCCTGCTGCCCGGCGTGCTGATGCGCAACGCCAATCTGCGCTTCGTCTGTCGGATGCAGCATCTTCGGGTGGAGTGCAACGACACCGCCTTTACGCGGCAATACGCCAAGGGCCAGACGATCGAAGTCTGCATTGCGCATGGCGAGGGCAATTACGAAGCCGACGACGCCACGATCGAGCGTCTGGAGGGCGAAGGCCTCGTCGCCTTTCGCTATTGCGATTCCGCTGGCGCTGTCGGCGGCGACGCCAATCCCAACGGCTCGCGCAACGACATCGCCGGCATTTATTCGGAAAGGCGCAATGTGCTCGGCCTGATGCCGCATCCCGAAAATCTCATCGACCCGCTGGTCGGCGGGACAGACGGCTCGGCGCTTTTCGAGAGCCTCGCCAGCGCGGCGTAATCCTCACGCTTTTGGCGGCAGCGGAAAGAGCCCGGTGAAGCGTTTCGCGAGCGCGCGGTCGCCCTCGATGGCGAGCGCCTTCTCCGCTTCAAGCGCCTCGAGCGGCGCGCCGCCATAGACCGCCGCGGCGATCGCCCTCGCCTGCCCGGCGAAGACGACGTCGGCGCCATCTAGCGCTTGCCGCGCGGCGTCGCATTTGCCGCCATGAATATGGACGAGGAACGTCTCGTCGCCGATGCGAAAGCCGATGCGCGCGTTCAACCCCTTCGCCCTGCTCGCGTCGAACATCGTTTTGAACGACAGCATCAGCGAGGCGGCGCTGAGAGGCAGCGTCGGGTCGTGCAGCGGCGAGCGCGCCGCCCAGCGGCCGAGCACGCTTAACGCCGGCTCGATCTCATAGCCCCAGGGCGTCAGTTCATAGACATGGCTCGCCGCCGGCGGCGGCAGCTTGCGCCGGCTCAGCGCGCCGATCTCCTCCAGTCGCTCCAGCCGCTGCGTCAGCACATTGGCGCTGATCCCGGGAAGATCGGCGCGCAGGTCGCTGAATCTTTTCGGGCCGAACATCAATTCGCGCATCACCAGCAGCGCCCAGCGTTCGCCAATCAGATCAAGCGCATGGGCGGCGCCGCAGGCGTCGTCGTAACGCCGCGCGGCAGGGTCTTTGCGCGCCGCGCGCGGCCTTTTAGTTAGTTTTTCTAACTTCATTGTTGCATTTTATAACTTATGCGGTAGCTTCGGCAACGGCTGCGAGAGGAGCGTCCATGTCCAAGCTTATCTTCGTCAATCTTCCGGTCGCCGATCTGCCCAAGGCGACCGCTTTCTACGAGGCGATCGGGGCCAGGAAGAACCCGCAGTTCTCCGACCACACCGGATCCTGCCTGGTTTTCTCCGATACGATTCACGCAATGCTTCTGACGCATGAGAAATTTCGGCAGTTCACGACGAAGCAGATCGCCGATGCGCATAGGACCGCAGAAGTCCTGATCTGTATCTCGGCCGACAGCCGCGCCGATGTCGACGCGCTCGTCGAGAATGCGACGCGCGCCGGCGGCGCGGCGGATCCGACGCCGACCCAAGATTTCGGCTTCATGTATGGCCGCAGCTTCGAAGATCTCGACGGTCATATCTGGGAGATTATGTGGATGGACGCCGAGGCCGCCTCAAAGGCGTGTCAGAAAGAAGGAGCGGCGCAATGAGCTATGTCGACGGTTTCGTGATTCCCGTACCGGCGGAAAACAAGGAGGCCTACAGGAAAATGGCCGCACTCGCCTGGCCGATCTTCAAGGAATTCGGCGCGCTGGAACTGATGGAATGCTGGGGCGACGATTTGCCTGACGGCAAGCTCACCGACTTCAAACGCGCGGTTGCCGCGCAATCCGGCGAGCAGGTGGTTTTCTCATGGATTGTCTGGCCGTCGAAGGACATACGCGACGCGAGCCACAAGAAAATGTATGAGGATCCGCGCATGAAGGCGCTCGGCGACATGCCCTTCGACGGCAAGCGGATGATCTTTGGCGGCTTCGAGCCTCTGCTCGATGAGAAAGCGTGATGACGCTGAAGCTCTACGGGCATCCGTTTTCGTCCTATACGCAAAAGGCGCTTATTGCGCTTTACGAGAACGAGACGCCCTTCCAGTTTCGGTCGCTTGAGGACAAGCAAGCGGCTGCCAAATGGATCGGCCTTTGGCCGATCAAGCGCTTTCCGCTTCTGCTCGACGATGATCGCAGCGTCATGGAGGCTAGCGTCATCATCGAATACCTCGACCTCCATCATCCTGGCCGAAGCCCTCTCCTGCCGACGGACCGGCATGCGGCGGTCGAGGTCCGCTTCTTGGATCGGTTCTTCGACAATTACATCATGACGCCGATGCAAAAAATCGTGTTTGATCGTCTGCGTGCGGAAGAGGATCGCGATTCATTTGGCGTCGCTGAAGCGCGTCGGGCGCTGGACACGGCATATGGCTGGCTGAACGACAAGATGAAGGACCGCGAATGGGCGGCGGGAGAGGAATTCTCGCTCGCCGATTGCGCGGCCGCCCCAGCGCTTTTCTACGCCGATTGGACGCACCCCATCGACAACGCGCTCGTCAATGCAAAGGCCTATCGCGCGCGGCTTCTCGCGCGCCCCTCCTTCGCGAGAGCCGTCGACGAAGCAAGACCCTATCGCGCTTATTTTCCTCCCGGCGCGCCGGACCGGGACTGACTCGGCCCTTTATCGCCGCGCCGCGCGCGCGACGTTCCACAGCGCGCGCTCGGCCTCCATTTGCGCCACGCCGGCGTTGGCGCGCGCCCGCGTCTGCGCGGCGCGCAGCGGCTCGATCAGCGCGCCAAGACGCGCGGACGACCAGCTCTTGAGCTGCTCGTCCATCTGCGCGCGGTGCATGAAACCGAAGCCGGCGCGCATCAGCGCCGAGACGCCGGCGTCGGGTCGACCGCCCTCGCGCTCCATGGCGAGACGGGCGCGATGCAGCGCCACGGCGTAGCGCAGCGCGCCGATGAGAAGCTGCTGCGCGTCGCCATCCTGCGCAAAATACGCGTCGAGCGCCGCGCCGACATCGGCGGCGCCCGCGAAAGCCGCCGTCACCATGCGATCCGACGCGATGTTCGAGGCATGGGCGACGATCGCTTCGACGTCCTTGGCCTCGACATGTTCGCGGCCGTGCATATAGAGCGCGAGCTTTGAAAGCTCGCCGCGACTCATCAGCCGGTCCTCGCCCAGCGCGCCGAGGAGCAGGCTGCGGGCCTCGGGACTGGCGACCAGACCAGCCTCGCGCAGGCTGCGATCGATCAGCGCCTGCAAATCCGCTTCCGCATCGGGCTGGCACTCGATGGCCGCGCCCTGCTTGGCGCCCTCGACCAGCTTGCGCAGCGGCGAGTCGCGCCGCAGCGCGCCGGCCGTCAGCACGATCGTGCAATGCGCCGGCGGCGCGCCGATCAGCGACGTCAGCGCCGGAATGACGGATTTCGCGCCGGTCTCGACAAGGATGGCGCGCCGTCCGCCAAAGAGCGGCGTGGTGTTGGCCTCGTCGAGCAGCGCAAGCGGATCGGCGGCGACGCCATCGCCGCTCATCTCGACGAATTGAAACGGATCGCGGCGATCGTCGACGCGTTTTTCGACGAGCGCGAGCGCGCGCTCGCGCACCATTCCGGCGTCCGAACCGAAGACAAGAAAAAGGAAAAGGCCCTCCGGCGGGGCGGCGATGAAGCGTTCGGCGTCGCGATTCTTGACCGCCGTCATGAGGCGCTGTTGTCCGTCTCCGCCGTCAATAGCGAACGACGGCGGGCGGCGGGACAGGCGACAGGCGCGTGGCGAGCACGGTGGCGATTCTGGTGCGGATCGATTCGGCGATGACCCGGGCGTTGCGGATCTCCGCGTCGCGCGCGGCGCGCACATTGGAGAAGCGGTTCGAGAAACGATCGTAGCTTGCGATGTTGAACGCGACGCCTTTGGTGACCTCCACCTCATCAGGCAAGGTGACCAGCCGATATTCGGCGTCGACGATCACCGTCGCCGAGGTGGCGCGGCCAGTCACGGTGTCGAGAATCGGCGTCTGCACGCGCTCGCGGAGCACAACCATCAGACGGTAGCGCGGCGGCGGCTGCGAGCCGGTGCCGTTCAGACCGAAGATCAACTCGTTTCGGACATAGTGGCCGAGCCGCTGCGGAATTTCGTCAACCGCGATCGACTGCAGTTCGGCCGCGAGCGGCGCGGAGTCGAGCCCAAATCCTGCCGGCGCGTAAAGCGGCTGGATGCAGCCGGCCAGCGGCAGGGCGAGCAGCGCCGCCACGACAACCATCACTTGCCGGAAGAGGGCGGTCGGCGGTCGGTCTTCGGCAGTAGGACGCGCGCCGACTGCCGACCTGCCGACTGCCGATTTGCTAGACGACCACATTGACGATCCTTTTCGGAACGAGAATGAACTTCCTCAGCGGTCTGCCTTCCATGGCGCGCTGAACGCCATCTTGCGCCAAAGCTTCTTTGCGAATCGTTTCTTCGTCGGCGTCATGGGCGACAAGAATTTCGGCGCGCTTTTTGCCGTTGACCTGCACCGGCAGGCTTATCATCTCCTGGGCCAACAGGGTAGGATCGGCCGCCGGCCAAGGCGCTTCAGCAACCAGACCTTTGTGGCCCAAATCGGCCCAGCATTCCTCGGCGACATGCGGCGTCATCGGCGCGACAAGCCGAACGAGGACGTCCGCCGCCTCGCGGAAGGCGAAGGCGAGATCGGCGGGAACCGGCGTTTCGGTCACGGCGTCGAGCGCGCTCGTCAGCTCATTGGCGAATTCGCGGATGCGGGCGATGGCGCTGTTGAAGCGCAACCGCTCGATATTCTCGCTCGCCTGGGCGATCGAACGATGCGTCGCCTTGCGCACGACGAGCGCGAGATCGTGAAACGCCGCCGGCGGCTCGGCCCCGACGGGCGCCGCCACCCGGCCGAGTTCGCCGGTCAGGCGCCACAGGCGCTGGACGAAGCGCCAGGCGCCCTGCGCGCCCTCGTCCGACCAGACGACGTCGCGATCGGGCGGACTGTCGGACAAAACGAACAGGCGCGCCGTATCGGCGCCATAGCTCGCGACGATGTCGTCGGGGTCGACCGTGTTCTTTTTCGACTTCGACATTTTCTCGATTGGGCCGATGTCGATCTCCACATCGCCGTCGATGAGAAAGGCGCGGCGGCCGCCATCCCTGGACTCGATGCGGATGGCGTCGGGCGCGACCCATTGGCCGTCCGGCGCGCGATAGGTCTCATGCACGACCATGCCCTGGGTGAAGAGTCCGGCGAAGGGCTCGGCGACCGCGGCGTGGCCGCTATCGCGCATGGCGCGCGCGAAGAAGCGCGAATAGAGAAGATGCAGAATCGCGTGCTCGATGCCGCCGATATATTGATCGACCGGCAGCCAGCGCGCGAGCGCCTCGGCGCCCGCCGGCGCCGTCTCATTGTGCGGGTCGGTGAAGCGCGCGTAATACCAGGACGAGTCGACGAACGTGTCCATCGTGTCGGTCTCGCGCCGCGCCGGCGCGCCGCAGGAGGGACAGGGGACGTTCTTCCAACTTGCGTGGCGATCGAGCGGATTGCCCGGCTGGTCGAAGGAGACGTCTTCCGGCAGCCTGACCGGCAGATCGGCCTCGGGAACCGGGACCGGCCCGCAGGTCTCGCAATGGATGATCGGGATCGGGCAGCCCCAATAGCGCTGGCGCGAAATCCCCCAGTCGCGCAGCTTGAAATTCACCTTGCGCGCGCCTTGCGGCCGGTCGAACAGCGCCGTCGTCGTCAGCCGGTTGGCGACCTCTTCCTTCGCCTGCTGCACGGCCATGCCGTCGAGAAAGGCGGAATTGACCAGCCTGCCCTCGGCCTCGAAGGCTTCGCCGTTTTCGGCGATCCGCTTTTCGAGTTCTTCGGGGGCCAGTTCCTGCGGACAGACCACGACCTTGAAGCCGAGCGCATATTTCGTCGCGAAGTCGAGGTCGCGCTGGTCATGCGCCGGGCAGCCGAAGATCGCGCCCGTGCCGTAGTCCATCAGAATGAAATTCGCGACATAGACCGGCAGCGTCCAATTCGGATCGAACGGATGAACGACGCGCAGCCCCGTGTCGTAGCCCATCTTTTCCGCGGTCTCGATCGCTTCGGCGGATGTCGCGCCGCGCCGGCACTCGTCGGCGAAGGCGGCGAGCGCCGGGTCCTTCTGCGCGGCGGCTTTCGCCAGCGGATGGTCCGCGGCAAGCGCGACGAATTTCGCGCCAAACAGCGTGTCGGCGCGGGTGGTGAACACCTCGATCTCGCGCATGTCTCCGAGCGGCTGCGCGAGCGCGAAGCGCACGAGCATGCCTTCCGAGCGCCCGATCCAGTTGCGCTGCATCAGCCGCACCTTGTCGGGCCAGCGCTCAAGCTCGTCGAGCGCGGCGAGCAGCTCTTCGGAATAGTCGGTGATCTTCAAGAACCACTGCGTCAGCTCGCGCTGCTCGACCAGCGCGCCCGAGCGCCAGCCGCGCCCGTCGATGACCTGCTCATTGGCGAGCACGGTCATATCTACCGGGTCCCAGTTCACCTTCGATTTCTTGCGGTCGACGATGCCGGCTTTGAGGAAATCGAGGAAGAGCTTCTGCTGATGTCTGTAATAGTCGGGATCGCAGGTCGCGATCTCGCGCGACCAGTCGAGCGACAGGCCCAGCGTTTTTAGCTGCGCGCGCATCGCCGCGATATTGGCGTAGGTCCATTGCGCGGGCGGCGCGCCGGTCTGCGCCGCGGCGTTTTCGGCGGGAAGGCCGAAGGCGTCCCACCCCATCGGATGCAGGACGTCGAAGCCCTTGGCGCGCATGAAGCGGGCGATGACGTCGCCCATCGAGTAATTGCGCACATGGCCCATGTGCAGCCGGCCCGAGGGATAGGGAAACATCTCGAGCACGTAATATTTGGGCGCGCCGGCGCGGTCGCCTGCCTTAAAAGACTGTTTTTCTTCCCAAATCTTTTGCCAGCGCGGCTCCGCCTCGGCGAAATTATAGCGTTCGGGTCTCATCTGGCTGGCGCGTCCGGTCAAAAGGCTTGCGGGATTGCGCCTCTAATGCCGGGCGGCCCAAGCGATGTCAAAGGCAGGAGCCGTTCGCGGCGCCGCGAAAAAGCTCGAGGACCGCAAGCGCGGCCCCCGACAATTCCCCATGAACTCAGGCCTTCGCCGAAAGCCCGACGGTGATCCAGCTGACGCCCTCAAAGATCAGATTGATCGCGAGGAAGAGGCCAAGGATATAGAGGCCGGACATCGGCCACTGGGCCAGGATCATTCCGCCCAGCACAATGCTGATCACGCCCGAGAACGCCACGAGGCCCCAAGGGCCGACGTCGCGGATGTGCCAGGCGAGGATCAGCTTGAACAGGCCGGCGACGACCAGCGCGGCGCCGATGATCGCCGTCAGCGACACCGCCGCGAGCAAAGGATCGCGGAAGACCAGAAAGCCCGCGACGATCGTGATGATCCCGATCGCGCCCCACAGCAGCGCCCTGGTCCAGGGCCGGATCTGAACGGCGGTGATGATCTCCATCGCGCCCGCGACGAGCATCGCCGCGCCGACATAGAACACGGTCACGAGCGTGGCGGTCGTCACGTCATAGAGCGCAAACAGTCCGCCGGCGAGCATGAGCGCGCCGAGCGCGACGATCCATCCCCATTTGCGGCGCAGATGATGCAAATGCATCATGCGCCCGTCGTAAGTCAGGCTGTCATTGACCATCGTCGGCCTCCAATTCAGTGGGAGCAATCTTGGTAGACGGGACGCGTTTCTCAATCATGAACGTCGCGACAATCCCGCGCCTTCCCCGCCGGAAGCTTAACGCGCCGGACTGCGCGAAGTTCCGCGCTGCGAAGACGTAAAAGATTCGGCGCTTGACCCGGCCGCCGAAATCGCGATTTTCGCGCCATGGGAGCCGCCGATCGCCTTGAATCGACACGCGAAGCGATTCGCCGCGCTGCAGTGGACTGCGGCCGCGATCCTGGCTCCATTCGCCTCGTCTGCGTCACCAAGACCTTTCCGGCCGAGGAGATGATTCCGCTGCTGGAAGCGGGCCATCGCGTCTTCGGGGAAAACCGCGTGCAGGAGGCTTTGTCGAAATGGCCGCAGCTGCGCGAAAAATATCCGGACATCGAGCTGCATCTCATCGGCCCGCTGCAGTCGAATAAGACGCGTGAGGCGGTGGAGCTCTTCGACGTCATCGAAAGCGTCGACCGCGAGAAGATCGCCAAGACGCTGTCCGAGGAAATCGCCAGGACCGGCAAGCGCCCGCGGCTTTTCGTTCAGGTCAACACCGGCGCCGAGCCGCAAAAGGCCGGGGTCCTTCCCGAACACGCCGACAGTTTTTTGGCCGCCTGCCGCGACGCGTATGGATTGAACATCGAAGGGCTGATGTGCGTGCCGCCCGTGGGCGAACAGGCGTCTCCGCATTTCGCGCTGCTCGCCGACATCGCCGCGCGCAACGGAATCGCCGAACTCTCCATGGGGATGAGTTCGGATTTCGAACTCGCGATCCAGTTAGGGGCGACCTATGTCCGGGTCGGCTCGGCGATCATGGGCGAGCGCGACTATCCCGACGCGCCGGCCCAATGAGCCTGGCCATTATCCATGACTTGTCCGGCCGGTATCGTCCCAGTGGAAAGATATTGGTAGCGGAGCGCTTGCACCATTTGAACGGAACCGTTGAGGTCCAGATGCAGATTGAAGCAAACGACAACGAACCATACCTACGCGGGTGCCAAGCTTTTGAAGCTGGCATTCAGCGTCACGAAAATCCATATGAGGATGACCACTACGGAACAACGTTTTGGGAGGCGTGGTTTGACGGTTGGGACGACGCAAATGAAAATTGCGCCCATCTGTCGCAAATTGAATCACCACGCTGAAGACAGCGCTGTACTTTTCTCAATCAAGATGGCAGAAACTCCGAATCAGTTTTTTTGGAGCACGCCATGCGGTGGGAAAATCGAATAGACAACTATGTCGCTAAGACGGGTTTCCCGCGCAGTTTGTTCGCATCAGGAGATGGCCGCGTTGTCGGCACCTGGATCATGGGCAACGACTATCGGGTAAAGTCTGAATATTACGGAGGATATCCGGCTGGATATTTGAAGCGCGTCAAAGCGCTTTTCCCAGAAAAGGAAAAGGTCTTGCACCTTTTCAGCGGGAAGGTTGATTTAAGCGTTTTCCCCGGCGACACCGTAGATATTAATCCGGAACTCAAGCCGACCTATATCGACGATGCGCAGCGACTCGAAAATGTGCCGCTCCAGAAATATGATCTAGTTCTCGCAGACCCGCCTTACAGCGTTGAAGATTGCGAGCACTACGGGACTAGCATGGTAAAACGTAACACGGTAATGCGCGCCTTACAGCGTTTGCCCGAAGGCGCGCATGTCGTTTGGTTGGATCAAGTACTTCCAATGTATCGGAAGGACGCCTTTGCTCTGGAAGCGACGATCGGAATGTGGAAGAGCACAAACCATCGCTTCCGTGGCGTGTCGATTTTTAGGCGACTACCTGCCCAGCACTAATGAAGTCGTGCCGTAGCGAGAGTTGACCTATCTCTCCTACGGCCTCCCAAGCTTCGGGCCAAGCGTTCGCCGAAAGACGGCCTTCAAATAATTTTCCCATCCGCCGTTCTTATAATCAAAGGCGTAACGCGGTATCCGCTCAAGGTCCTTGCGATCCAGGAAAAGCGCGCCTGTCGCTGCATCCAGTTTTTCTTGGAGCGTAACGATCAGGCGTTGCCACCCGCCGCGATTCTTCCTGGACGGGTCTTGCCTCATTAAGACAGCTATTTCGCTGGGGGTTAGCGTAACGAATGGCATAATTCGCCTCCATCTATTGGATGGAGCGTAGGTGGGGATCGCATAACGCTCAGACAAGGGCTGAAAGCCTACGTAATGGTGGTTTTTTGAGATATTGGCGACAAGGTTCAAAAACACATTTCCGCCTCTATCGGCGGAGCCAATGATCGTAATTGCCTCCTAGAGCGCACAGCGCCTTGCTTAACCGCCGCGTATGCTCATGCGCCGACTGTCGCGGATCGCTGCAAAACGCGCCCGTTCAGGGACTTGCATCAGCTAAATGATAGTAGTTCTTACAATCGCGTATGCGGCTAGCGCACCTCGATGATCGCGCCGCGCCGCAACCTCGGCAGAAGCCGCGCCATGTCGCGGGCGCGCAATGCGACGCAGCCGGCTGTGGGCGAAAGATCTTCCGTGGCGATATGAAAGAAAATCGCGCTGCCGCGACCGCGCAGCCGAGGACGAAGATTGTAGCCCATCACGCCGACGGCGTCGTAGAGCGCGTCCTTTCGCCACATTTCCTCATGGCCGAGGCGCGAGGGCGCCCGCAGCGGTTTGTTATAGAGAAAGGAGCGCGGATCGTCGCACCAGAGGTCGTGCGGCCGCGTGCGCCGCCATGGCAGACGCAGGGGCGCCGGCGCGCGCAGGTAAAAATAGAGGAGCGGCCAGCGGCCGGCCGGACTCGCGCCGTCGCCTTCCCGCTTGTTGCGCGCAACGCCGCTGCGGCCCAGCGCGCAGGGGAGAACGAGCGTCCCTGCGATCAGCCGCCCTTCGTGCGAGCGCCCGCCTATGCGCCGCGTGACGCGCAGCAAGGCCAGTCCGGCAGATTTCGTCCGGTTCGTTCGTCGAGGCATGATGCGTTATATGCTGCCGCGCGCCGGCGCGTCTGACCGCCTATAGCAGGAATATTCTCTTCGAAGCGAGGAGCGGCCCCGGCCGATGTTCTTTCCGCGCGCTCTGGTCATCGCCGCCGAACCCCAGTTGCGGGCGACGCTCGTCGAGCAATTCGCCGCGCTCGGCCGCTATGCGCTGCGCGAGGGCCGGATCGGCGCGCCCGGAGAGGATTGGCCGGATGCGGCGGTCCTGGACGAAGCCCATTGCGACCCAGAGGCGCTCGCCGAGGCGCGCGCGCGGGGCTGCGTGACGCGCGTCGTGCTGATCGCCGACGCGCCGACATCGCCGCCGCAGGGGGTGGACGCCGTCGTGACGCGCCCCTTCCGCTTTGCGGAATTGGTCGCGCTGCTAGATGCGGCGCCGTCTCGGGCGGCTGTCGGCCCCTATCATTTCGAGGCCGGCGAACTGCGGGCGCCTTCCGGCGCGCGCTTAAAACTGACCGAAAAGGAGACGGCGATTCTCACGCGGCTGGCGCGCGCGCACGGCGCGACGGTGTCTCGCGCGGCGCTGCTGCGCGACGTGTGGGGCTATGGTCCGAATTTGTCGACCCGTACGCTCGAAACGCACATTCACCGTCTGAGACGCAAGCTCGAACAGTCGCCCGAACGGCCGCGCTGGATCAAAACCGAAGGCGACGGCTACCGGCTCGCCGCCAGCGAAGAGGACCCCGCGTCTTGACGCTTACGCCGCGCCGCCGGCGCATATAGAGATAGCGTGGGGGACGCCGAACAAAGTGACATGACGCTGGACGATATCGACAATCTCGCGCGCATCCCCCTCTTTTCGATCTTCGAGCCCAACGCCCTGCGTATGCTCGCGCTTTCCACAGAAACGCGCCTGCTGCGCGCCGGCGACGTCCTGTTTCAACGCGGCGAAATGTCGGACGGCGGCTATGTGCTCACCTTGGGGTCGATCGCGCTGATCGCCGCAAACGACGGACGTCCTCAGTCGAAGATCGTTCGGCCCTGGACGCTGATCGGCGAAACCGCCCTCCTCGCGCCGTCGACGCGCCCCGCGGCCGCGATCGCGCAGGAGCCGGCTACGGTGCTTAAGATCCTGCGGCCATTGTTTCATTTGATTTTGGAGCAGCATCCGGCGACCGCCGCTCGCGTGCGCGATTTCTTTCGATGCAGGCTCTTGGATTTCATCCACGATATCGGCGCCGAGGCGTCGGCGTCCGACGGCGACGTCGGGCGCTTAAGGTAAACGCCAAAAAAAGTCACGTTTCAGCCTCTCGCAGCGGATCAATTTGCGCCTAAGTAGGTTGTTAGTGCGGCGTGAGCTCCAGGGGAGCTTGCGGCGCAGCGCGGCGGGACGCCGCGCCAGGAGGAGGATGAACGATGCGAAAAGGCCTGAAATTGGCGCTGTCCGGCGCGCTCTGCAGCGCGACATTGGCGACCGCCGTTCCGGAAGCGATCGCCGGGCCGATGAGCGCGCCCGATCGGTTAATTGTCGCACCTTCGAGCCCGGTCGAAAATGTTTGGTATCGTCGCGGCTGGGGCTATCGCGGCGGCCGTGGCTACGCCTATCGGCGGGGCTACTACAACCCCGGCGCCGCCGTCGCCGCGGGCGTCGGTCTCGGACTGCTGGGCGCCGGCCTCGCGGCGTCGAGCGCTTACGGCGATTATTATGGCTACCCCTACGGCTATGGCTATGGCTATTACCCGAGCGCCTATAGCGGATGGGGAGATCCCTACGTCGGATGGGGCGGCGGCTGGGGCGCTGGCTGGGGCGGCGGCTGGGGCGGCTGGGGCTGGTAAGCTCGAAATTTCTCCAGGCAGTCTGAAAGGCGGCGCGGGATTCGCTCGCGCCGCCCTTTTGGCGTCGCCGGGGACGAATTGTAGAAGCGGGCGCCGCGCCCCCGCGGCGCCACGAAACACGCGAGGCCTCCGCCCACATGGCGAATTCACAGGCGACCACGATCGCAACGACGCCCTACGCCGATCAACGCCTGGGCACATCCGGCCTGCGCAAGAAAGTCGCGGTCTTCCAGCAGCGCCACTATCTTGAAAACTTCATTCAATCGATTTTCGACAGTCTGGAGGGATATCGGGGCGCAACATTCGTCGTCGGCGGCGACGGCCGCTATTACAACCGCGAGGCGATTCAAAAGATCCTGAAGATCGCCGCCGCCAACGGCGTCGGCCGCATCGTCATCGGACAGGGCGGCATAATGTCGACCCCCGCAGCTTCGGCGCTCATTCGCGGGCTTACGGCTTTCGGCGGAATCGTGCTGTCCGCCAGCCACAACCCTGGCGGCCCGCACGGCGACTTCGGCGTGAAATACGATGTCGCGAACGGCGGTCCGGCGCCGGAGAAGGTGACGGACGCGATCTACGCGCGCACCCGCGAGATCACGTCGTTCAGGATCGTCGACGCGCAGGACGTCGATATCGACAGGCTCGGCGAAACGCGCCTCGGCGACATGCGCGTCGATGTCGTCGACAGCGTCGCGAATTACAAAGCGCTGATGCAGACGCTCTTTGATTTCGATCGCATCCGCGACGCTTTTCGGTCGGGCTTCACCTTCACCTTCGACGCCATGTCGGCCGTCACCGGCCCCTATGCGCGCGTGCTGTTCGAAGAGGAGCTCGGAGCGCGGCCGGGCAGCGTCATCAATGCGACGCCGCTGCCCGATTTCGGCGGCCATCATCCCGATCCCAATCTCGTCCACGCGAGACATCTTTACGATCTCGCCATGTCGGCCGCCGCGCCCGATCTTTGCGCCGCGTCGGACGGCGACGGCGACCGCAATCTCATCATCGGCCGCGGGCGTTTCGTCACGCCGTCGGACAGTCTCGCGATCCTCGCGGCCAACGCCACGATTGCGCCCGGCTATCGCAAGGGCGTCGCAGGACTTGCGCGATCCATGCCGACGAGCGCCGCCGCCGACCGCGTCGCGGCAAGGCTCGGCGTCCCGCTCTTCGAAACGCCGACGGGTTGGAAATATTTCGGCAATCTGCTCGACGCCGGCCTCGTGACGATCTGCGGCGAGGAAAGCGCCGGCGCCGGCTCCGATCATGTGCGCGAGAAGGACGGGCTATGGGCGGTGCTGTTCTGGCTCGACATTCTCGCCGCGCGCAAGGAGAGCGTCGACGCCATCGTTCGACAACATTGGACGACCTATGGGCGCAACTATTATTCCCGTCACGACTATGAGGAGGTCGCGAGCGACGGCGCCCATGCGCTGATCGACGCGCTGCGCCAGCGTCTGCCGACTCTCAAGGGCCAAAATTTCGGCGCTCTCGAAGTCGCGACGGCCGACGACTTCGCCTATCACGATCCGGTGGACGGCTCGGACTCGCAGCATCAGGGCTTGCGGGTGATCTTCGCCGACGGCTCGCGGATCGTTTACCGGCTGTCGGGCACCGGCACGGCCGGCGCGACGCTGCGCGTCTATATCGAGCGCTACGAACCCGATCCCGCGCGGCAGCATATGGAGACCGAGGCGGCGCTCGCCGATCTCGTGAGACTATCGCGCGAAATCGCCGCCATCGAGCGCTATACGCAGCGCGCCGCGCCGAGCGTCATCACCTGAGCCCCAGGCTGGGAACAGGATTCAGTCGCGTGAATGATGCAGCCCTCCAATGCGCGCCAAAGGACGCAATGGGAATCAGCGAAGTCGAACCCACCCCTCTCAGCGAGCATCCCTTCCGCGAGGCGGTTCTCGCGGAGCTGCACGCGCGGCCGTTCCTGCCGCTCGACGCGCCGCGGCGCATCTATCACTATGCCTTCGCCACGGATCACGAAGCGGCGGCGGCCGACCGTGAAGCGATCGGCGCGCTCGCGCTCGCGCATGGCGTGCTGGCGCCGGATCCATGCGCGCGATTCCACTATTTTATCTTCGGCGACTGGCGGCTTCGCTGGGAGCAGCATAGCGAATTCACCACCTACAGCTGGTCGACCGGCGTCGGCGCCGATATCCCCTTCGCGCACGCCGATCCGTTCAAAGCGGGCGAAATCGCCTTCAAGCCGCCGGGCGTTCTCATCGTCGCGACGCAGCTCTGCGTCGTCGACGGCGCGCGATCGGTCGAAGACCTTGCCTCCTATTTCAATTCGCAGAGTCTCTGCGTCGTCGGCGTTGAAGATCGCGACGCGCAGGTTCTGACCGACTTCGCCGTCGACGCATACGGCTTTACGCGCATGCTGATCCGCGGAACGGCGCTGCCGCGGTTCGAAGCCGGCCGTCTCGCGCAGCGCGTCCTCGAGATCGAGACTTATCGCACGATGGCGCTGCTCGGGCTGCCGCTCGCGCGGCAGGTTTCGCCGCAGCTCGCCAACATGGAGCGAGAGCTTTCGGGCATCACCGAAGCGCTGAACGAAGCGCATGACATGCGCGTCAATTACCTTTTGCTAAAGCGGCTCTCGGACCTGCTCGCGTGCGGTCAGGCGCTGTCGATGCGCACGGCCTTCCGTTTCGACGCGAGCCGCGCCTATCGCGCGCTGGTGAAGAACCGGCTCTCGCAGCTGCAGGAACGGCGCGAAGGCCAATATGTGACGATGTCGGATTTCCTCAATGCGCGCCTTGATCCAGCGATCGAAACCTGCAACGCCGTCGAGGCTCGCCAGACCCGCTTTTCGGCGCAGGTCGAGCGCGCGACCGATCTGATGCGCACCGGAATCACGCTGGAGATGGAGCGGCAGAACGGCGCGCTGCTTGAAGAGATGAATCGCCGCACGCGTTTGCAGATGCGGCTCAACCGCATCGTGCAGGGAATCACGATCGCCGGGCTCGCCTATTTTCTCACCGGACTCTTCAGCTTTATCGCCAAGGGGCTCAAGGCCGCGGGCGCCCTTCCGCCGCAGGTTTCCGCCGATCTCGTCGCCGCCCTCGCGATGCCGATCGCTGTGCTCATCGCTATCGCGTTTATGGCCCGCGTTCACAGATTGTCGCGAGAGGCGGCGGAGGAGGAACAATTGGATTGAACTGCCGTGCTTATCAGAGGACGGCGATTCCGAGCGGCCTCAAGATCACGCCACATCTTGTCGTATGCTGGATCGATTTTCCGCTTCTCTTGCACGGCTTCGATGTCTTCGTCGGGGCCAATCGGCCGAATATATTCGCCGGACCAGGTAACGTGCTCAACGAGTGGGTGATCGCAGCGCGGGTAGACGGACCTGATTCCAAATAGCGAAGGCGCTTTGACAAACGCCGCCGTCAGTAATTGATAATAGAGCTTTTGGCTCCTTTCGATGGGCTGCGAATAATCTTTTTTGAAGGTGCGATCCGCGGAAAATCTCGCTGTGGCCAGCGGCGCGATGTTAAGCTCGTTCCTTCGCGCGCATTCCGCCATCCATTCCAGCGCGCCGTCGGATAATCCATATCGAGAGTAGCCGCCGCCGACATTGGAATGCACGCCTGGAAACCACTTTTGTTTGTAAAGCGGAAATCCATGCTCGGATATATTGCGCTCGTTCCGCTGCAGATGGTAGTCGGTCAACTTGACCGGCGCCGGTCGAAAAGGCCAGCGACGCTCGTCCGCGGCCAGAGCGTGATACGCGCTTTCAACACTCTCGCTTAACTCCACGTCATGGAAACTGCACCCAAACAGCTTATCAACCAAGTAGCCTAAGAATTCACCATAGGGCGCGCCCAACGCGCCAACCGTGTCCCATACGCCAAGAAACCGGATTCTGACGGGCCAAGGATGGCAGTGTTCAGCTCTAAACTTTATCGCGTCGGCGCCCTTTGGTTTCCAGCCCTCTGACTTCCTGTCCTTGTAATGATCGTAGGCGATCGAAACCCGAGGCATATTGCATCGCTTGAGAATTCCAAGGTTATGAACCAAACCCGCTATGCTTCGCGCGGTGTAAGCGCCCCGGCTAAACCCGAATAAATAAATTTCATCGTTCTCGTCGTAATTGCTCACAAGGAAGGAATAGGCATCCTTGATGTTGTTCGAAATGCCGTACCCGAAAGTTCCCCCCTTGAATTTCTCGCCGCGTCGCGTTCCAACGCCTGCAATATAGTGCACGAGCTGCGGGTTGCCGTCGCTGTCAGCGCTCTCGAACGCCTGTAAAGTCCGTAGAACGTTAGTGCCGCGCTCGATCAACTCGTTCCACGTGCCGTCACAAAAAATGACCAGCTTCTTGGGCATGGCAATATTCCTTATCGTAATGAAAATTGCGGCAAGAACATATCACTGGACGTCGAAAGGCGCGACTCCTGTCGGCTGGCCGTTCTCGCCGAGCGTGATTTTCTCGATGCGGGCTTCGGCCTCGGCGAGAAGCGCTTCGCAGCGCGCCTGCAGCGCCTTGCCGCGCGCATAGAGCTTCACCGACTCGTCGAGCGAGACGGCGCCCTTCTCCAGATCGCCGACAATGCGTTCCAGCTCCTGCATCGCCTGTTCGAAAGGCATCGAGGCGATGTCTGCGGCGGCGTCCGGCTCCTGCGTCATGGCGTCTCTCATAGACGAAGCGCGCATCCTTGGCTATGCGGCGGCCGAGCGATCGCCCGGCTCGGCGCGGCCGACGATGCGCAGAATCGCTGGAAATTCCTCGCGCGTGCGGCGCTCGATCTCGTCAAGCGCGTCATGGGCGCTTTGCACGGACACGGCCGCGTCGAGACGGCAGCGGAAGTTGACGACGAAGCCTCCGGCCGTTTCGCGGACTCGCACGTCCCACACTTGCGCCGGCGGTCGGGTCTGAGCGGCGACCCGCGCGAGCGCCGCTTCAATCGCGCCGGCAGGACCGCGATCGGCGACCTGCGCCGCGAGCAGTTGCATCTCCAGCGGCTCGATATGCGTGTCGACTTCGGCGTCGGCGCCGAATTCGTCGCGCAGCGCGCTCTCGAAGTCGGCGGCGATCGCGTGCGCCCGGCCGAGCGGCATGGCGCCATCGAGCTCGACGTCGACGCCGATCGATAGCCTGCCCTGGATTTGCTGGGCGATGACATGATGAGCGTGAATGTGGCGACGCGCGCCGACCAGCAGGATGCGTTCCGCGATCGTTTCGTCGTCAAGCGCCCGCGGCTCGATCGACAGCGTGACCCGGGCGCGCGGCGTGACTGTGGCGATCGCTTCGGCGACGGCCGATTTGATGCGCGCCGCCTGCTCGACGCGCAAGCCGCGCGAAACGCCAATCGTCGCTTCGCCGACGATGTCAGGGCCGATCGTGCGCAAGCGCAGCGAATCGATCGCGATGACGCCCGGCACGTCGATGATCGCCCTCTCGAGATGCGGCGCCATTTCCCGCGGCGCGGCGTCGAGCAGCGTGTCGATCGTGCGACGGCCCAGCCGAAATCCCGCGACGGCGATAAAAGCGGCGACGCCCAAGGCGGCGAGCGCGTCGCCGCGCTCGAACCCATAATGCGCCGCAATGAGACCGAGCAGCACCAGCGCCGATGACACCAGATCGCTCGAAAAATGCAGCGCGTCAGCGGCCAGCGCGTCGCTGCCCTCTTCCTTTGCGATCCGCCGCAGCTGCCGCGAGCGCACGAAATCGACGACGATCGAGACGACCAGAACGCCATAGATCGGCCAGCCGGCGTCGATCACGACATCTGTTTCCTGCAACCGCCTCCAGGCTTCGCCGACGATGAACAAGGCGAGGCCGAAGAGGAAGCCGGTTTGGATCAGCGCGGCCAGCGCCTCATATTTGCCATGGCCATAGTGATGTTCCTCGTCCGCAGGTTTTTCTGCTTCGCGCACCGCGAAGAAGGTCAGCACTGTCGCGCCGGTGTCCACGAAGGCGTGCCCGGACTCGGACAGCAGCGCGAGCGATCCGGACCACAGGCCGGCCGCAAGCTTCGCCGCCGCGAGCAGAGCGCTGGCGGCGATCGACGCCTTGGCGGCCGCCAGCTTGACGCTCGGCGCCGCTCGAGGAACAGCCTTCGTCTCGGTCACGTCGCTAGGCACCTACGTTTGGGAGCGCCAGCGCTCTAGCAGGCGCCCGGCGCGGGCGCAAATCCGCGCCGTGGAACGCTATTATGGCGGACGCATCAGATAGGAGCCGCATATGAAATTTCTGCACACCATGATCCGAGTCGGCGACCTCGACCGCGCGCTGGCGTTTTTTTGCGGCGCGCTTGGGCTACAGGAGGTGCGCCGCACTCAGAACGAAAAGGCGCGCTATACGCTCGTCTATCTCGCCGCGCCCGAGGACGCCGCGCAAGCCAAGGAAACCGGCGCGCCGATGATCGAACTCACCCATAATTGGGACGAAGACGCATATGCCGGCGGGCGCAATTTCGGCCACATCGCCTTCGCCGTCGAGAATATTTACGAGGCCTGCGCGCGGCTGCAGGCGGCGGGCGTGACGATCAATCGGCCGCCGCGCGACGGCCATATGGCCTTCGTGCGAACGCCGGATTTGATCTCCATCGAGTTGTTGCAAAAAGGCGCGCCGCTGCCGCCGATGGAACCCTGGGCTTCGGCGCCCAACATCGGCGCCTGGTGAGGATTTCCGCGGCGCGGCGCGATCTATTGCGCCGCAGCTACGAATTTTTTGGCTGCTCGGAACCATTGCTCTAGCCATGAGTTGAGTCAGGAGTCGTGCTGTGGCCTCAGCTCGGCCTGTTCACTATGTTGTTGAAATGCTGGCGAACTTCGTCGCGAAGCTGTCACGGCTTTCAGTTAGAAGGCAGCAGCGCACGGCATGGGGAGCGAACGTCTCTCGGCTCTGGCGCCGACAGCCTTGTTCGCCGGGCTTGAGATATCCCATCCGCTCGTCGGATGCGGAATTTTTTCAGCAATTATACAGATAACGTTCAGCTTGACTGGATAGTTTGGCGGAAACCGGCGCCTCTCATGGCGCCAGGAAAACTGATGTCGCGGGATAAAGATCACCGCGGCCAACAAAGGGTTCCGAAACATGGAACGTTCAAGGGCGGAGGTCGTCATGGTCATCGTGGATCTGATCAATTCCTGCTCGAACGACAAGGTTGCGCATGCCGCCTTGGCCTGCATTGGCGGCGGCTTCGCTGAGCGCGTTCGCGCGGCGGCGGAAGAGAAAGGCGTCAGCGTTGGCAAATTCGTCGCGATGGCGGTGCGCGATTTCGCGAGCCGGTCGGATGAAGCCGCGCAAGAGGCGCTTCGCGTGAAGGTTGTGCGCGACGACCAGCCTCTGCTCAGAGGATTGCGGGAGGTCCTCCAAGTGACGCTGGAGCGCGACCCCTTCTTCTTGGACAGCGAGGCTATGGCGGCGACCCCGCCCTACGCCTTCAGCGCCGCGCGAGAGACTGCGCTGCAATATCACTGATCCTGTCTGATCGACGTTTTTGAATGGCGGCCTCGTTTCGGCGACGTCGCCATTCGCGCGTTTTGGCCTACATGAGAGTCGCGGAAGCGGATACTTTCCGGGCCATGGATGACGCATTTTCTCGATCAGGCGCAGATCGCCGCCATCCTCTCGACCTATGGCTACTGGGCGATCTTTCTCGTCGTGGCGCTGGAAAGCGCCGGCATTCCGCTGCCCGGAGAAACCATGCTCGTCGGCGCGGCGATTTACGCGCGGCTCTCCGGAGCGATCGCCATCGAGAATATTGTCGTGGCGGCGGCCGCCGGCGCGATCGTCGGCGACAATCTCGGCTATTGGCTGGGGCGGGAGTATGGAACGAAGCTTCTCGAACGCTACGGCCATCATGTCGGGCTCGGGCCGGAAAAGCTGCGCCTGGGCCAATATCTCTTCTATCGTTGGGGCGGCGCAATCGTCTTTTTCGGCCGCTTCATCGCATTGCTGCGCATTCTCGCGGCCTCGCTCGCCGGCGCAAACCATCTGCCGCCAGGCCGCTTCTTCATCTATAACGCGTCGGGCGGAATCGTTTGGGCCTGCGTATTCGGCTTTGGCGCTTATTACCTCACGGCCGGCTTCGAAAAAATCGAGGGTCCCATCGCAATGGCCCTCGCCGGCGGGCTCGCCGTCGGCCTGTTTGTGCTTTGGCGCTACTATAAGCGGCACGAGGCGCGGCTGATGCGGGAAGCCGACGCGATGCTGAGCCAGCGACGCTAGATCTTGCCGCTTGGGGCGGGATGCAGCGCGTTCTAGCCGAAACGCGCGCCCATGCGCGCGTCGATGAGCGCGCGGTTGAGTTCGCGCGCCAGCTCCGCTTTCTGATCCGGCCCCAAAAAGGCGCCGATCTCGATGCATTCGCCGCGCGAGATCAGGGCCACCCGCTCGGTCCCGAATTCTTCGTGGATCGTTTGTTCAAGCCGCACCCAGGAAGGGTTGAAGCGCCATTCCTTTCGTTGTCCGCGCGCGCCGATCTGCGCGAAAACGAGCTCCAGCGGCGTGAGGTCGAGCGTCTCATGACTGCGGGCGGCGCGGAAGCTGACGCGGAAGGCGAGATAGAGTCCGACCGCATCGAGGCCCATGAAGCCGGCGACGGGCCAGGCGCCCATGAAGAAGAACGGCAGCGCGAACAGCAGCTGTCCGAAACAGAAGATCAAAATGAAAAGATAGAAGGCGTGCGGCGTCATCGACCGATGCGGCGTCAGCCGCGCTTCGTAAATTTTCCGCTCGAAGGGGTCGGACATTTCTCCTGCCGGCTTTGTCCCTCAGATTCTAAAAGTTATAACGCGCCCATGGCGGAAACAATCAGTCAGCGCGCGCGCGTCGCTAAAAAACCGCGCGCCGGGCGGCGGCCGGCGGCCGCCGAAGCTGCGCGCATCGCAGAGATTTTTGCGCGTCTTGCGGCCGCGAATCCGGAACCCAAGACCGAACTCGGTTACAAAAACCCCTTCACGCTGCTCGTCGCCGTCGTGCTGTCCGCGCAAGCGACCGACGCCGGGGTCAACAAGGCGACTCCGGCGCTCTTCGCGCAGGCCGACACGCCCGCCAAGATGGCGGCGCTCGGCGAAGAGCGCGTGCGCGAGCTGATCAAAACGATTGGCCTCTACCGCGCCAAGGCGAAAAATATCGTCGCCCTGTCGCGATTGCTGATTGAACGGCATGGCGGAGACGTGCCGCGCACGCGCGAGGAACTGTCGGCGCTCCCCGGGGTCGGCCGCAAGACCGCGAATGTCGTGCTCAATGTCGCCTTCGGCGAGCCGGTGATCGCGGTCGACACGCATATTTTTCGCGTCTCCAACCGGCTGCCGCTCGCAAGCGGCAAGACGCCCGAAGAGGTCGAAGCGGGACTGGAGCGCATCGTGCCAGACAAATATCTTCTGCACGCGCATCACTGGCTCATTCTGCACGGACGCTATGTGTGCAAGGCGCGCAGGCCGGAATGCCCGCGCTGCCTGATCGCCGATCTCTGCCGGTTCAAAGCCAAGACGATCTGATCTTTTGATCCCGGCAGCCCATGCGGCGATGAGGACAAAGTCACAGACGCCCCGCGGGCGACGTGGGATTTCTTCGAATCACGCCGAAGGGCCGGACGCTGTCGGAGAGGAACCGCGATGAATTACAGAATGGCGATCATCATTATGGGCGGCTTGCTGCTTGTCGCCGCCATGATCCCCTATGCCTACAAACCGCGATGCACGAGCGCGGAATGCACGCCGGAGCGTCCCTATTAATCCGCCAGAGGCGATCCGAGACGCCTGCCGCGCAGGCGTCTCGCAATGTTCTCGCGTCAATTGACCTGGCAGGTCGACTCATATCTTCCGCAGGCCCGGGCGTCGCCCCTGTCGCAGCTCTGCTTCCAGGTCCGGCAACCCGGCTTTTTCCATGGCTGGCTTTCAAATTCGCTCGTTCGTTTGCGCACCGGAACGCAATTGTCGGTTTCCGGAATGGGCCGCGTGCCCGGCGGGCAGCCATGCATCGAATGGCCTTCCTCGCCGCGACCCGGCCGCTGTCGCTGGCCGCTGTCGACGCAGAATTTTTGGGAAATGAAGCAACTCACCCTCCCGCCTTCCCGGCAGGAAGACACCGCGGGCTGGTAATGAACGGCGCCGCGTCCATAATTCGCCTCAAGCCTTCGAACCTCGACCAGTCCCTTGTTGTTGGCCTTCGAAAGCGCGTCCTCCCTGGAATAGCCGCTGGCCGACGCCTGCAAGACGCCGCAGAAAGCAAAGGCGCTTTCCGAAAGAGAAACCAGCGACAGAAACATCGTGGTCGAGATAAGCGCAGTACGTTTGAAGCTCATGCTGCCCCCTTTTCACCCCAGCTCAGGCTAAGGCTAATGCGGAACGAAAGCTAGCGAGGGCGATAATAAAACCGGGGCGACGTCCGGCGTGACCGCGTAAACGCCGGACGATCTTAGAACAATTCTTTCCCCAAGCGTCCGGCGAGATCCTGCACGAACTGCCAGGCGACACGGCCGGAACGGCCGCCGCGGGTGATCGACCACTCCAGCGCCTCGGCGCGGATCGTCGCTTCGGGCGCGCCGAGGCCAAAGCGGTCGGCGTAGCCGAAGACCATCGCCAGATAGTCGTCCTGGCTGCAATTGTGAAAGCCGATCCAAAGTCCGAAGCGATCCGAGAGCGAAATCTTCTCCTCGATCACCTCGCCGGGATGGATTGCGGTGGCGCTTTCGTTTTCCATCATGTCGCGCGGCAACAGATGGCGGCGATTCGACGTGGCGTAAAACAGCACATTCTCCGGCCGCCCTTCGACGCCGCCTTCGAGCGCGGTCTTGAGCGCCTTGTAGCTCGTCTCCGCGCCGTCGAATGAAAGGTCGTCGCAAAAGACGATGAAGCGGAAGGGCGCCTGCGCCAGCGCGCCGAGCAGCGCGGGCAGCGCTTCAATATCCTCGCGATGGATTTCGATGAGTTTCAGCCCCGTCTCGGCCAGCGCCCCGTGAATCGACTTCACCAGCGAGGATTTGCCCATGCCGCGCGCGCCCCACATCAGCGCGTTGTTGGCGGGAAGCCCCTGCGCGAAGCGGCTGGTGTTGGCGAAAAGCATGTCGCGCTGACGGTCGACGCCCTTGAGCAGCGCCAGGTCGACGCGGTTGATCCGGCGGACGGGATGGAACGCCCCTCCCGCCGCGCGCCAGACGAAGGCCTCGGCGGCGGCGAAATCCGGCGCGGAGGGCGGCGGCGGCGCCAGACGCTCCAGCGCCCCGGCGATGCGGGCGAGCAACTGTGCGACATCCTCTTGCGACATGAAATCCTTCTCATCATTGGCGCCCAGCTCGTTCGTCCGTCGAGACGCGCGCTCCGCACGCTCCTCAGAATGAGGGAGCTTGTTGGGCGCTGCTTCACTCAGCGTCGAGACCACAATGACGCCGTGAAGCCTGTTCCTTCTGCGGAACCAAGGAGCCTCCTCCTGATGAGGCTCCGCAGGAGCCGTCTCGAAGGACGAGGGTCCGGCTGCTTTTTCCGTTGACGATCGCCTGTCGACTCTCAAAGCTGATTTACCGCATAGCCGGATTTATATCCCGGCGCAAAACCGCTCTCGACGCCCTGAAAGGCAAATCAATTTGACCTCGGACGCCAACGCCCTTCTCGACCGCGCCAAGGTCTTCATCGCGCCTCTCGACGTCGAGAAGGCCGAAGCGGCGCTGGCGCGCGTGTTGGAGAGGGACGGCGCCGCCAATGGCGCGCTTGCGGGGCTGCTGGGGGAGCGGCCGAAGGCGCAAGACCTGCTTCTCGGCGTGTTTGGCGCGTCGCCCTATCTGACCGACCTTTCCGCCCGCGATCCGGCGCGGCTCGCCCGCATCCTCATCAGCGATCCCGCGCAGCGCGTCGAGGCGCTGATCGAAGACGCGCGAAACATCGAAACCCAAGACGAAGCCGAGCTGATGCGCCTGCTGCGGCTCGCGAAGCAGGACGCCGCGCTCGTCATCGCGCTCGCCGATCTCGCCAAAGTCTGGGACATGCCGGAGGCGACGCGGGCGCTGACGCGGATCGCCGACGCCACGCTTTCCGCCGCCATTCGCTTCACGCTGCGCGCCGCCGCGCTCGCCGGCAAGATCGAACTCGCCGATCAGCGCGATCCGGAACGCGGATCCGGATGGATTTTTCTGGGCATGGGCAAGGGCGGCGCCTTTGAGCTGAACTACTCCTCCGACATCGACCTCATCGTCTTCTTCGACCGTTCGCGCGTGCGCCTCGCCGAACCGTCGGAGGATGTGGATTTATTCGTCAGACTGACGAAGCGGATCGTCAAGATCATGAGCGAGCGCACCGCCGACGGCTATGTGTTTCGCGCCGATCTGCGGCTGCGTCCCGATCCGGGCGCGACGCCGATCGCCATCCCGCTCGAAGCGGCGCTGAGCTATTACGAAAGCATGGGTCAGAACTGGGAGCGCGCCGCCTATATCAAGGCGCGGCCGGTCGCGGGCGACATTTTCGCCGGCGAGCAATTCCTGCAGGAGCTCGCGCCCTTCGTCTGGCGCAAATATTTCGACTTCGCCGCGATCGCCGACGTGCATTCGATCAAGCGGCAGATCCACGCGCATAAGGGACATGGCGCGATCGCCGTCGCCGGCCACAACATCAAACTGGGCCGCGGCGGCATTCGCGAGATCGAATTCTTCGTGCAGACGCAGCAGCTCATCACCGGCGGGCGCGATCGGCGCCTGCGCGGGCGCTCGACGCTGGCGATGCTCGATCAGCTCGTCGAGAGCGGCTGGGTGGCGCGCGAGGCGCGCGACGATCTGCGCGAAGCCTATCTCTTTTTGCGCGACGTCGAGCATCGCATCCAGATGGTCGCCGACGAGCAGAAACACACGCTGCCCGAGACTGAAGAGGGCGTCGCCGTCATCGGCCGCATGATGGGGTTTTCAGGCTACGCCGATTTCGCCGAAGCGCTGCTGAAGCGGCTCGAACTGGTGCAGAGCCATTATGCGAAGCTCTTCGAAAGCGCGCCGCAGCTGACGTCCTCGGCCGGCAATCTCGTCTTCACCGGCGACGACGACGATCCGGGCACGATCGAGACCCTCGCCAATATGGGCTTCGCCAACCCCAGGACGGTGACGGCGACCATCCGCGGCTGGCATTTCGGCCGCTACGCCGCGACGCGTTCGACCGTCGCGCGCGAGCGGCTGACGGAGCTGACGCCCATCCTGCTCGAAGCCATCGCCGCGACGGAGAACGCCGACGCCGCCTTTCTGGCTTTCGACAGGCTCATCTCGAAACTGCCGGCGGGGGTGCAGCTCTTTTCCCTGCTCGTCTCGCAGCCGCGGCTTCTCAAACTCCTCGCCGCGATTACGGGCGCGGCGCCCAAGCTCGCCGAAACGATCTCCCGGCGCCCGCGCGTGCTCGATGCGCTGATGGAGCCGGCGTTTTTCGAGACGGTGCCGACGCAAAGCGAGCTGGAGCAGCGCCTTGCCGCGCAATTCGCCGAGGCGTGGTCCTATGAAGACGCGCTCGACCGCGCCCGCATCTTCGGACAGGAGCAGAAATTCCTCATCGGCGTGCGCATTCTGACCGGATCTGTGTCGGTCGCTGAGGCCGGCTTCGCTTATACCCGGCTCGCCGAAACGTTGATCGCCCGGCTCTTCGCGCGGGTCTGCGAGGAATTCGCCAAAACGCATGGATCGATCGATGGCGGCGCGTGTGCGATCGTCGCCATGGGCAAGCTTGGCGGCTGCGAGATGACGGCCGCGTCCGATCTCGATCTGATGCTGCTCTATGACGCCGACCCGCTGGCGGAATCACGGGGCGGCGGACGGCCGATTTCAACGCAGCAATATTACGGCCGCCTCACGCAAAGGCTGATCAGCGCCCTTTCGGCTCCCACGGCCGAAGGCCTGCTCTATGAGGTGGATTTTCGTTTGCGCCCGTCCGGCAACAGCGGGCCGCTCGCCGTCAGTCTCGCCGCCTTTTCGGACTATCAGGCGCATGAAGCCTGGACATGGGAGCACATGGCCTTGACCCGCGCCCGCGTCGTCGCGGGTCCCGAGGCGTTCACGACTCGGGTCGAAGCGGCGATCCGCACGGCGCTGACGCATCCTCGCGACGCCCAAAAACTCAAGGACGACGTCTTGTCCATGCGGCGGCGGATCGAAAAGGAAAAGGGCGCGACGAGCCCCTGGGAGGTTAAGCAGGTCCCCGGCGGATTGATCGACGTCGAGTTTATCGCGCAATATTTGATGCTGCTGCATGGCCCGCAGCATCCCGAGCTTTTTTCAACGAACGCCACGGTCGCCCTGCAGCGCGTGAAAGACGCCGGATTTCTCGACGCAGGCGCGGCGGACGCGCTGACGGACGCCTCAAAGCTCTATCAAGGGCTGACGCAATTGCTGCGGCTCGCCATCGACGACGCTTTCCGTCCCGCCGATGCGCCGCGCGGATTGACGGAGCTGTTGCTGCGCGTCGGCGACGCGCCCGATCTTTCCAATCTCGAAGCCCTGCTCGCCGACACGCAGAAGCGAACCCGGGAAATTTTCACGAGCGTCGTCGGCGAAGTGGCCGAACGTCCGGTTTCGGCCTAGCCGGGAGTTGTCAGAACCGCGTCCTCGGGCATAGATACGCCGGATTCCTCGCGCAGGAGCATTTCCCGCCGGCGGCGACGGCCGCTTTTGTTCAGGGCCGTTCTGGCCTCTTTTTGGAGCACATCATGTCTCACGCCCGCAAGAATGCGCGTTCTCTGGCCCGCGCCGCGCTCGGAGCGACCGCGCTCGCCGCCCTGCTGGCGATGAGCGCCGTCGGCGCGACATCTGCGGTCGCGAAAACCCTCGCCAAGGTCAATGGCGTCGAGATCACCGACGAGGACCTGAAGCTCGCGATGGAGGATCTTGGCCCCGCCATTCCGCGTCAGCTCGAAGGCAAGGCGCGCGAAACCTATGTGCTCGACTTCCTCATCGACGAGCAGCTCGTCGTGCAGAAGGCGCAGGCCGACAAGCTCGCCGAGACGCCGGAATTCGCCAAGAAGCTCGCCTATCTGCGCGACAAGGCGCTGATGGAGACGCTGCTCGGCGACGTCGCCAAAAATGCGGCGACTGAAGCAGCCGTCAAGCAGACTTATGACGAAGCGGCGAAGAACCAGAAGCCCGAAACCGAATATCACGCGCACCACATTCTGGTGCCGACCGAAGAAGAGGCGAAAGCCGCGCTGAAGCGCGTCAAGTCCGGCGAGGATTTCGGCAAGGTGGCGACCGAACTTTCCAAGGACCCCGGCGCCAAGGGCGGCGACCTCGGCTGGTTCACGAAGGATCGCATGGTGCCGGAGTTCGGCGACGCGGCGGCGAAATTGGAGCCGGGTCAGGTCTCCGATCCGATCAAGACGCAATTCGGCTGGCACATCATCAAGCTCGACGAGAAGCGCCCGAAAGTTTTTCCGCCGCTCAGTGAGGTGAAGGATCAGGTCGCCCGCTATGTCGTGCAGAAGGCGCAGAGCGAACTCGTCATGAAATTGCGCGAGGGCGCCAAGATCGAACGTTCCGACGCGCCGGCGGAGGGTTCGCCCGGCGCCAAGCCGGCGGCCCCAACGCAAAAGCCGGCCGACCCCAAGAAGAAGTGAGCGCCGAGCCCTTCGCCCTCCCCCTGATGGGGGGAGGGTTGAAGCGCGAAGCATCTCCGGGCGGGGCGCCCGCGCGGGTGACGGCGCGACTCTCCCCTCAAGGGACAGCGATCTGCCCGAGACCGCCCCAAGTCGGCCTTGACGCGGAGCCGTAGCGCCGGGCAAACCCAGCCGCAGGTCCACTCCACCGACAAGGCTCCGCTATGGCTCATGACGCCCCTGTCTCGCCGCTTGCGCCAAAATCCGCGCCCGAAATCCCGCCGCTCGAGGGCGTTCGCTTCGGCGTCGGCGCCGCGGGCGTGCGCTACGCCGGACGCACCGACGTCATGCTGGCGTTGGTCGATGCGGGAACCGCCGTCGCGGGCGTCTTCACCAGGTCCAAATGTCCGTCTGCCCCGGTCGACTGGTGCCGCGACAAGCTGAAGGGCGGCAAGGCGCGCGCCCTGTTGGTCAATTCCGGAAACGCCAACGCCTTCACCGGCAAGACCGGCGCACAGGCGGTCAAATTCTCCGCGAAGCTCGCCGCCGTGGCGACCGGCGCGCCCGAGCGCCAGATTTTTCTGGCCTCCACGGGGGTCATCGGCGAACCGCTCGACGCGCATAAATTCGATGGCGTGCTTGAGAAGCTCGCGCAAGAGGCGCGGCCCGACGGCTGGCTGGACGCCGCGCGCGCCATCATGACGACCGACACCTATCCGAAGCTCTCGACCCGCACGGCGACGATCGCCGGCGTCGAAGTGACGATCAGCGGCTTCGCCAAGGGCGCGGGCATGATCGCGCCCGATATGGCGACGATGCTCGCCTTCGTCTTCACCGACGCCGTCATCGGCGCCGAGGCGCTGCAGGCGATGCTCGAGAGCGGCGTCAAGGGCAGCTTCAACGCGATCACCGTCGACGGCGACACGTCGACCTCCGACACGCTGCTGCTCTTCGCCACCGGCGCGGCGAAAAAACGCGGCGCGCCGAAGATCGAAAAGGCGAACGACAAGCGGCTCGCCGACTTCAAGCGTGCGCTCGACGCCGTGCTGCTCGATCTCGCCCATCAAGTGGTGAAGGACGGCGAAGGCGCGCGCAAATTCGTCGAGGTGACGGTGACGGGCGCCGACAGCGCCAAGGCGGCGAAGCGCGTCGCCTTCTCCATCGCCAATTCGCCGCTCGTGAAGACGGCGATCGCTGGCGAAGACGCCAATTGGGGCCGTATCGTCATGGCGGTCGGCAAGGCCGGCGAGCGCGCCGACCGCGACAGGCTGGCGATCTGGTTCGGCGGCGTGCGCGTCGCCCACAAGGGTCTGCGCGACCCCGACTATGACGAAGCGGAAGTGTCGCAGCTCATGAAGCGCGACGACATCGTCATCAACGTCGATCTTGGACTGGGCAAAGGCGCGGCGACCGTGTGGACCTGCGATCTCACCAAGGAATACGTCGCGATCAACGGCGACTACCGGAGCTGACCGCCGTCGCAGTCGTCAGAACGATGCATGACGTGCTAGATTGCCTGATCGTCGCCGAAGCCGCCTCGCCGGTCTGATCCGCGGGGGGTGGGCGTCGGCGCCGGTCAAAGTGTGCGACCTGCGTTCTGGTGGAGCGTTATTGTCATGCGTTGCGTCAAGCTTCTCTTCGCCGCGCCGCTCGTACTGCTCTCAGCCTGCAACGCCGCGCGTGGTCCGTCGCCAAGCGTTGGCTTCGATCCCTCGCAGGCGAATTACATCAGGGCGCCCGGCAGGGGCGTCATCGCCGGACAGGCCTTTCTGCGCGATGGTTCGGGATCGAACGTGCGCTACGCCGCCGGCGAAACCGTGAGGCTGATACCGGCCACGACCTATGCCCAGACCCGCATCAAGAATTTTTACGGGTCGGTGAAATTCCTGCCGGCCGCGTCAATTCCGAAGGTCGAGCCGGACACGCAATACGCCTCTCTGACCCGCACGACGACGACGGAGTCGAATGGGCGATTCACCTTCGAAAATGTCGCGCCCGGACGCTACTATCTTACCACCCAGCTCATCTGGAAGCCGAAGGATGCGCTCGCGCCTGAAGGCGGCGCGATGTATGAAGAAGTGACGCTCACCGGCAAGGAAAACGGCCCGGTGAAAGTCGTTCTCTCCGGCAATTGAGCGCGCCTGTGACTCTATTGCTCGTCGTGGCGGCGGCGCTCGTCGACGCCGACAATCGCGTGCTGATCGCGCAGCGTCCCGAGGGCAAGCAGCTCGCCGGTCTATGGGAGTTTCCCGGCGGCAAGCTACATCCCGGCGAACGGCCGGAAGACGCTCTCGCGCGCGAACTCGAAGAGGAGCTTGGCGTGCGGGTCTGCGCGCCCTGCCTCGCGCCGTTGACCTTCGCGAGCCACGCCTATGACGACTTCCATCTTCTGATGCCGCTTTACGTCTGCCGTAAGTGGGAGGGCTTTATTTCGCCGATGGAAGGCCAGGCGGTGAAATGGGCGCGGGCGCGCGATCTGCGCAACTATCCGATGCCGCCCGCCGACGCGCCGCTGATCGGTCCGCTGATCGATCTGCTGGGATGAGCGCGACAGCCGGCTGACCGGAATTTTTTGTGCGTTGTCATGAGCTGAAGGACTTCCTGATCATGATCATTGAAGGCGCTGCGCATACAGAAAGCTCCAACCGTCGCGCGCGCTACGCGGCAGGCAAGACCCTGCGCAAGATCGTCCCCCGCGAGTCGCTGGGGGACTTTACGCCCGCCCCCAACCGGAATGCGGCGGCGATCATCGCCGAGACCGAGCGCGACCGCATTCAATCCCTGCTTCCGCTTCGCCGCGAGTCGATGGCCAAATCGCCGCATGCTTTTCTACGCGGCGCCGCCGATGTCATGGCCGCCGATCTTTCTGCGCAGCCGGCCCCAGGAATTCGCGCGCAGGTCTGCGGCGACTGTCATCTCATGAATTTCGGCGCCTTCGTTTCGCCGGAAGGACATCCGCTCTTCGATCTGAATGATTTCGACGAGACGCTGCCCGATGCGGACGTCACGGTCGATCTGCGCCGCTTCGCGACAAGCGTCGTCGTCGCGGCGCTTTGCGCAGGTAAGAGCGAGCGCGACTCAAGATCAATGGCGCGGGCCGCTCTTAATGCCTATCGCAGGGCCGTGACGGAACTCGCCGCCGTGTCGCCGCTCCAGGCCTGGAACACGCGCGTGCCGCTACGCGACGTCCTCGCGGAGCTCCGTAACCGAGTTCTTTCCGCCGTTGCACGCGCCGCTCAGTCGGCGCGTGGGGACGAAGACGACCACGCCGACGACTTTCCGAAGATTGCGAAGGGAGCAAACGGCGCCTTGCGAATCGAGGATCGGCCGCCGCGGCTCTTTCACTTCGACGAAGGCGTCGCCAACCAATTCGATGTCAACGGGCTCATCGCCGCCGCATTCGCGAATTTGCCGCCGCACGTCGCCGCTTTATTGGGCCGCTACCGTCTGTGCGACATCGCTTTCAAAGCCGTCGGCGTCGGCAGCCTCGGAACCTATTGCACGATCGCGCTGTTTATGAGCCCGGACGACGAGCCCTTGTACATCCAGGTGAAAGAAGCAAAGCGGTCCGTGCTTGAGCGCTTTGGCCTTGGCGTCTGGCCTGGCGTTCAGGGCGAGCGCGTCGTCAGAGGCCAACGCATGATGCAGGCGGCGACCGACGTTTTTCTCGGCCCGACGCGCGACCCTGCTTCGCAGCGAGAATTCTACATGCGTCAGCTGAAGACGCGCCGTCTCGGCGATCTTACCGAACTGATGCAACGCCACGACCTGCTGGATTACGCCAAATTGTGCGGACGCGCCTTGGCGCGCGCGCATGCGCGTTCCACCGATGCGGCGACTCTTTCGGGATACATGGGGAAAAGCGAGGCGTTCGACGACGCGCTCGCGTCCTTCGCGATGCTCTATGCGCGTCAGAACGCCGAAGACTACAAAGCCTTTTGCGCGCAGCAGGGCGCTACGCCTGCACGTCCCTGACGGTCGCGTAGCTCGCCGGTATTGACAGAGTCCAGATCAATCCGTCGGGCGGAAAGTTGAGCGTCGCCGTCCCATCCAGCGCCTGCGCGACAAGTCGCTTGATGACCTTATGGCCGAAGCCTTCGCGCGGCGGCATCGCCACCGCGGGGCCGCCGCTCTCGCGCCATTCAATATTGAGCCGACCGTCCTCGAACCGCCATGTCAGCGAGACGGCGCCGTCCGGCCGCGACAGGCCGCCAAAGCTTAGCGCGTTCGTGGCGAGTTCATGCAGCGCGAGGCCGATGTTCTGCGCCGCCTCCGGCTTCAGCATGATTTTCGGGCCATCGATCGTCGCGCGGGACGTCACGTCGCCCTGCGGCACGTCCATGCAATAGGCGAGTTGAGCGCGCACCAATTCGCGCATCGAGGCGCCGCGCCAATCCTGCGACACGAGCAGATCATGCGCCATCGACAGCGCCTGCAGGCGGGCGCCGAATTTGCGCTGAAAATCTTCGACCGAGGGCGAACCGGCGGCCGTCTGCCGCGACATCGCCTGCACCACGGCGAGCAGGTTCTTCGAGCGATGCACGAGTTCGCGCAGGAGCACGCGCACATGCTGCTCGCGCTGCTTGCGCGGCGTGATGTCGCGCGCGGTGCCGAGAATGCGGACCGCGCGGCCTTCGTCGAAAAAAGTGCGGCCGCGCACCGAGACCCAGCGCTCAATGCGGTCGGTCTGACCGATCACGCGATATTCGATCTCGTAGTCGCCCTCGTGGGTGGGATCGAGCGCGACGCCGACAGCCTCTTTCGTACGCTTCTTGTCCTGCGGATGCAGCGCGCTGCGGAAGATTTCAAAGCTTGCCGGAACGCCCTCGGGAAGGCCCCATAAGCGGCGCACGCGCTCGTCGATATGCACTTCGCCGGTCAGGAGGTTCCAATCCCAGATGCCGGTGCGCCCGGCGTCGAGCGCGAGCTGCATCCGCTCCAGGGCGAAGGCCTGCTCGTCGCAGAAGGACCGCGCGGAGCGCGCATCCTCGGTCGTCGTTGGGCGAATTTCCGTGTCTGTCACGCGGCGCCTGTCTGTTGGGAGGACACCAGCATACTCCCAGATGCGTCCGCGCGCGAGAGGCTTGGCGAAGGGTTTCCTCTCCCTGAGGCGGCCTCATACGCCGCCTCGAAGTATGAGCAAACCCGCTTTCGCGTATGTTTCGGCGTTCGATCGCCTTGGACTAGATATCCACGAGTTCCGTCGCGAAAGCGGCGCGCTCCTGAATGAAGGCGAAGCGCGCTTCCGGCCTGTTGCCCATCAGCCGCTCGACGCAGTCCGCAGTCTCCTCGCGATCTTCCGGCTCGACGACGACTTTGAGCAGCGTGCGCTTGCTCGGATCCATCGTCGTTTCCTTGAGCTGAGCCGCGCTCATCTCGCCCAGCCCCTTGAAGCGGCCGGTCTCGATTTTTCCCTTGCCGGTCAGCTCCTTGGCGATCAATTCCTCGCGATGTTCATTGTCGCGCGCATAGACGGTCTTCGCGCCTTGCGTGAGCTTATAGAGCGGCGGCTGCGCCAGATAGAGATGGCCGTTCTCGATGAGGCGCGGCATCTGCCGATAGAAGAAGGTGATGAGCAGCGAGGCGATATGCGCGCCGTCGACGTCGGCGTCGGTCATCACGATGACCTTCTCGTAGCGCAGATCCTCGTCGCGGTAATGCGCGCCCAGTCCGCAGCCGAGCGCCTGGGTCAGATCGGCGAGCTGCTGATTGGCGAGGAGCTTGTCCTTCGTCGCCGAGGCGACGTTCAAAATCTTGCCGCGCAACGGCAAAATGGCCTGCGTCGTGCGGTTGCGCGCCTCCTTCGCCGAACCGCCGGCGGAATCGCCTTCGACGATGAACAGTTCCGAGCCCTGCGCCGAATTATTCGTGCAGTCGACGAGCTTGCCGGGCAGCCGCAGCTTGCGGGTCGCGGTCTTGCGGGCGATGTCCTTCTCGGCGCGCCGGCGCAGGCGCTCCTCGGCGCGCTCCACGGCGAAATCCAGGAGCTTATTGGCCTGCGAGGGGGCGCCGGCGAGCCAATGGTCGAAGGCGTCGCGCACCGCGCTTTCGACGATGCGCGCCGCCTCGGCGCTCATCAGCCGGCTTTTGTTCTGGCCCTGAAACTCCGGCTCGCGAATGAAGACCGAGATCATCGCGGCCGACTGGCCCATGAGATCGTCGGCGCCGATGTCCTTGGCGCGCTTCGCCTGTCCGACCCGCTCGGCGTGATCCTTGAGCGCCTTCAGGAGCGCGGCGCGAAAACCCGCTTCATGCGTCCCGCCGTCCGGCGTCGGAATGGTGTTGCAATAGGAATGGACGAAGCCGTCATCCTCGGCGAGCCAGGAGACCGCCCATTCCAGCGAGCCATGGCCGCCTTCGCGCGTGATCTTGCCGACGAAGGGCTGATCGGCGACAAGTTCCTTCCCATGGATTTCGCGCGCCAGATAATCCTTCAGGCCGCCGGGAAAGCGCAGCACCGCCTCCGTCGGCGTGTCCGCGCCGGGGTCGATCAGCGAAGGATCGCAGCGCCAGCGAATTTCGACGCCGCCGAAGAGATAGGCCTTGGACCGCGACATGCGGAAGAGCCGCGCCGGCTTCCAATGCGCGCCGGCGCCGAAAATCTGGGCGTCGGGCTTGAAGCGCACCTTGGTGCCGCGCCGGTTGTTGACGCGGCCGAGCGTCTTGAGCTTGCCGAGCGGCAGGCCGCGCGAAAACTCCTGGCCGTAAAGCTGGCCGGCGATCGCCACCTCGACGTCGAGCTTTTCGGACAGCGCATTGACGACCGAGACGCCGACGCCGTGCAGGCCGCCGGAGGTCTGATAGGCGCCTGAATCGAACTTGCCGCCCGCGTGGAGCGTGGTCATCACCACCTCCAGCGCCGATTTCTTGGGAAATTTCGGATGCGGATCGACGGGAATGCCGCGGCCGTTGTCGTTGACGGTAAGCCAGCCGTCAGTTTCCAGCGTCACTTCGATGAAGGTCGCATGGCCGGCGACGGCCTCGTCCATGGCGTTGTCCAGCACCTCGGCGAAGAGGTGATGCATCGCCGCCTCGTCGGTGCCGCCGATATACATGCCGGGGCGCCGGCGGACGGGCTCGAGCCCCTCCAGCACTTCGATCGAGGCGGCGGAATATTCCGCCGGCCCGCGCTTCGGGGCGGGTTTCGACGCAGGCGCCTTGCGCGGCGCGCCGCTGAACAGATCGGGTTTTGAAGCCATGGGCGATATTAGCGCGATTCGCGACACTGTGGGCCGGCGCGGCGCAAGCGCCCTCGCCTGGCCGACATAGGGAGTTCACAAAAAGGCAGACAGCGCTTCGGCTTGTCGCACAGGCGGCGCTGAGGCATGCTCGGACCGGCTAAATA
The DNA here is from genome assembly GCF_000304315.1 of Methylocystis sp. SC2. Lineage (NCBI taxonomy): Bacteria > Pseudomonadati > Pseudomonadota > Alphaproteobacteria > Hyphomicrobiales > Methylocystaceae > Methylocystis > Methylocystis hydrogenophila. The sequence goes on along the minus strand of NC_018485.1, from coordinate 3,003,813 downwards.
CTCACTTAAGGATTTTTGCTCAACCGAAAAATTGGAGCCAATCCATGGCGCAGATTCAAGAATTGGCGGTGTACGAGGTCGAGGTCGCGACCGGAGCGGGAAAAGCTTTTGCGCCTGCGTTCTTTGTCGAAAGCACAGCTCCCGAAAATATCGACGATAAGGAAAGCGTCCCCTCGACCCCAGAATACTGCAAGCCTTCAACGATCGATCATATCGTCGAAACATTGGCCGACCGGGAAAATCCCAAGCTTTTGATCACCGTGCATGGCTTCAATACGCCGCGCGACCGCGTTCTTGACACCTATCAGAAGTCCTTCCTTGCGGTGAGCGAGGACGCCGAGCTTCAAGGGCGGGGCCTTGTTTGCGTCGGCTACCGTTGGCCGTCTGAAGCGATGGGAACGCCCTGGCGGAGCGGTTTGCAAGCCGCTCCCCTATTCCTCATCGGCGTTCTGTTTACCGCCCTCGCGGCGGTTTATCTGGTGAACTTCTATTTTGAGATCTGCGATTGGTGGACGTTTGCGCGCGTCGCCATAACCGCCATAACGGCCGCGATGGCCGTCGTTCCGCTTACGCTGTTTCTGCTTCGGCTCATCGTCTATTTTCGTGACGGGTTTCGAGCGACGAATTACGGCGTGCCCGACCTCGTGAATCTCATTCGGGATATAGACGATAAATTATCCAAACACCCGAAACGGCGATCCCTCAGAACCGACGCCGACGATCTCGCCGGACGGGTCGACCTCTCCTTTATCGGACACAGCATGGGCGGCTTCGTCGTCACCAACGCCGTGCGCATTTTGTCCGACGTGTTTTCGCCCGAGGCGATCGCCGCCATGCGTCACGGACCGGCGCTGCTGGGAAGCGAAGTCGAGCGTCAGCAACGGGAAGTCAGATCGAAGATCGGCAAGAGTTTTCTCTTGCGCCGCCTCGTGCTGGTCTCGCCCGACATTCCGGCGGAGGTGCTGCTGCTCGGCCGAAGCAACGCGCTGCACTCGTCATTGATCCGCTTTCAGGAGGCGCATCTTTTCTGCAACGAAGGCGACGAGGTTTTGCGCGACATTTCGACGACGGCGAATTTCTTCTCGCTGCCGACGAAGAGCCGCAGATTCGGCTACCGACTTGGCAATGTCGGCGTGCTGACGCGCTGGGGAATTTCCGAACAGCTCACGCTCGGCAATTTGCGCGTCGGCGCCTGCACCCTCTATGAGCTTTACGCCCAACTCGACGCCGTGCAGTCGGAAGAATCATTCGCCCAGAGACTGACCTATTTCGATTGCACCGACAGCATCGACGATGAGGGTCATGGCGTGGTGACGGACGCCACGCGCGGCGCGGCGCCGAGCTTGTCCTGGCTCGGACATCTCCGCCTGCTTTGGATTTATGTGAAAGGCGAAGTCGACGTTCACTCGGGCTATTTCTTGAAGCCCAGCCTCGTGCGTCGGCTCATTTATCGATTCGCCGCCATCGGTTATGGCGACACGGAGAAGCTCTATGGCGGTCTCGCCGCATTGAGCGCGCTATGTGAAGAACATCAGATCAAGGCGCTCAAGCCCAGCGAACGCAGCATCGCCGCCGCTACGGCGCAAGACGCTGTTCAGGCGGCTTCAACATGATCGGACTGATCGTCGCATTCTTAAGCGTGCTGCTGCCGCTGGCGCATTTGGCGCTCAGCAGAGTCCCAAGGACTCGCGCGCGCGTCATTCGCCTGCTGCTGCTGTATGCGCTGGTTCTCGACGTCGGCGTCATCGGCCTGCCGCTCGGCTTCGTCCCGCATGTCTTCTTCCCCGATCAGACGGCGCGCAGCATCGGCTGGGCGCCGGGCAGCCCGTTCCAGTTCGAAGTCGGCGTTCACGACGGCGCCTGGGGCGTTCTCGGATTTCTCTGCATTTGGATCCGCGGCGCCTTTTGGCTCGCCACCGGGCTTGGATGGTCGTTGTTCATGCTCGGGGCGACTTACGGCCACATCGCGCAGACGCTTCGCGCCGGGGACTATGCGCCCTACAATTTTTTGACGATCTTCTCCGACGGCTTTATCGCGCTCTGGCTGCTCCTGCTGCTTTACCTTCGCCATCGATGGGACGCGGAGAAGGGCTAGGCGCAGATGAAGGGCCGCGCGAATTCACGCATGCGGCGACCGAACGCCGTCAGAGGGTGAGATGGAAACGAAGGTCGATGAAATCGCCGAGCGCATCTATCGTCTGTCGACATATATGCCAGAGATCGCGGCGCCCGCCGGTTTCACCTTCAACCAGTTCCTCATCGACGCCGACGAGCCGCTGCTCTTTCATTGCGGCCCGCGTGCGCTGTTTCCGCTTGTGTCCAAGGCCCTGGGCGCGATCATGCCGGTCGAGCGACTGCGCTGGATCTCCTTCGGCCATGTCGAAGCCGATGAATGCGGCGCGATGAATCTCTGGCTCGCCGCTGCGCCGCGGGCGCAGGTGGTTCATGGCCAGACGGCGTGCATGGTGTCGCTCAATGATCTCGCCGACCGGCCGCCGCGCGCCCTTGCGAATGGCGAAATCATGGACATCGGCGGAAGGCGCGTGCGCTACATCGACACGCCGCATGTGCCGCATGCGTGGGAATCGGGGGTGATCTACGAGGAGACGACAAGCACGCTGTTCTGCGGCGATCTCCTCACGCAGATCGGTCAGGGGCCGGCCCTGACGCGCGACAGCCTGCTCCAAGCGGCGATCACGGCGGAGAACGCCTTCCAGGCCACGTCGCTGACGCCGATGACCGGCCCGACGATCCGCGTCCTCGCGGCGCTCGCGCCCCATCGCCTCGCGATGATGCACGGCTCGAGCTACGAAGGCGACTGCGCCGCCCTGCTCGCGCAGCTCGCCGACTATTATGACGCGGCGCTTGCGGCGAAGAGTTCGCGCCTGCCCTCGCCCTGAGGCAGGACTCTCGGCGAAGCGCGAGCGCCCACCCTCCCCTTGAGGGGGAGGGTGAAATCGCGCAAGTGGGATCGAACGCTATCGTCAAGAGGGTGCAGACGCATCGACGAAAAGTCTTACCTGCGGTAAGACTTCTGCGCACAGCTAAAGGAAAACATGCGCAGCTTCTTCGTCGCTCTCGCCGCCTGTCTCGCCAGCCTGTTCCTCGCCGGCGCGCCGGCGCAGGCGGAAAAACTGCGCATCGCGCTGCAGAAGACTGGCACGCTCGGCTGGGAGCTTGCCGTCGCCAAGGCGTTCGGCCTCGACAAGAATGCGAAGCTCGACATCGACGCCGCCGAACTCGCCTCGACCGACGCCGGCAAGATCGCCATCCAGGGCGGCGGCGCCGACATCATCGTCTCCGATTGGCTATGGGTCGCCCGCCAGCGCGCGCAGGGCGCGAAGCTGACCTTCTACCCGCACTCATCGGCGATCGGCGCGGTGATGACCAAGAACCCCGCGATCAAGAGCGTCAATGACCTCGCCGGCAAGACGCTCGGCGTCGCCGGCGGGCCGCTCGACAAGAGCTGGCTGATGCTCAAAGCCTATGCGCTCAAAGATGGCGTCGATCTCGATAAGACGGCGACGGTGCTGTACGGCGCGCCGCCGCTCATCGCCGAAAAGGCGCTGCAGGGCGAAATTGACGCGGCGCTCGAATTCTGGAATTTCGCCGCCGACCTCGAAGCCCAAGGCTTCGCCCGCGCCGTTGAGCTCACCGAGGTCGAAAAGGCGCTCGGCGCCAAGGGCGACGTCGTCGTCACCGGCTATGTCTTCGACGAGGATTTCGCGGCGAAGAACAAGGACGCGCTGGCGCGGTTCTTTTCGATGACGAAGAAAGCCAAGGAGCTGATTGCGACGTCCGATAGGGCCTGGGGCGCAGTCATCGCGCAGCGCCTCGGCGGCAAGGACGCCAAGACGCTCGACATCTACCGCAAGCGCTATGTCGCCGGCGCGCCGAAACGCTCGATCGCCCAGGAAGAGGCCGACGCCCGGACGCTCTATGGGGCGCTCGCCGCGCTCGGCGGCGAAAAGCTCGTCGGCCCCGGCAAAACGCTCGATCCTGGAACCTTCTATAAGGGCGCCGAAGGCAAGCCGCATTGATCCGTCTGGTCTCGCTTGCGGCGCTGCTTCTGCTTTGGCAGATCGGCGCGTGGCTGTCCGATCCGCATCGCCTCCCGGGACCCGCCGCCGTTTTCGAGAAGATTTATGAGGAGGCGCTCTCCGGCGGGCTGTTCTTCAATCTCGCGATCACGCTTGCGCGCGTCGTCGCCGCCTTTGCGCTCGCGATGAGTTTCGGCGCAGCGATCGGCTATGTCATGGGCCGCAGCAAGCTCGCCGACCGGCTGCTCGATCCCTGGCTCGTCACGCTGCTCAATCTGCCGGCGCTGGTCGTCATCGTGCTCGCCTATGTCTGGGCGGGACTGACCGAAGTCGCCGCGATCGGCGCCGTCGCGCTCAACAAGCTGCCCAACGCCATCGTCGTCGTGCGCGAGGGCGCGCGCGCGCTCGATCCGCATCTTGAAGACATGGCGCAGGTCTTCCGCTTTTCGCCGGCCGCACGCGCGAAGCATCTCGTCCTGCCGCAGCTCGCGCCCTATCTTGCGGCGGCGACGCGTTCCGGCCTGTCGCTCGTCTGGAAGATCGTCCTCGTCGTGGAGCTGTTGGGGCGCTCCAACGGCGTCGGTTTTGAAATCAATATGGCGTTTCAGCTCTTTGACATGAAGCTTCTGCTTGCTTACGCGCTTCCCTTCGTCGCGCTGATGCTCGGCGTCGAAACCTTTCTGGTGCAGCCTCTTGAACGACACGTCTCGCGCTGGCGGCGCGGCGTCTCTCGACGTCTCGATCGCGTCTAAGGATTATCATGCCGCGAGCCGACGGCCGCTGCGCGCGCTGGAGGATTTGCAGCTGACGCTGCCCGCCGGAAAGGCGGGCGCGGTCGTCGGTCCGTCCGGCTGCGGCAAGACGACTCTGCTGCGGCTCATCGCCGGACTCGACAAGGACTATGTCGGAGCGATCGTCCTGCCCGAACACGGCCGGCTCGGCATGGTTTTCCAGGAGCCGCGATTGCTGCCCTGGCGCAGCGTCATCGATAATATAAGCATCGCCGCGCCGCATGCGCGCGAAGACGACATCGCCGCGCTTCTCGACGAACTCGGGCTCGCCGAACACGCGTCGCATTTCCCGCGCGAACTCTCGCTGGGGCTCGCCCGGCGCGTCGCGCTGGCGCGCGCGCTCGCGGTCAAGCCGGACCTGCTGCTGCTCGACGAGCCGCTGGTCTCGCTCGACGCGGCGCTTGCTAAAGACCTGCGCGAGATGATCGCAAGACTCATCGACGAGCGGCGGATCACCACGCTGATCGTGACGCATGATCTCGCCGAAGCGATTGCGCTCGCGGACAGGATATTCCTTTTATCGCCGCGTCCGGCGCGCGTCGTCGCGACGCTCGACGTGCCGACGCCGCGACGCGCGTTGGAGAGAGAGACCGCGGAGAAGCTCGAGACCCAGGCGCGGGACGCGCTCGCCGTCGCGCGCGCCGGGCCGCAGCAGCAGTCTCAAACGGATTGCGGATAATCCGTTCGCTTGGGCGTCATTCCCGGCAGGCCGACGGCCTGACCGGGAATCCAGCGCCGATCCAGCAATCTTGGTTTTGCGAACCTAATCAGCGCGCATCTTCAAACGCGTCACCAGGGAAGCTCCTCCCCGCGATAGTCGAGGTAGCGGCGCGTATCGGCGAGCGTCAGCGACTCGGCGGTGTGAATGACGCCCGCCACGCTGTCGCGCACGTCGAGCGTGGCGTTCGGCCCGCCCATGTCGGTGCGCACCCGACCCGGACTGAGGGCGACGACGATGACGCCTTCCGGCTTCAAATCGTCGGCGAGACATTGCGCGATCTTGTTCAACCCGACTTTCGAGACGCGGTAGGCGACATTGACCGTCCCGCCCAGCGACATCGAGCCCAGTCTGCTGGTCATCAACACGATGCGGGGATGGGCGCTCCGCTTCACCAGCGGCAGAAAGGCCTGGACGACGCGCAGCGGGCCGAGCGTATTGACCGAGAGCAGATCGAGCGCGCCTTCGAAATCCATGTCGGTCGAGGATTGGCGCTGCGGCCCATAGGCGCCGGCGTTGGCGATCAGCACGTCGATCGGATCGCGGACACGCGCGGCGGCGGCCTCGATCTCGGCCTCATTGCGCACGTCGAAATGCAGGGTCGCCGCCTGCGGCGCGGCCGCTTTCAGCGCCGCCAGCCCCGCCGCGCTGCGCACGCTCGCGGTCACGCGCTCCCCTCGCGCCGAAAGCTGGCGCGCAGTTTCAAGTCCGATGCCGCGGCTGGCGCCGACGATGAGCCAATGGGACATATCGCTGTTTTGGCGCGCCTCCCTGTCTCACCCATATAGAGCGAGCGACGGCTTGGGGCAGGCGCAACCAGCTCTGGTGAGTTGGCGCGTTTTTGCAGGAGCAGACCGACCTGGCGTGACCGGCTGGGAAGACGCGGCGCGTTCCTGCGCCGCGTCAATCATTCCTCGGATTCGGCGCCGTTACGCCGCGGGCGCCGCTTCGATCCGCGCGACGCCGTCGCGCACCGCCGCCTGGACCTTCTCGAAGGCGCGCACCTCGATCTGGCGCACGCGTTCACGCGACACACCGAATTCCTCGGAGAGCGTTTCGAGCGTGACAGGATCGTCTGACAGTCGCCGCGCCTCGAAGATGCGCCGCTCGCGCGGATTGAGCACGTCAAGCGCACCGCGCAGCGCCTTCAGGCGATTGTCGCTTTCTTCGTGGGCGACAAGCAGATGCTCCTGATCGACGCTGTCGTCGACGAGCCAGTCCTGCCATTCGCCTTCGCCCTCCTCGCGCAACGGCGTGTTGAGCGAAGCGTCGCCGCCCATGCGGCGATTCATGTCGATGACGTCCTGCTTGGACACGCCAAGCCGATGCGCGATCTTTTCGACGTTCTCGGGCTTCAGGTCGCCTTCTTCGAAAGCGGAGATGCGGCTCTTGGCCTTGCGAAGGTTGAAGAAGAGCTTCTTCTGGCTCGCGGTGGTGCCCATTTTGACGAGCGACCAGGAGCGCAAAATATACTCTTGGATCGAGGCGCGGATCCACCACATTGCATAGGTCGCGAGGCGGAAGCCGCGCTCGGGCTCGAAGCGCTTGACGGCCTGCATGAGGCCGACATTGCCTTCGGAGACGATTTCCCCGATCGGCAAGCCGTAGCCGCGATAGCCCATGGCGATCTTCGCCACGAGTCGCAGATGCGACGTGATCAGCTCCTGCGCGGCTTTCGCGTCTTCATGTTCGCGCCAGCGCTTGGCAAGCATATATTCCTGCTGCGGCTCCAACATTGGAAACCGCCTGATTTCAGATAGATAGCGGGCTAGGCCGTCTTCTGAGACGATTGGCAAGGCATTCGCCATAAGTCCCTCCTGACGAACCCCCTGAGTATGGCGGGTCCGCAAAGCGCGGCCACGAAACGCCGGCCGCGACAGGGGGACATTATAGGGCGCCCCTAGAGGGCTGGAAAATGACAATTGCGTGAAGGGAGGCTAAAGCACGGATTAAGATTCAGCAATGTGAATGGCGCGTTTCAAAGGCTCGGCCGCGCAAGTTTAGCCGCGCAAGTTTGGCGAAGATCCTGCCCGTTATGATCCCGCGATCTTGAGGCGCGAATTCACTTCGACATTCCGCCCAGCACGCCGCGCAGAATTTGGCGCGCGATCTGCGTCCCGGCGGACCGCGCCGCCGATTGGATCGCGGCGCGCGCGGCAAGCTCCGCGGGCGACATGCGCTTCTTGTCGCCCTTGCCAAAAATGCCGCCCAATATGCCGCCGAGCGCGCCGAGCAGACCGCCGCCTGCGCCGCTTTCGGCCTCGCCCTTGGCGGCGCGCGCCTGCAGCATTTCGAAAGCGGATTCGCGATCGACCATCGTGTCGTATTTTCCCCCGAAGGCGCTCGCGGCCATGACGGCCTTCCGCTCCTGCGGCGATATCGGTCCGACGCGGGCGGACGGCGGCGCGATCAGCGTTCGTTCGACGACTTCCGGCGTTCCCTTGGCGTCGAGCATGGACACCAGCGCTTCGCCGACTCCAAGCTGCATGATCGCCTCGGCTTCCTCGAGGGCGCGATTGTCGCGAAACGTCTCGGCGGCGGCGCGCACCGCCTTCTGATCGCGGGGCGTGAATGCGCGCAGCACATGTTGGATGCGATTGCCGAGCTGGCCCAGAACCGTATCCGGCACGTCGAGCGGATTTTGCGTGATGAAATAGACGCCGACGCCTTTCGAGCGGATGAGACGCACGACCTGTTCGATCGCGGACAGCAGCGCCTTCGGCGCGTCGTTGAACAGAAGATGCGCCTCGTCGAAGAAGAAGACGAGCTTCGGCTTTTCGAGATCGCCGACTTCCTGCAGGGTTTCGAACAGTTCGGAAAGCATCCAAAGAAGGAAGGTCGCATAGAGCCGCGGCGCGCGCATGAGCTTGTCTGCGGCGAGGATGTTGATGACCCCGCGGCCGTCGCGATCGGCACGCAGGAAATCCATGATGTCGAGCGCCGGCTCGCCAAAAAACTGATCGCCGCCCTGCGTCTCCAGCACCAACAGCTGGCGCTGAATGGCGCCGACGCTCGCGGGCGCCACATTCCCGTATTTCTGTTTGTAGGCCGCGGCGTTCTCGGCGACATGCGCGAGCATCGCCCGCAGATCCTTCAAATCAAGCAGCAACATGCCCTGCTCGTCGGCCGCCTTGAAAACGATGTTGAGAACGCCCTCTTGCGTGTCGTTCAGATCGAGCAGGCGCGACAGCAGCAGCGGCCCCATTTCCGAGATCGAAGCGCGAACCGGGTGTCCCTGTTCGCCAAAAACGTCCCAGAAGGCGACGGGAAACCGATCGGGCTCGTAAGCGACGCCAATCTCCCTGGCGCGCGCGACGAAGGCCGACTTGCCTTCGCCCGGCTGCGACAGTCCCGCGAGATCGCCTTTGACGTCGGCGAGAAAGACGCAGCTTCCGGCGTTCGAGAAGCCTTCGGCGAGCAGCTGCAGCGAAACGGTTTTGCCGCCGCCGGTTGCGCCCGCGATCAAGCCATGGCGATTGCCAAGCGCGAGCAGAAGGTAGCGGTAAGCGCGCGGTTTCCCGTCCGTTACGCTTGCGCCGATGAGGATTTTGCCTGGAGCGGGGCTCGGAGTTTCGCTCATGGTTAAAGCGCTTTCACAGTCAGGAATCGCAATTGCGCGAAGCTACACCATCGGCGCGGGACGCGCATATCCGCCCGTTCGGCGCCGCACAGGCGCCGACAGTGCTTGGCGAATGCAAAAGGGCGGGATAAGTTCCCGCCGGGAGAGGGTCCAATGAAGCTACGCTTGGCGATGATCGGCGTCATCGCCGCCGCCGGCGTCGCGCCGGCGGTCGGCGCGCCGAAGCCGCGAACGGCGCCGGCGAAGCTGGCGCAAACCGTCGATCTGGAGAACCAGCGTCCCGTGCCGCTCAAGAGCTTCGAGATCGTCATGGCGGCCAAAGACAAGACCCCGGAAGCCATCGTCGGCAAGCTCGATAAGCCGCTGGCCGCCGGAGGCCACACGCGGTTTCCGATCACCGGCGCCAGAGGTTGCCGCTTTGAGGCGCGTTGGGCGTTCGACGACGCGAAGGATTCAGGCGACGTGGACTTATGCAATGACGCCCATATAGTTTTCGCGGACTGATCCTATTCGCGGTTCGCCAAGCGGACCCGCTGCGGCGCGCGCCGCACACGACAACAATCAGGAAACGCACGATGGCCAACGGATCGAAGGGTGGCGCAAAGGGAATGAAACGCAGCGCAAAGGGCGCACAATCCGCCAGCGGACCAGGCATTTCGAGGCCGCTGCTGATCGGCGTCGGCGCGGTCTTCGCGCTCATATTCGGCGCCTTCGTCTACTTCACCAGCGGCAAGCCCACGACGTCGACGGAAGTCATCGGCGGACCTTTTCAGCTCACCGCGCATACCGGGCAGCAGGTGACCGAGCAGGATTTTCTCGGCCGGCCCTTCCTCGTCTTCTTCGGCTATACGCATTGTCCTGATATTTGTCATACGACGCTCTTCGAGATGTCGGAGATCTTGCGGGCGATGGGACCGGACACGAAAGTCGGCGCGCTGTTCGTCACCGTCGATCCGGAACGGGACACGCCCGAGGCGCTCAAAGACTATCTCTCCAATTTCGATCCGCGCATCATCGGCGTCACCGGTCCGCGCGCGTCGATCGATCCCGTGCTGCGCGAATATCGCATCTTCTCTAAGCGTGCGCCCGGCAAGGACGAGGACTATTCCGTCGACCACACCACTGTCGTTTATCTGATGGACAAAAAGGGCCGCTTTGTAAGCCCGTTCAACGTGGCGCGACGCCCCGCCGAAGCCGCGCGTGAGCTTGAACGCCATCTGTAGCGCGCACAGTCGCCCGCATCGCAGAGCGCGCAAAAAAGCAACGCAAGGGAAATATTTTCATCCTGCCGCAATTTTGGAACTCGCGACTCCTATGGCGTTTGCGCTAGCATGAGCGCTATGCTTCGACTCCTGCGCGAGGGACCGGCGCCAAATGGCGGCGCGTCGATTCTCACATTGGTTCACGCCGGCGAAACAATTCTCGTCGCTTTGCGTCGGTCGCAGAATGCGCGGCGATTCACCTTGCGCGTGCGTTTCGCCGCGCGCGATGCGGTGTTGACGATGCCGAAGCGGGCGTCACTGCGCGATGCGCGGGATTTCGCTCAGCGTCACGCCGCCTGGATCGCCTCGCGTCTCGACAGGCTGCCTGCAACCATTCCCTTCGCGCATGGTTCGGTCGCGCCTCTTCGCGGCGTCGATCATATGATCGCCCATCATCCGGACCGCCGCGGCGTCACCTGGATCGAACCAAGAGACGACGCCGAGGCTCCCTTCGCGCTGTGCGTCGCCGGTCAGACCGAACATGTGCACCGCCGCGTTCAGGATTATTTGAAGCGGGAGGCGCGGCGCGACCTCGAAGAGGCCGTCGCCCGCCACACCGCCGCGCTCAGTCTGCCGCCCCGCGGCGTCGGCCTGCGCGATCCGATCAGCCGATGGGGATCGTGTTCGGCCTCCGGCTCGCTGAACTTTTCCTGGCGGCTGATCATGGCGCCGCCCTTCGTCCTCGATTACCTCGCCGCCCATGAGGTCGCGCATCTCGTGCATCTCGACCATTCGCCGCGATTTTGGGAGCTGACGCGGCGGCTCTGCGCCGACACGGATCACGCCGAAGCCTGGCTCTCCGCCCATGGCGCGCACCTCCACAAATATGGAGCCAAAGCGCGATGATCGACCGCCGCGGCCTGCTCAGACTCGCCCTGCTCCTGTCGCTCCCGCTGTCGCGCGCCGCGTCGGCGCTGGCCGAAGAGCCGCGCAAACGCCTGCTCGTTCTCGATTTCGAGCTGGTCGACACGTCAAACGAGCCTGTCGACCAAAGCGCCGAACATGCAAAACGACTGGCGCGGGCGCGTGACGACATCGGAGCGGGACTCGCCGCGCGTCGCGTCTATGACATCGTCGACCGGGGCCCCATCGCGGCGGATCTCGACGCGATCTTGAAACAAACCTACATTCGCACCTGCAACGGCTGCGAAGCGTCGCTGGCCCGCAAGGCGGGCGCCGATCTCGTTCTAACCGGCGTCGTCAATAAGGTCAGCACGCTGATCCTCAGCATGGGCGTTTCAATCGCGCGCGTCTCGACGGGCGAGCTGATCTATCATCAGGGATTCGATTTTCGCGGCGATAATGATCAATCCTGGGCGCGCGCGACGAAATTCTTCGTCGATCGCATCGCCCGCGATCCGCCGAACTGATCGAAGGAGGCCCGTATGAGCCAGAGCGCTGGCTGTGAACCGACGGCGACGTCGCGCCCGCCCTGGTCCATGGTGGCGCAAGCGCGCACGCGCGGCGCCTTGCTCGATGCGCTGGTGCGCCAGGCGCAGGCGCTGCCGCCCATCCGCATGGGCGTCATCCATCCTTGTGACGCGCGCTCGGTCGAAGGCGCGATCGCCGCGCGCGACAAAGGGCTGATCGTCCCGACGTTTATCGGACCGCGGGCGAAGATCGAGGCGGCCGCCCGCACGAGCGGCGTCTCGCTGGAGGGCGTCGAGATCGTCGACGCGCCGCACAGCCACGCCGCCGCCGATCAGGCGGTGGAGCTCGTGCGCCGCGGCCGGCTGCATGCGCTGATGAAAGGCGCGCTGCACACCGACGAGGTGATGACCGCTGTCATACGCGAGGGCGCCGGACTGCGCACGGACCGGCGGATCAGCCATGTCTTCGTGATCGACGCGCCATATTATCACAAATTGCTGCTCGTCACCGACGCGGCGATCAACATTGCGCCGACGCTGGATTTTAAACGCGACATCGTTCGCAACGCGGTCGATCTCGCCCATGCGATCGGCATCGAACGTCCCAAGGTGGCGCTGCTTTCGGCGGTGGAGACGGTCGAAGGGAAAATCCCTTCGACCATCGAGGCGGCGGCGCTGTGCAAGATGGCCGACCGCGGCCAGATCGCCGGCGCCGACCTCGACGGTCCGCTGGCCTTCGACAACGCCATCTCGCGCGAAGCGGCCGACGCCAAGCACATAGAGTCCGAGGTCGCCGGCGACGCCGACATTCTGGTCGCGCCCGATCTCGAGGCGGGCAATATTTTGGCGAAGCAGCTCGTCTTCCTCGGCGGCGCCGACACCGCGGGGCTGGTGCTCGGCGCGCGCGTTCCGATCGTGCTGACGAGCCGCGCCGACGACGTCGATTCGCGCGTCGTCTCTTCGGCGCTGGCGCAGATCTTCACCCACCGCCCGCGCGCCGTTCCCTAGCGTTCTCGACAGGCGGCCCCCCGCATGGCAGAAGGCGGCGCAAGTATTCCCGGCGTGAACGGCTGTCCTATGCCCTCATGCTGAGGAGGCTCCGCAGGAGCCGTCTCGAAGCACGAGGGCATAGGCCGCGCGCCCATCGCGTCCTCGTCCTTCGAGACGCCCATCCCCAAGTCGGGCAAGCCCGGCTCGGGCGCGGGCTCCTCAGGATGAGGACTCGATGGCCTTCGCGAAAATCGAAACCGAAATGACCGACCTCGCCAAACTCGAAGAAGACACGCTGCGCCAGATCGACGAGGCCGCCGACGAGGCGGCGCTCGAAGCCGTGCGCCTCGCCGCGCTCGGCAAGAAGGGCGCGATCTCGGCGCTGCTCGCGACGCTGGGCAAGATGTCGCCCGAGGAGCGCAAGACCGAGGGCGCGAAGATCAATGCGCTGAAGGACAAGGCGGCGGAGGCGATCGCCGCGCGACGCGAGCAGCTTGCCGATGCGGCTTTGGCGATGCGCCTTACGGCCGAGACGCTCGATATGACGCTGCCTGCGCCGGCGGGACCGCTGGAGCGCGGGCGCATCCATCCGATTTCGCAGGTCACGGACGAGCTCTCGATCATCTTCGCCGACATGGGCTTCGCGGTCGCCGAGGGGCCGGACATCGAGAGCGACGACTATAATTTCACCAAGCTCAACTTCCCCGAGGGGCATCCGGCGCGGGAGATGCAGGACACGTTCTTTCTGACGGCGGAGACTGGCGAGAAACGGCTGCTGCGCACCCATACGAGCCCGGTGCAGGTACGCACGATGCTGTCCCAGAAGCCGCCGATCCGCGTCATCTGCCCGGGCCGGGTCTATCGCTGCGACTTCGACCAGACGCATACGCCGATGTTCCATCAGATCGAGGGGCTCGTCATCGACGAGACCACGCATCTTGGGCATCTCAAATGGACGCTCGAAGAATTTTTAAGGAGCTTCTTCGAGGTGAAGGGCGTGAAGCTGCGCTTTCGTCCGTCCTTCTTCCCCTTCACCGAACCGTCGATGGAGGTGGACGTTCAGTGCCGGCGCCAGGGCGGCGAGATCCGCTTCGGCGAGGGCGAGGACTGGATGGAGATTTTGGGCTGCGGCATGGTGCATCCCAATGTGCTCAGGAACTGCGGCATCGATCCGGACCGCTATCAGGGCTTCGCCTTCGGCGTCGGCGTCGACCGGCTGGCCATGCTGAAATATGGCATGTCGGATCTGCGCGCCTTTTTCGACGCCGACACGCGCTGGCTGGAGCATTATGGATTCAGGCCGCTCGAGTTCCCGACGCTCGCGGGCGGGTTGAGCGGCTTGTAGGAGATGCGACGATGAACTTGGCCCAGGTAACAGAAGTCGTCACTGGCGTGCTCAGTCAGCGATTCGCCAAGGACGGCTATTCCAGCGCGGATGTGCAGGTGGAGGAAGACTTCGACGGCGAAGAGATCATTCGCGTCACGGTTCATTTGGCTCATCCGGTCGAAAATGTCGACGAACTCTATGAGTCTGTCGGCGAAATCCGCGAGCGCCTCCAACAGCAGGGCGACAAGAGATTCGTTTTCCTCAATCAAGACTTTCCGGGCGCGGACGATTTCGACGGAGAAGACGAAGATGTTAGTCGTGGAATGCACTAGCCATGACGATGGTGGAACGCCTGCTATGGCTGGCCGATGAGCTTAGTCGCCGAAGTCGCGAGATTAAGAGCGCCGCTGTCGAACGACGCGCCGTAAGCACCGCCTATTATGCGGTGTTTCACGCGATCACCGCTCTATGTGCATCAGAGCTTTTGGGTTCGGGCGCCGCTTCAAAGAAGACGCCGGAATTTGAGCGCGTATATAGAGCCCTCGACCACAAGTCACTTAAACTGGCGTTCAGCGCCGCCCCCCTGAACAATAACCAAATCTTCAAGGCGATAGGAAACCGCGTCGTAGAACTTCAAAGCGAGAGGATTCGGTCGGACTATCTGCCAAGCGGACGCTTATACAGGAAGTCCGAGTGCGATCGGCTCGTTCAATCAGCTCGATCCATCGTCGCGGAACTGAAGAATCTGTCCTCTCAAGATCGCCGCACGCTCGCCGTCTATCTCATCTTCAAGAACCGCACCCAATGAAATTCACCCTCTCCTGGCTTAAAGAACATCTCGACACGTCGGCCTCGCTCAGCGAGATCGTCGAGACGCTGACGCGCATCGGCCTCGAGGTCGAACATGTGCACGACCCCGCTGCGCAGCTCAAAGACTTCACCATCGCGCGCGTGATCGAGGCGAAGCCGCACCCAAACGCCGACCGTTTGCGCGTCTGCATGGTCGATACTGGCGCCGGCGCGCCCGTGCAGGTGGTCTGCGGCGCGCCGAACGCCCGCACCGGCATGAAGAGCGTCTTTTCGCCGCCGGGAACCTACATCCCCGGCAAGAAGATCACGCTCGGCAAGGGCGTCATCCGCGGCGTCGAGTCGCTCGGCATGCTGTGCTCTGCGGCCGAACTCGAACTCTCCAACGATCATGAGGGGATCATCGATCTGCCCGAAGACGCGCCGGTCGGCGCCTCTTACGCGCTATGGGCGGGCCTCGACGATCCGATCATCGAGATCAATCTGACGCCCAACCGTCCCGACGCCGCCGGCGTCCATGGCATAGCGCGCGATCTTGCGGCGGCGGAGCTGGGCGTCCTCAAGAACAAAGACATTCTGCCCGTCGAAGGCAAGTTCCCCTGCCCCGTCAGCGTGACGCTCGACTTTAAAGAAGATGACAAGCATCTCGCGCCCTTCTTTGGCCTGCGGCTCGTGCGCGGCGTCAAGAACGGACAAAGCCCCGCCTGGCTGCAGGCGCGGCTGCGCGAGATCGGCCTTCGCCCGATCAATGCGCTGGTCGACATCACCAATTTCCTGACCTTCGATCGCGCGCGGCCGCTGCACGTCTTCGATGCGAAAAAGGTGAAGGGCGATCTCGTCGTGCGCCGCGCGCGCGAAGGCGAAACGCTGCTCGCGCTCGACGGTCGGACATACGAACTCGACGAGAGCATGGTCGTCATCTGCGACGACAATGGCCCTGAATCGCTCGCGGGCGTCATGGGCGGCGAAGCGTCGGGCTGCGATGAATCGACAACCGACGTGCTGATCGAAACGGCGCTCTGGGACCCGATGAATATCGCCCACACCGGCCGCAAGCTCGGCATCGTCACCGACGCGCGCTATCGCTTCGAGCGCGGCGTCGACCCCGCCTTTGCGCTGCCCGGCATCGAACTCGCGACGCAGCTCGTGCTGGAATTCTGCGGCGGCGAGCCGTCGGACCTCGCCCTCGCCGGAGCGGTTCCACGCGCGCCGCGCGTCATCGATTTTCCGTGGGGCGAGATCAAGCGCCTCGCGGGGATCGACGTCGAGCCCGCGCGGGCGACGGTCATCCTCCAGCGCCTCGGCTTTACCGTCGAGAAAGCCGGCGACGCCGACGCGCGCATCGCCGTACCCTCCTGGCGTCCCGACATCGAGGTCAAGGCGGATATCGTCGAGGAAGTCGTGCGCATGATCGGCGTCGACAATGTGCCCTCGACGCCGCTGCCGCGCGCCGAGGGCGTCGCGCCGCCCGTGCTGACCATGATGCAGAAGCGCGCCCGCAACGCCCGCCGCGCGCTCGCCGGCCAAGGCCTCGTCGAGGCGGTGACCTGGTCCTTCGTCTCCAAGGCGCAGGCGGAGGCGTTTGGCGGCGGCAAGCCGGCGCTGGCGCTCGCCAATCCGATCGCCGCCGATCTTTCCGACATGCGGCCGAGCCTGCTGCCCGGCCTCGTCGCCGCCGCCGGCCGCAACGCCGCGCGGGGCCTCGGCGATCAGAACCTCTTCGAAGTCGGCCAGATTTTTCTCGACGCGACCGAGACCGGCCAGCGCCTCGCGGCGGCGGGCGTGCGGCGCGGACTGGCGGGCGCCGGGCGCCACTGGTCGGCGCCGCCGCGCGAGTCCGGCGCCTATGACGCCAAAGCCGACGCCATGGCGCTGCTCAATGCGCTCGGCGTCGCCGCCGGCGGTCTGCAGATCGTTCCCGGGGGCCCGCCATGGTTTCACCCCGGCCGCTCGGCGACGCTGCAATTCGGGCCGAAGACCGTCGTCGGCCATTTCGGCGAATTGCATCCGCGGGCGTTGAAAATCATGGACGTCGGGGGGCCGGTGGCGGCGTTCGAGATCATTCTCGACGCGCTCCCCGCGCCCAAGGCGAAGCCGACGAAGATCAAGCCGAAGCTGGACATTTCAGATCTCCAGCCGGTTTCCCGCGATTTCGCCTTCATCGTCGATCGCGCCGCCCCGGCCGGCGATCTGGTGAAGGCCGCGCAGGGCGCCGAGCGGACCCTGATCGCCGACGTCGCCGTCTTCGACGTGTATGAGGGCAAGGGCGTCGCCGAGGGCAAGAAATCGATTGGCCTCGCGGTCACGCTGCAGCCGCGGGAAAAGACCCTGACGGACGCGGAGATCGAAGCGGTGGCCCAGAAGATCGTAACGGAGGCGGAAAAGAAATGCGGCGCGACGCTGAGGGGATGACCGTCCGTCATTGCGAGCGAAGCGAAGCAATCCAGCGCTTTGAGGCCGCCCCTGGAGCGCTTCGTCGCTCCGCTCCTCGCAATGACGCGCGCATTATTGGCGCCATGCTCTTCGCCTCATCGCTCCTTTTCGCCGCTCCGGCGCTCGCCGCGCCGCGAAGCATCGATGATTGCGAAGCGATCAAGGACGCCGACGCCTACAACCGCTGCCTGGCCTCCTTCGGTCCCACGCGCGGTCAGCGCGGAGCGAGCTATCCCGGCGTCGCCAGCGAGGGCGGCCACAGCGGGAAAGCGTCGGGCCGCAGCGCCTCCCGCCCCGCCGCGCGCTCCGGGCGCGCCGAGCTGGCGCGCGGGCGCGGCGGCCGCGTGCGGATGGAGTTCACGCCGGGGCGGCGGTAACGCTCCTGAACTGGGTGAGAAACATTGTTTTTCCCCTTGGCAAACCGGCCCACTCCCCTTAAATAGACGATCCGGGGCTGGCCAATCGACCTGCGGCCCCGTTTTCAGTTTTGAGCTTCCGCCTCGACCCAAGTCCCTACAGGGCCTAGGAAAAGGCGGCGGATAGGCCGGCGGACCCGGGGGTTCTCCCTCGTGTCCCGTCCGGCCATGTCCTGTCCGAGACTGCCGGCGCACGCAAGGGGTTTCAACCCTGTAGCGGCTCAATCGGCCCAAGGGAAGGCGGAGCGATCCGTCATCTTGAAGGCGGCCTGCACAGACGGGGAAACCGGAATTTTAGAGGCCGCAAACGGGCTTTCCGCGTGCGTCCTTCGAATTTGGTTCGCGCCCCTTCAACCGCCGCGGCGTTGCGCCGTGACGGGGACAGGATCTACGGCGTCGCTCGCCTCAAGCGAGCGACATGTCGCAACCGGCGGGATTCCCGCCCGTTAGAGAGAGCAACCGTGGACAGAGCGGAGAAAAAGGAAGCGGTCGCGGCGTTGCGCGAAGTCTTTTCGAAGACCGGCGTCGTCGTGGTCGCTCACTACTCCGGCCTGACCGTGGCCCAGCTGCAAAACCTGCGCAAGCAGGCCCGCAATGCTGGCGCGACGGTCCAGGTCGCGAAGAACCGCCTCGCCAAGATCGCTCTCGATGGCGCCGACGTCGCCTCCATCGCGCCCCTGCTCAAGGGGCCGACCCTGATCGCCTATTCGGACGATCCGGTGGCGGCGCCGAAAGTCGCCGTGGCCTTCGCCAAGGACAACAACAAGTTTGTGATCCTGGGCGGGGCCATGGGCAAGACTGCTCTGAATCCGGACAGCGTCAAGTCGCTTGCGACGATGCCGTCCCTCGACGAACTGCGCGCCAAGCTCGTGGGCCTTATTCAGGCGCCCGCGACCAAGGTCGCTCAGCTCTCGACCGCGCCAGCCGCCAAGCTCGCGCGCGTCTTCGGAGCCTACGCCAATCGAGACGCGGCCTAAGAGGCCGAGAACCAGACAAACCAAATTCAAAGGACGCAACAAATGGCAAATCTCGAAAAGATCGTCGAAGACCTCTCGGCGCTGACCGTCCTCGAGGCGGCTGAACTCGCGAAGCTCCTCGAAGAGAAGTGGGGCGTCTCCGCCGCCGCCGCCGTCGCCGTCGCCGCCGCTCCGGGCGCCGCCGCCGCCGCGCCGGTCGTGGAGGAGAAGACCGAGTTCAACGTGATCCTGGCCGCGACCGGCGAGAAGAAGATCGAGGTCATCAAGGAGGTCCGCGCAATAACCGGCCTCGGCCTGAAGGAAGCCAAGGACCTGGTCGAAGGCGCGCCCAAGCCCATCAAGGAAGGCGTGGGCAAGGACGAGGCCGAGAAGATCAAGGCCGCTCTCGAAAAGGTCGGCGCCAAGGTCGAACTCAAGTAATCGCCGCCGCCTCTGGCGGCGTCGCGATTGTCGCAGCCCCGGCGCGCCGGGGCTGCGGCCAATGAAAAAAGAAGGCGCTCACCGACGCGGGACTCACGCCGCAATGACGAGCGCTTGACGGGCGAAGGACCTCTCGCAGCGGGACGGTCGGCCCAACGAAGAAAGAGGCTCGAAAAGCGACATGGCTCAGACGTCGGCGAGAAAGTTCACCGGTCGCAAGCGCATCCGCAAATTCTTCGGACATATCCGCGAAGCGGCGGAAATGCCGAATCTGATCGAGGTTCAAAAGGCCTCCTACGATCAGTTCCTCCTTGTCGACGAGCCGAAAGGCGGCCGTCCTGACGAGGGGTTGCAGTCCGTCTTCAAGTCCGTCTTTCCGATCTCCGACTTCTCGCAGGTCTCCTTGCTCGAATTCGTGCGCTACGAGTTCGAACAGCCCAAATATGACGTCGACGAGTGCCGCCAGCGCGGCATGACCTACGCTGCGCCGCTCAAGGTGACGCTGCGCCTCATCGTGTTCGACGTCGATCCCGACACGCAGGCGAAGTCGGTCAAGGACATCAAGGAGCAGGACGTCTACATGGGCGACATGCCCTTCATGACGTCGAACGGCACCTTCGTCGTCAACGGCACCGAGCGCGTCATCGTCTCGCAGATGCATCGCTCGCCGGGCGTGTTCTTCGACCACGACAAGGGCAAGAGCCATTCGTCGGGCAAGCTGCTGTTCGCCGCCCGGATCATTCCCTATCGCGGATCCTGGCTCGACATCGAGTTCGACGCCAAGGACATCGTCTATGCGCGCATCGACCGCCGCCGCAAAATTCCGGTGACGTCGCTCCTGTTCGCGCTTGGCCTCGACGGCGAAGAGATTCTGTCGACCTTCTACAAGACCATCCTGTACACGCAGGACGGCGAGAACTGGCGCATGCCGTTCGACGCCGAGCGCATCAAGGGCGTGAAGGCTGTCGCCGATATGGTCGACGCCGACACCGGCCAGGTGATTCTCGAAGCCGGCAAGAAGCTCGCCGTGCGCGCCGCGCGCCAACTCGCCGAGAAGGGCGTGAAGGCGATTCGCGTCGCGCCGGAAGAGCTCTACGGCCAATATCTCGCGCAGGACCTCTTCGACCCCGCCACCGGCGAGATCTTCGCCGAAGCGGGCGACGAGATCACCGTGAAAACGCTGCCGCTGCTGATCGAAAAGGGCTTCGACGAGCTGCCGGTGCTCGACATCGACCACATCAATATCGGGCCCTACATCCGCAATACGCTCGCCGTCGACAAGAACTCGACTCGCGAAGAGGCGCTGTTCGACATCTATCGCGTCATGCGCCCGGGCGAGCCGCCGACGATGGACACGGCGGAAAACATGTTCCACTCGCTGTTCTTCGATCCGGAGCGCTATGACCTCTCGGCCGTCGGCCGCGTGAAGATGAACATGCGCCTCGATCTCGACGCGCCGGACACGACGCGGACGCTGCGCCGCGAGGACATCCTCGCGGTCGTCAAGGCGCTCGTCGATCTGCGCGACGGTCGCGGCGAAATCGACGACATCGACCATCTCGGCAACCGCCGGGTGCGCTCGGTCGGCGAACTGATGGAGAATCAGTATCGCCTCGGCCTGCTGCGCATGGAGCGCGCCATCAAGGAGCGCATGTCGTCGGTCGACATCGACACGGTCATGCCGCAGGACCTGATCAACGCCAAGCCGGCGGCGGCCGCCGTGCGCGAATTCTTCGGTTCGTCGCAGCTGTCGCAGTTCATGGACCAGACCAATCCGCTGTCGGAGATCACGCATAAGCGTCGTCTCTCGGCGCTTGGCCCGGGCGGCTTGACCCGTGAAAGGGCGGGCTTCGAGGTGCGCGACGTGCATCCGACGCATTACGGCCGCATCTGCCCGATCGAAACGCCGGAAGGTCCGAACATCGGCCTGATCAATTCGCTCGCGACCTTCGCCCGCGTCAACAAATACGGCTTCATCGAAGCGCCGTATCGTCGCGTGCGCGACAGCAAGGTGACCGGCGAAGTGGCCTATCTGTCGGCGATGGAGGAGGCGAAATATCACGTCGCTCAGGCGAACGCGCAAGTCGACAAGGACGGCAATCTGACGGAAGACCTCGTGCTCTGCCGTCACGCCGGCGACGTCATGCTCGTGCCGCGCGAGAAGGTCGACGCGATGGACGTGTCGCCCAAGCAGCTCGTGTCCGTGGCCGCGGCGCTGATTCCGTTCCTTGAGAACGACGACGCCAATCGCGCGCTGATGGGGTCGAACATGCAGCGCCAGGCGGTGCCGCTCGTCAAGGCGGACGCGCCGCTCGTCGGCACCGGCATGGAGCCGATCGTGGCGCGCGACTCCGGCGCCGCCATCTCGGCGCGCCGCACCGGCGTGGTCGACCAGATCGACGCGACCCGTATCGTCATCCGCGCGACCGAAGAACTCGATCCGGGCAAGCCCGGCGTCGACATCTATCGGCTGATGAAGTTCCAGCGCTCGAACCAGTCGACCTGCATCAACCAGAAGCCGCTTGTTCGCGTCGGCGATCTTGTGGTGAAGGGCGACATCATCGCCGACGGTCCGTCGACCGACCTCGGCGATCTGGCGCTCGGGCGCAATGTGCTCGTCGCCTTCATGCCTTGGAACGGCTACAACTTCGAGGACTCGATCCTCCTGAACGAGCGCATCGTCAAGGACGACGTGTTCACCTCCATTCACATCGATGAATTCGAGGTGATGGCGCGCGACACGAAGCTCGGTCCGGAAGAAATCACCCGCGATATTCCCAACGTCTCGGAAGAGACGCTGAAGAATCTCGACGAGGCGGGGATCGTCTATATCGGCGCCGAGGTGCAGGCCGGCGACATTCTCGTCGGCAAGATCACGCCAAAGGGCGAAAGCCCGATGACGCCGGAAGAGAAGCTGTTGCGCGCCATCTTTGGCGAAAAGGCCTCCGACGTGCGCGACACGTCGCTGCGCGTGCCGCCGGGCGTTCAGGGAACCATCGTCGAAGTGCGCGTCTTCAACCGCCACGGCGTCGAGAAGGACGAGCGCGCCCAGGCGATCGAACGCGAGGAGATCGAGCGTCTGGCCAAGGACCGCGACGACGAGCTCGCGATCCTGGACCGCAACGTCTATACGCGCCTTTGTGAAACGCTGATCGGCAAGGTCGGCGTCGCCGGCCCCAAGTCGTTCAAGAAGGGCGAGAAGCTGACTCAGGCGATCCTCGACGAATATCCCCGCTCGCAGTGGTGGACCTTCGTCGTCGAGGACGACGCGCTGATGGCGTCGATCGAAGCCGTGCGCAAGCAATATGACGAGTCGAAGAAGGGGCTTGAGAACCGCTTCCTCGACAAGGTCGAGAAACTGCAGCGCGGCGACGAACTGCCGCCCGGCGTGATGAAGATGGTCAAAGTCTTCGTCGCGGTGAAGCGCAAGATCCAGCCCGGCGACAAAATGGCCGGCCGTCACGGCAACAAGGGCGTCGTTTCGCGCATCGTGCCGCAGGAAGACATGCCGTTCCTCGAGGACGGCACGCCTGTCGACATCGTGCTCAATCCGCTCGGCGTGCCGAGCCGGATGAACGTCGGACAGATTCTCGAGACGCATCTCGGCTGGGCCTGCGCCGGTCTCGGCAAGCAGGTCGGCCAGGCGGTCGACGCCTATTATCGCAGCAAAGACGTCAAGCCTTTGCGCAAAGCGCTGACCGGAATCTACGGCGACGATCCGGAACTCGCCTCGCTCGACGAGACGAGCCTCGTGGAAGTCGGCAAGGATTTGAAGCGCGGCGTGCCGATCGCGACGCCGGTGTTCGACGGCGCGCGCGAGAAGGACATCGTCGACATGCTGGAGAAGGCGGGACTGGCCTCGTCAGGTCAGGTGCGGCTCTTCGACGGGCGCACCGGCGAGACCTTCGACCGCAAGGTGACCGTCGGCTACATCTATATGCTGAAGCTGCACCATCTCGTCGACGACAAGATCCACGCGCGCTCCATCGGCCCCTACTCGCTCGTCACTCAGCAGCCGCTGGGCGGCAAGGCGCAGTTCGGCGGTCAGCGCTTCGGCGAAATGGAGGTCTGGGCGCTCGAAGCCTATGGCGCCGCGTATACGCTGCAGGAGATGCTGACCGTGAAGTCGGACGACGTCGCCGGCCGCACCAAGGTCTATGAGTCGATCGTGCGCGGCGACGACACCTTCGAATCGGGCATTCCGGAGAGTTTCAACGTGCTCATCAAGGAGATGCGCTCGCTGGCGCTGAACGTCGAACTGACCAATGCGGAGCCGGAAGAGGAAGCGCCGCCCACGGCGGCCGAGGCGGCGGAGTAAGTTCGCGTTTCCCTCTCCCGCTCGCGGGAGAGGGTGGCTCGACGCAGTCGAGCCGGGTGAGGGCCCTCATCCGTCATGCTTCGCATGACACCTTCTCCCGCAAGCGGGAGAAGGAGCGCGACAAAGAATTTCAACCGGCGGAAGACGCAAGGCGCGCTTCCATCCCGGTCCAGGAGAAGACCATGAATCAGCAAGAGGTCATGAATCTCTTCAATCCGGTCGTGGCGACGCAGGCCTTCGACCAGATTCAGATTTCGATCGCAAGCCCGGAGAAGATTCTTTCCTGGTCTTACGGCGAGATCAAAAAGCCCGAGACGATCAACTACCGCACGTTCAAGCCCGAGCGCGACGGACTGTTCTGCGCGCGCATCTTCGGTCCGATCAAGGACTATGAGTGCCTGTGCGGCAAATATAAGCGGATGAAATACAAGGGCGTCATCTGCGAGAAGTGCGGCGTCGAGGTCACCCTCGCGCGCGTGCGGCGCGACCGCATGGGCCACATCTCGCTCGCCGCGCCCGTCGCCCACATCTGGTTCCTGAAGTCGCTGCCCTCGCGCATCGGCCTGTTGCTCGACATGACGCTCAAGGATCTTGAGCGCATCCTCTACTTCGAGTCCTACATCGTCATCGATCCGGGCCTGACGCCGCTCAAGGAGCGTCAGTTGCTGTCGGAAGACGAATATCTGCGCGCGCAGGACGAATATGGCCAGGACACGTTCACGGCCATGATCGGCGCGGAAGCGATCCGCAAGCTTCTTGAGTCGATGGACCTCGAAGCCATCGCCGCGTCGCTGCGCATCGAGATCTCCGAAGCGAAGACCGAGCTCAAGCCCAAGAAGCTGGCGAAGCGTCTCAAGATCATCGAGGCTTTCCTGCAGTCGGGCAATCGCCCCGAATGGATGATCCTCAAGGAAGTTCCGGTCATCCCGCCGGATCTGCGTCCGCTCGTGCCGCTGGACGGCGGCCGCTTCGCGACCTCGGATCTGAACGATCTCTACCGCCGCGTCATCAACCGCAACAATCGTCTAAAGCGGCTGATCGAATTGCGCGCGCCGGACATCATCATCCGTAACGAGAAGCGCATGTTGCAGGAGGCCGTCGACGCGCTGTTCGACAACGGCCGCCGCGGACGGGTGATCACGGGCGCCAACAAGCGTCCGCTGAAGTCGCTCGCCGACATGCTGAAGGGCAAGCAGGGCCGCTTCCGCCAGAACCTCTTGGGCAAGCGCGTCGATTATTCCGGCCGCTCGGTGATCGTCGTCGGTCCGGAGCTGAAGCTGCATCAGTGCGGCCTGCCCAAGAAGATGGCGCTCGAGCTGTTCAAGCCCTTCATCTATTCGCGTCTCGACGCGAAGGGCTATTCGGCGACCGTCAAGCAGGCGAAGAAGCTCGTCGAAAAGGAAAAGCCGGAAGTCTGGGACATCCTCGACGAGGTCATTCGCGAGCATCCGGTGCTGCTGAATCGCGCGCCGACTCTGCACCGTCTCGGCATTCAGGCCTTCGAGCCGGTGCTGATCGAGGGCAAGGCGATCCAGCTGCATCCGCTCGTCTGCGCCGCCTTCAACGCCGACTTCGACGGCGACCAGATGGCCGTGCATGTGCCGCTGTCGCTTGAAGCGCAGCTCGAAGCGCGCGTGCTGATGATGTCGACGAACAACATTCTGCATCCGGCCAATGGTCAGCCGATCATCGTGCCGTCGCAGGATATCGTTCTCGGCCTCTATTATCTCACGCTTGAGCGCGACGGCGAACCCGGACAGGGCATGGCCTTCGCGAGCCAGGGCGAGATCGAGCACGCGATCGCCGCCAAGGCGGTCACGCTCCACACCAAGATCAAGGGCCGCGCCTGGACCTATGATGAGAAGGGCAAACGCGTGTCGAAGATTTTCGACACGACGCCCGGCCGCATGATGCTCGGCCAGCTCATGCCGAAGCACGACAAGATTCCCTTTGACGTCGTCAACAAACTGATGACCAAGAAGGAAATCTCGAACATGATCGACACCGTCTACCGCAACTGCGGTCAGAAGGAGACGGTCATCTTCTGCGACCGCATCATGTCGCTTGGCTTCCGCGAAGCCTTCAAGGCGGGAATCTCCTTCGGCAAGGACGACATGGTCGTGCCGGAAAACAAGGAGGCGATCGTCTCCGAGACGCGGGCGGCGGCCAAGGAATATGAGCAGCAGTATAATGACGGCCTGATCACCCAGGGCGAAAAATACAACAAGGTCGTCGACGCCTGGATGAAGTGCACGGACAAGCTCGCCGAGGAGATGATGCAGCGCATCTCGTCGGTGAGCAAGGACGAGCATGGCCGCGACGTGCCGATCAACTCGATCTACATGATGTCGCATTCCGGCGCGCGCGGCTCGCCGCAGCAGATGAAGCAGCTGGCCGCGATGCGCGGGCTGATGGCCAAGCCCTCGGGCGAGATCATCGAGAGCCCGATCATCTCGAACTTCAAGGAAGGCCTCACCGTCCTTGAATACTTCAACTCCACGCACGGCGCCCGCAAGGGTCTCGCCGACACGGCGTTGAAGACGGCGAACTCGGGCTATCTCACGCGCCGCCTCGTTGACGTCGCGCAGGATTCCATCATCTCTTCGACTGACTGCGGCTCGCAGAACGGCATCCGCATGCGCGCGATCATCGACGCGGGACAGGTCGTCGCCTCGCTGACGTCGCGAATCCTCGGCCGCACCGCGGCGGAAGATCTGATGTCGCAGGACGGCAAGACCGTGATCGTGCCGGCCGGCGAGATGATCCAGGAGCAGCACATCGACGCGATCAACGCCGCCGGCATTCAGGAGGTGAAGATTCGCTCGGTCCTGACCTGCGAGGCCAAGAACGGCGTCTGCGGCAAGTGCTATGGACGCGATCTCGCGCGCGGCACCCCCGTCAATATGGGCGAAGCCGTCGGCGTCATCGCGGCGCAGTCGATCGGGGAGCCGGGCACGCAGCTCACCATGCGCACCTTCCATATCGGCGGCGCTGCGCAGCTGGCTGACCAGTCGTTCATCGAGTCGAACTTCGAGGGCAAGGTGCATGTGCGCAATCGCCATCTCGCCCGCAACTCGGACGGCGACCTCATCGTCATGGCGCGTAACGTCGCCATCGTGATCCTCGGCCCCAATGGCGAGGAGCGGGCGGTGAACCGCCTGCTCTATGGCGCCAAAATGAAGGTCGACGAGGGCGACAAGGTGAAGCGCGGCCAGCGACTGGCCGAGTGGGACCCTTACACGCGTCCGATCATCAGCGAAGTCGACGGCGTCATCGGCTTCGAGGAGCTCGTCGAAGGGCAATCGATGTCGGAGACGGTCGACGAATCGACCGGCATCACCAAGCGCATGGTCATGGACTACCGCCTGAACCTGCGTTCGGCCAGTCTGAAGCCGTCGATCGTCATCAAGGGCCCCGACGGCAAGATCGTCAAACTGGCCCGCGGCGGCGACGCACGCTACTTGCTGCCCGTCGACTCGATCATCGCCGTCGAACCGGGCTCGACGGTGAAGGCCGGCGACATTGTCGCGCGTATTTCGGTGGAGAGCGCCAAGACCCGCGACATCACCGGCGGTCTGCCGCGCGTCGCCGAGCTTTTCGAGGCGCGCCGTCCGAAAGATCACGCGATCATCGCGGAAATCTCCGGCACGGTCGCCTTCGGCAAGGACTACAAGAACAAGCAGCGCATCACCATCACGCCGACCGAGGAAGGCGCGGATCCGGTCGAATATCTGATCCCGAAGGGCAAGCATATCCACCTTCAGGATGGCGACGTCGTCGAGAAGGGCGATTACATCGTCGACGGCAATCCGGCGCCGCATGACATTCTGGCGATCAAAGGCGTGGAGGAGCTTGCGGCTTACCTCGTCAACGAGATCCAGGAGGTCTACCGGCTGCAGGGCGTCAACATCAACGACAAGCACATCGAAGTGATCGTGCGTCAGATGTTGCAGAAGATCGACATCGTCGATCCGGGCGACACCGGCTTCCTCGAAGGCGAGCAGGTCGACAAGCTGGAGCTCGAGGAAGCGAACGCCAAGGCGCTCGAGAATGGCGGCAAGCCTGCGACGGGCACGCCGGTGCTGCTCGGCATCACCAAGGCCTCGCTGCAGACGCGCTCCTTCTTCTCCGCCGCCTCCTTCCAGGAGACGACGCGCGTGCTCACCGAGGCCGCCGTCAACGGCAAGATCGACCCGCTCGTCGGGCTCAAGGAGAACGTCATCGTCGGCCGGCTCATTCCGGCCGGCACCGGCGCGGCGATGGCGAAGTTCCGCGCCGTCGCTGGCGGACGCGACGAACTCATCATCGAGCAGCGCGCCGAAGCGGCCGAGCCTGCGCCGGCGCTGCCGCCGGCGGAGTGAGATCGCCATATGTTAAGGACTCCCTTCTCCCGCTTGCGGGAGAAGGTGTCGCCGCTTCGTGGCGACGGATGAGGGCCCTCACCCGACCCTGCTTCGCAGGGCCACCCTCTCCCGCAAGCGGGAGAGGGAATATCCGACGCGCATGATGTCCCCATCCCTGCCCGCGCGCGCCGCGCGCGCGCTGATCTTCGTCTATCGCGTCACCTTCTCGGCCTTCGCGGGACGCTTCTGCCGGTATGCGCCCACCTGCTCGGAATACGCCGACGAAGCCATCGCGAAACATGGCCTCTGGGCTGGCGGCTGGATGGCGTTCGCGCGGATCTGCCGCTGCCGTCCGGGCGGCGGCGCGGGTTTCGACCCAGCGCCCGCAACTCTGCGCGCCGACGCGAGCCCGCTCACGCCCTGGCGCTATGGCGTCTGGCGCCAGCGCTTGGTCTGTGAAGCCGTCGCGCCCGAAGACAAGACGAACGCCGGCCGCCCTTAATTGAGCACGACGACTTTCGTCCCGACCTTGACGCGACTGTAGAGATCGACGACGTCCTTGTTGGTCATGCGGATGCAGCCCGATGACACGGCGGCGCCGATCGTGTCCGGCTCGTTGGAGCCATGAATGCGATATTGGCTCGAACCGAGGTAGAGCGCGCGCGCGCCAAGCGGATTTTCCATGCCGCCGGCCATATGGCGCGGCAAATCCGGCCTGCGCTTGAGCATCTGCGGCGGCGGACTCCAGTCCGGCCACTCGCGCTTGCGCGAAATCGTCTTCACGCCTGACCAGGTGAAGCCCATTCGGCCGACGCCCACGCCATATTCGATCGCGCGTCCATCGCCGAGCACGTAATAGAGCCGACGGTCCTTGGTCGAGATGACGACCGTGCCGCGCTTGAACTGCGGATGGCGCCAATAGACGACCTGCCGCGGTATCGCCTGCTCGCGAAATACATTGAGGAAGTCGGCGAGCGGACCGCGATTGATCGGGCTGTCGAACGCCTGCGCCGGGGCCGCGATGAAGAGAAGCGCGGCGAGAATCATAGGTCCGCTGTTTCGGCGCATGGTCGATCTCCCGAAAGCCGCGCACCGAGCTTTTTGGCCGATTATGGCTGATTTCGGGTCGCCGATACGACGCCATGGATCCGATACGCGCCGTTCGGCGGCTCAGATCGTCGCGTTCGATGCGTCCCCGGCCCTTTTGGCGCATCGGTCGAGGATTTCGATTACTTCGTCATCTCTGATCTGGCGAAAGTCCCGGTAGAAAAAGCCAATCGCGCCGAATGCGCGATGCGTCTCAAGACAGACAATCTCATCGACTTCATCGCTGAGAGACTCCAGCGTGTCTGGAGGCGCGACCGGCACGGCCAGCACAAGCTTTTTCGGCGCACGCGCGCGGACGGCGCGCAAGGCTGCGCGCGTCGTCGCGCCGGTGGCGACGCCGTCGTCGACGACGATGGCGATGCGCCCTTTCGCCTCCGGCCGCCGCCGCCGGCCAAGATAGAGCTGACGGCGACGCTCGATCTCCTCAAGCTCGCGCGCGCAAACTCTCTCAAACTCTTGTTCGCTCACATCCGCCATGGCGATCACGTCGTCGTTGCGCACGACGACCGGCGCGCCGCCATCCGCCACGGCGCCCATCGCCAACTCCGGCTGGAAGGGCACGCCAATTTTCCTGACGAGCACGAGATCGAGAGGCGCCTTCAGCAAAACCGCGATTGGCTCGGCGACGGGCGCTCCGCCGCGCGGCAGAGCGAAGACGACAACATCCTCGCCCCTGAATTTCTCAAGCGTGGCGGCAAGGCGATGTCCAGCGTCGGTTCGGTCGTAAAAGGTCATGGCGGCGCCCTCACCTTCGTGTCGGATTGTCGGCGGCGAGCGCCGACTGCGCAACGTTAAGATAGCGCGTCGCCAGAGGCTCCCACTTCCTTGGCTCCCGCGGCGCGTCATCGAGAAGATGCGCGACAGACTGCCGCGCGCGCAGCACCGCGCGCCAAGCCGCGTAAAGCGACGCCAGGCGTCGCGGGGGGTCGCAGGAGAGGCGCTGCGCCACCTTATCGACAAGCGCCGCGCCGAACGTTTTCGCGCCGAGCAGCGCACATTCGACGCCAAGATAGGCAAGCTCGTCGAAGGGATCGACCTGGCGCAGTTCGGCGTTGAACTCCAGACAGTCGAAGATGACGATGGGGTCGCGAAAGCAGATATGCTCCGGGCGCAAGTCGCCATGCCCATCGACGACCTGGCCCTGAAAGACGCGCTCCTGCAACTCTGATCGGCTGGCCGCCAGTCTGGCGTCGAGGATATCGAGCAGAACGGGCGTGCGCCCATGATCGAGCGCGAAATCCCGCCGCGTCAGAACGTCTCGATTCTTTTCCTGCTCGCGAAAAAACCGCAGCGCATAATCCTCGGCGCTGATCGAGGAGCGTTCCACGCCGCGATAGAATTTCCCCAAGGTGTCGCAGAGCGCGTCGATCTGCGCCGCGCTCAAGCGATCTTCAGCGATCAGCCGATCGAGCATCGCTTCGCGCGGCAGGCGGCGCATTTCGACAAGCCAGTCGACGACGGCGCCCTCGCCGCCGAGCGCCATCCGGCGCATCGGACCACAGGTCAGCGGCGCGACGCCCAAATACACATCGGCCGCGAGCCGGCGGTTGAGGCGCACCTCCTCGCGACAATTATGTTCGCGGGCATCGATGGTCGAGAAGTCGAGAAAGGGATAGCGAACGGGTTTCTTGAGCTTGTAGACCTTATCGCCCGCCAGAAACACATAGGACATATGCGTTTCCAGCACGGCCACCGACGCCGGCGCATGCGGATAGGAATCAGGCGCGCTGAGAAATCGAACCTTTTCGGCGGTTGAGGGCGAGTCCGCGTCGCCAGTGGCGGGCGTTCCGCTAGGGGGGATCGACTCCATCGTCGCGCTGCTTTCTCAGCCCTTGACGCAGATGAGCGGCGCGGCTCGCGTGCGGGCCTTTCCGGCCGTCCGCCGGTCCGACAGGATAAGATGCAGGTTAATCTCGTAAAGCGCGCCAGTTTGCAGCGCGCCGCGGCCTTCGACCAAGCCGCGGCAGGCTGTCGCATGTTCAAAGCGTTCGTCGGGCTTCTCGATCTTGCGCATGATCTTTTCTTGCGGTCGGATGACGGCTCAACGCCCTGAACATCGATCTTCGGCTGCGAATGCATCGAAATAAAGCTGTGGCGCGCAATGGGCCTCCGCAACAGGATATGGCGAGGTCTGAGCCGCTTCTCCAGATCGACGATTTATAGGGCGACGCCATTTAGGCTGAAACGTCCCATCCGCACGAGGTCCCGATGACGAGCGACTTCACGACCGCCGACGTCGCAATCGGCCCCCATCGATTGGAGGGTTCGCTGTACCTGCCCCAATCGCCACAGGGGCTTGTCATTTTCGCGCATGGCAGCGGCTCCTCGCGCTTCAGTCCGCGCAACAGATATGTCGCCGAGCGACTTGTCGCGCAGGGATTCGCCTGTTTGCTGTTCGATCTCCTCACCGCCGAGGAAGGCGAATTCCGGCGCAACGTCTTCGATATTCCGCTGCTCGGCGCGCGCGTCGGCGAGGCGATCGCCTGGATCGGCGACAGCGATATTGCTCGCTTGCCGGTCGGGCTGTTCGGGGCGAGCACGGGCGCCGCCGCCGCGCTCGTCGCCGCGGCCGACGAACCGCGCGTCGCCGCCGTCGTCTCGCGCGGCGGCCGGCCTGATCTTGCAGGCGACGCGCTGCGGCGGGTTCAAGCGCCGACATTGCTGATCGTCGGCGGACTGGACTATGGCGTGATTGAACTCAATCGCAGCGCGCAGCAGCTGCTCAGATGCCGCAGCCGTCTCGACATCGTCCCCGGCGCCACCCATCTCTTCGAGGAGCCCGGCACATTGGAGAGCGTCGTTGAGCGCGCGACCAAATGGTTCATCGAGCATCTTTGCGCCGGTCGCGGCGCGGTGGACGCATAGCGCCATCGCAACGACAGAAGGCTCCGACAAATGACGACGATGGCGCAGACCGAACCACCGCTCAAGCGGCTTTTCGAACGTCTGGACTTCGCGCCTCAGCCGAAACGACAGGAACTCGATGTCTTACATGAGCGCTGGGAGGCGGCGCGCGCCGGCGCCGTCGCGCCTCGGCGAAGCGCGATCAGCTTTGCGCCGGAAGAGCGCGGCGCCGCCGAAACCTTGTTCGTTCATCGATTCGAGGGACAGGACGACGACGGCGTCCTGATCGAAGGCGCGGCGGCGGCGGCGACGTTGCTGGGCCCTTACCGGATCGGCGACAGGCTGAGCGAAGCGGGAAATCGCCGCAGCGCGGTGCGGCTGCGTCGTCTGTTCAAGGAGGTGCGGCGAACCGGCCAACCCGTGCTCGCGCAATACACCAGCGCGGAACGTGGACGCGATCGCGCCATCGTGGAAATTCTGGTGGCGCCGCTTTCGGAAGACGGGAGCACGATCGACTCGGCGCTCACCGCGATTTCGGCGCATGTTCTGGATGGCGCGCCCAGACGGGCGACGCGCGAAACAGCGGAGGCCGGCCTGGCGCTCTTCGCGCTCGGCGCCAGCATATCTGCTGGCGAAGACGTCGCGCAGGCGCTCGGCGTCGAACTCGCGCCGCTGGAAGACCGCGAGTTTGAAGACGGCGAATATAAGATCCGGCCGCTCGAAAACGTGCGCGGCCGCGACTGCTACGTCGTTTTCACCCTGAATGGCGACGAGGTCGCGAGCAGCGCCGACAAGCTGTGCAAACTGCTGTTCTTCATCGGCGCGCTGAAGGACGCGGGCGCTCGGCGCGTCACGGCCGTCACGCCCTATCTGTGCTTCGCGCGCAAGGACCGGCGCACCAAGCCCCGCGATCCGGTCACTACGCGCTATGTCGCGCAGCTGTTTGAAGCGCTGGGAACGGATCGTGTGGTCTGCGTCGACGTGCACAACATCGCCGCCTTTCAGAACGCCTTTCGTTGCGAGACGGTTCACCTTGACGCTCAGGCGCTGTTTGCGCGTCATGTCGCGGCCAACATCGGGGACAGGCCCGTCGCCGTCGTCTCTCCCGATCTTGGCGGCGAGAAGCGCGCGGAACTTTTTCGGCTGCGGCTTGAACGCATGCTGAAGCGGCCCGTGGCCAAGGCCTTCATGGATAAATATCGAAGCGAAGGCCACGTCGTCGGCGATATTTTCGCGGGCGACGTCAAGGATCGCACCGCGATCATCATCGACGACCTCATCGCCGGCGGCGGCACGGTGGCGCGCACCGCCGCGGCCTGCCGCGCGAATGGCGCGGCGCATGTCTGGGTCGCGGCGACCCACGGCGTCTTTTCCGAAAAGGCGGCGTCCGCGCTTAAGAGCGCGCCAATCGACCAGCTCATCATCACCGATACAGCGCCGCTGCAACCGCCCATGGCGGCCGCGCTTGGCGACCGGTTGATTGTGGTCGGCGTCGCCGGCCTCCTGGCCGAGGCGATCCGACGCCTGCACGCAAATGGCTCGATCACGCAGCTGCTGGAGGACGGTCCCTAGCCGCCGGGCGCTCCGGTTGCGTCCTGCAGCGACTCGCGCCACAAGCCTCGCATGAACTTCGAAGACATCGTCATTCGCCGAATGTCCAAGAGCGAAGTTGACCGCGCGCTCGATTGGGCCGCGGCCGAAGGCTGGAATCCCGGACTTTATGACGCGGAGAGTTTCTACGCCGTCGACCCGGCGGGATTCTTCATCGCCGAGCGCGCGGGCGAGCCTCTGGGCTGCGTCTCCGCCGTCGCCTATGACGAGTCCTTCGGCTATGTCGGGCTTTTCATCGTTCGTCCGGCTCATCGTGGACAGGGCGTCGGCCTTCGGCTCCTGGACGTCGCGCTGCGGCATGTGCAGGGGCGCAATGTCGGCCTCGACGCCGCGATCGACCTTCAGCAGACCTATGCGCGCTACGGCTTCACATTCGCCTATCGCAACATACGTCATCGATGCGTCGGCGGCGGCGAAGCGCCTGCAGACGTGGCCGAATTGGCTGAAGTTCCATTCGACGAGATCGTGCGTTACGACCGGACGGTCTTCGCCGCATCGCGTGCGAAGTTTCTTTCGCGCTGGATCGCTCAGCCGCAGAGCGCCGCGCTCGCCATGGTCAAGCAGGGCCGGCTCGCCGGCTATGGCGTGCTGCGCGCGTGTCGCGACGGCTACAAAATCGGGCCGCTGTTCGCGGATGATTCACAAATCGCCGACGCGCTGTTTCAAGGCTTATGCGCGCGCGCCGCGGGCGCGCCGGTGTTTCTCGATACGCCCGAAGCAAACGCCGCCGCCATCGCGCTGGCGCGGCGACGCCGGATGACCGCCGTGTTCGACACGGCGCGCATGTATACGGAAGGACCGCCGCCGGGACGCATCGACCGCTGCTACGGCGTCACGACCTTCGAACTCGGGTGATTTGCTTCGCCGGACAGGGCGCCGAGGCGATCGATAAGATCAGAGGCCGTGAGACTCGGCGCGATCAGCGTCGGATCGTCGTCGGCTTCGCCCGAACGGTTGACGCGGGGCGATACGATCCATTCCTGCAGAGCCTCTTCGGGCGGCGCGCGGAGCAACGCCCCGGGATCCTCGCCCGACATCCATGCGCTGACGTCGCGCCAGTCGAGGATCACCGGCATGCGATCATGGAACCGGCGCATCCAGCCATTCGCTGGACCGACGATGATCGTCGCGGACTCGATCTTCTTATCGCTCTCGACGTCGCGACAGCTCTCGCACACGCCGGCGAATGCGAGCGGGCGGCCGTCGCGCGCCGTGAAATAATGCGGAGTCCTGGCGCCTTTCGCCCCGGTCCATTCATACAAGCCCGACGCGGGGATGATGCAGCGCCGCGCTGCGAAAGCCGAACGAAACATCGGCTTTTCGGCGATCGTCTCGGCGCGCGCATTGAAGGTTGCAGGCAGGTCGCGCAGGGGCTTCTTCCACCAGGAGGGCGCGAAGCCCCAGCGCATCTGAACAAGCTCATGTCCCGCCGGCGTCGGCCTGATGACCTCGATCATCGTCGTCGGCGCCACATTGTAGCGCGGCTGCAGATTGCGCGGCTGGCCGATCAAATCGGCAAGCCGCTGGAGCTCCTCCCAGGAAAGATGCTGCGTAAAGCGCCCGCACATAGGCGAGACCGTCCTGTCTCAGTAGTAGTAACGCCGATGACGACGGTAATATGGGCGCGGCGCCGTCGCGGCGCCAATGATCGCGCCGCCCGCTGCGCCGACCGCCGCCGTGGCGAGCGTCGGGCCGGCGAGTCCGCCCGAGGCGAGCGCGCCAATGCCGGCGCCGCCCAGACCGCCGATGACGCCGCCGCCGAGAGCGCGTTCCGCCGGCGTGTAGCAGCCATAAAGCGGCAGTGAGGCCGTCAGAAGCGTCGCGAGAACGAGAGCTTTCTTGACCCGGCGGGGCGTGGCGATGCTGTGCATTTTCATTCCCTTGTTCACACTCATCTCGCCGCCTCGGCAGAAGCCAAGCCTTCGCGGCGCGTCGTCGAATGAACCCAGATTTGCGCCAGAACGATGGCCCCGTCGTGAAGCCGCGGGCCAGAACGCGGCCTCGGCGTGACGACCGGCGGCGGGCGTCCGATGCGACGCTTAATTCGTGTCCTTATAATTGGAATATTTCGCAAGTAAGAATGCTGCGAAGGACGCTTTCTGAAAGATTTCCGATGAGGGATCAATTGTATTGACGCAAGGAGTCGCCTGTTAAATCTTTGCGCCATGCACGCGGCGCCGCTGAGACTTTCGGCATCGAACCTTCAAGCGAAGGATCAGGGCGCGCAATCCACGCGTGGCGTTTCGGGTCCTCAAGGAGATAATGATGTGCGAATTGGCGCGCGAGAGAAAACGCATTGATTCGATCCTCGCCGAAGCGATGAACCAAAACTCGGTTCGACTGTCGATCGATGAAGTCGAACTCGCTGGCTATGGGCTCGCGGCGCTGCGCAGCCATTATGCGCTTTCCTGTTCTGATGAATGCATGCGCAAGAGATGTGACGAATTCGCCGCGCTCGTCGCGCTGTCGCGTCGCGCGCAGCGGCATGCATGGCAGACGTCATGAAATATTCGGCAGCAGGAAAGAAGGAACGCGCGATGTTCATGGCCTCGAACCAGTTCAAGGTCGTCAAGGGCTGCGAAGAAACATTCGAAACGGCTTGGCGGGAGACAAGCGTCCGGCTGCGGGAAGCGGCCGGTCTCATCGGCTTTCAATTCCATCGCGGAAAGGAATGCGGTCCGCACGTGCTCTATTTCTCGGTGACCATGTGGGAGACGGAAGAGAACTTCATCGATTGGCGACGCGCCGAACTCTATGGCCCGCCAAGCGGCAGCATTGGACCGCGTTGCGCTTCGAGGCTGGAGGAGTTCGACGCGACCGTCTCCAGAAGCAATCCGCAATAGGCGCCGACGGCGTTTTCTAGGAGAAAAACATGTTGGGAATTGGGGACAGCATACCGCCTTTCGTCGTTACCGGCGTCAAGCCGGGATTTAACGAGATCGAAGAAAACGGCGAGTCAGCCTTCGAAACGCTCTGCGAGACGAGCTTTCCAGGCATGTGGAAAATCATCTTCTTCTATCCGAAGGACTTTACTTTCGTTTGTCCGACGGAAATCGCGGCCTTCGCGCGCCTGTCGAAGGATTTCGCCGAGCGCGACGCCGTCGTTCTCGGCGGCTCGACCGACAATGAGTTCGTGAAGCTTGCCTGGCGGCGCGACCACCGTGACCTGAAGAGCTTGCCGATCTGGCAGTTCGCCGACTCGAGGGGCGATCTGGTCGATGGACTCGGCGTGCGCGCGCCTTCAGGCGTCGCCTATCGCGCCACCTTCGTCGTCGATCCCGACAATGTCATCCAGCATGTCTATGCGACGAATCTCGACGTCGGCCGCGCGCCGGACGACACGCTGCGCGTCCTCGACGCCTTGCGGACCGGCGCGCTTTGCCCCTGCAGCCGGCCGGTCGGCGGAGAAACGCTTATCCCGGCGGCATGACCGCGGACGCGGCGCCCGGCAACTGCAGCGTCAGACATTTCGCGGCGCCGCCCGCCTTCATGAATTCCGAAAGCGGCGTGACGACGGGCGTGAAGCCCGCGTCGAGCAGGCGCGAACGAAGATCGTCGGAACAGGCGTTGAGGAAAACGCGCCCGGCGACTTCGACAGCGTTGCAGGCGAAAGAGAGCGCGTCTTTCTCGCCGACTTCGATCCGCTTCTCCACTGGCGCGACGGCTCGGATCGCTTCCTGTGACGCGATATCGAAGGCCGCTGGGTAATACATCAGCCAGCCGCCGCTCAGCGGGCAGAAGCAGGTGTCGAGATGATAGAAGCGCGGATCGACGAGCTTCAGCGCGACGGCGCGCAGAGCGAAGATCTTTTGTAGATGCTCGGGCGCTTCCTCGCCTGAGCGCCAGCCATATCCGCACCAGACAATGCCCCGCGCGTGATCGAGGAGCGCGTCGCCGGCGCCCTCAAACGGAATGTTCTCCGGCCAGCGTGCGATCGAATAACCCTGCGCTTGGAACCATTCGCAAAACAGCCGCTCTTCGGGCCGCCGCTCCTTGGCGTTGAAACGACTCACGACGGCCGTGTCGCCGATCGCAAGCCCCGCATTGGCGGTGAAGACCATGTCCGGCAGGCCGGGCGTCGGCGCGACGAAGACGATGTCGCTATGCGCCGCCAGCTTGCCGCGCAAGTTCTCCCACTGCGCCTGCGCGCGCGGCAGCGCCGCTTGCCCGATCTGATTTTCCATCCACGGATTGATGATGTAATCGACGCCGAAATGGTCCGGCGCGCACATCAGTATGGCGCTACGCGCAGGCGCAGGCCGTGGCGGCGCCGCCTCGCGCGCGTCGCTTGGCGGGGCGTCGTTCACTACAGCGGCTTCAGCGTCGTAGCTCATCGGCGAACTCTCTTGCATTGAACGACCCTCAGTCATGCGGGCTGTTCCATCCTTACGCGGGTTGCGACGTCTTCCTGCTCCGCGTCGAGCGGATGCAGCAGCGAGAACAGATCCTTCG
Source organism: Methylocystis sp. SC2 (assembly GCF_000304315.1). Classification (NCBI taxonomy): domain Bacteria; kingdom Pseudomonadati; phylum Pseudomonadota; class Alphaproteobacteria; order Hyphomicrobiales; family Methylocystaceae; genus Methylocystis; species Methylocystis hydrogenophila. The sequence goes on along the minus strand of NC_018485.1, from coordinate 2,966,007 downwards.
GGTCAGTCGGCTCCGCGATCAGTTCGATCGCGCGCCCGACGCCGGTCTCCCGCGCAAGATCGCGCAACAGGCGCAACACCGAAAAATCCTCGATGGCGAAACCGACGCTGTCGAAGATCGTGATCGCGTCTTTGGAGGAGCGCCCCGGTCGATGACCCGCAAGAATCTCCCGCAGCTCCGTCACCGGATGTTCCGGGTCGAGTTGCTGAATTTCGCCCTCGCCGCGCGTCTGCGGCGCATATTCGACGAAGATTTCGGAACGCAGCAGCAGTTCCCGCGCAAGCTCGGTCTTGCCTGGGCAGTCGCCGCCGACCGCGTTGATATGGGTTCCCGGCTGAACCATGTCGTCGGCGAGTATCGTGGCGAATTTCTTATCCGCCGTGATGGTCGTGATGATGTCCGCGCCGGATGCGGCGCTGCGCGCGTCGGCGCACCGAATGATCGTTAGGCCGAAGTCCGCCATGTTGCGCTCGAACTTCTCGACGGCGCGAGGGTCGACATCGAAGATACGAAGCTGGTCGACGCCGAGAACGGCGTGAAAGGCGCACGCCTGAAACTCCGATTGGGCGCCAAGACCGATCAGCGCCATCGTCTTGCTGTCGGGTCGCGCGAGATGCGCCGCCGCCAGAGCCGAGGTCGCGCCGGTCCGGAAGGCGGTGGCGAGCGTCATGTCGGCGATGAGCGTCGGATAGCCGGTGTCGACGTCGGCGAGAGCACCGAAGGCGACGACGGTCTGGAGGTTGAAGCGCGCGTTGCCGGGATGACCGTTGACGAATTTGAAGGCGAAAGCCTCGCCGTCGCTCGTCGGCATCAGTTCGATGACGCCGCGCGGCGAATGGCTCGCGTAGCGCGGCGACTTCTCGAACGCGTCCCAGCGGATAAAGTCGCGACGCAGATCGTCGACGAGCCGCAGCCAAAAGCGTCGCGCGCCCACTTCTCCAACGATGCGGGCGATATCTCGCGCGCTGAGAAACGTGACCATGCCTTCTCCCATCGATCCCTCGCGAGAGAGACTAGAACGCGGCGACGCTAATCAAAATCGCCACAAATTCGCGAAATGGCTGGGATTTTGTCATTTCCGGCATAGATATTGACCGTTTCCACAAAGGCATAGGTCATGGACGATCTCGACCACCGACTGATCGCGCTGCTGCGGACAAACGCGCGCGCCTCCTTATCCCAGCTCGCCAAGGCGCTCGGCGTCTCGCGCGGGACCGTCCAGAACCGCCTCGATAAGCTGATCGCGTCCGATGTGATCCTGGGCTTTACGGTTCGGCTGAAAAATCCCGCCGCATCCGATCGCATTCGGGCGATCATGATGGTCGAAGTCTCCGGCAAGAATTCCCGTCGCGTCGCTCAGGCGCTGCGGGGACTCCCGCAGATCCACGCGCTTTACAGCACTAACGGGCCTTTCGACCTCATCGCGGAAATCGAGTGCGCCAATCTCGAGGAATTCGATCGGGTGCTGTCGGGCGTGAGGATGATCGAGGGGATCGCCAGAAGCGAGACGAGCCTGCTGCTTGCGCCCGCATGAACGCGCCTCGCGCAGTTCGGGCGCCTTTCAAGAGCGGAGCGCCCTCCCCGCGCGCGCAGGCGCGGCGCGTCGGCGAACCGTTCGATGTCATTCAGAAGAGCGCCGGCGCCGCCTTGAAGTCGGTCGAACCCAGCCTATCGTCCCCTTCCGCCGCGCGGGGCAGACAGACGCGCGCGATCAGCCCGTTGGGCTCTCGATCGAGCAGCGACACGGTTCCGCCATGGTTGTCGACGAGCGAGCGCACAATCGACAGGCCGAGTCCAAATCCGCTGTGCTCGTCGAGCGTTCGTCCCGGCTGACCGCGAACGAAGGGCTCGAATGCAGTGCTCTTGCCATCCGCTGACATTCCCGGTCCGTCATCGACGACGTCGACCTGGATGAGCCCTCCCGGGCCATCCGCGATGTAGATGTCCACTGTCTTCGCGTGATGCGTCGCGTTTTCGACGAGATTGGTGAAAATGCGCTGCACGTCGCAAAGCGATCCGAAGACCATCTGGCGCCCGCCGCCATGGTAGGTCACATGATGCCCGAGGTCGCAGAACTCGTCCGCGACAGTTTGCAGAACGCTATCGAGATCGACCAGCGAACAGTCGGATTTGTCGTCTCCCTCGGCGCGCAAATACTGCAGATTCTTGAACAGCATTGCGTCCATGAGATCGACGTCGCGCATCATCCGCTGCTGCAGGTTTTGATCCGACACGAACTCGGTTTTCAGCTTCAAGCGCGTGATGATCGTTCGCAAGTCATGGCTGACGGACGCAAGCACATGGGCGCGCGCGGCGATCATCTTGCTGATGCGCGCCTGCATGCGATTGAGCGAGCGGGTCAATTCGCGAACTTCCTGGGGACCTCGCTCCGGGAGCTGCGCTTTCGTATCGACATCGTTCGGAATCTGCTCAGCATATTTTGCAAGCCGTCGCAGCGGCGCCATGATCGCGTTCAGCGCCCAGAACACGAAGATCGCCGTGAATATGATAAAGGACAGCGCCGTTCGCGCGCCCTGAGTCAGGATGAACGGTTCGTCATCGGCATGCTGCCAAAGCCATCGCCATATCGAACCGGGAGATTTTTGATGCTCGGCGATCGAGACCGTCGCATAGCCGCCCTTATGCAATTCGACGGCGAGGACGCCGTAATCTCCAGGCGGTGAACTTTCGACCTCGAACACGTCTGCGCCGTCCCACAACAGCGAGTCGATGTGGCGGATTTCGTTTTCAAAGGCGAGATCGCCGCCGCCCGTCGAAGACGTCGCCGCCGCCGGGCGCGACTCCTGAATCTCGATGCTGGCGTAGGGAACGGCGTGAGAAAGCGCTGAAATGACATCGGCTCTCTCCGAGAGCGGGGCCACGTCCAAAGCGAGAATGATGCTCGCGATGAAATCGCCTTGGTCGACGATGTGCCGCCTGCCGAACACATGGAACATGCCGATAACGATGGTCTGGAACGCCACGATCGACACGAAGATCAGCAGCGTGATTTGCACGGCCAGCTTGTTGAGCCGGAAACGCCAGGGAACGCGAGTAGGGTTCATGCGCGCGCCACGTGAGTGGAGAAAATGTAGCCCTCGGAGCGAACCGTCTGGATGAACGCAGGCTTTTTTGGATCCGCCTCGATCTTCTGGCGAAGCCGGCTGATCAGCACGTCGATGCTGCGCTCGAAGGGTCCGGTCGTCGGGCCATGCGTCATGTTGATCAGCTGCTCACGCGTCAGCACCCGATTGGGATTTTCGCACAAGGCATGCAGCAGATCGAATTCTGCGCCGGTCATGGCCACCTTTATGCCGCAAGGCGCGACGACCTCTCGAGCGAGCACATCGACGCGCCAGCCCGAAAAAAGATACGCTTGCCGCCCAGCGCGCCCGTCGACGGCGTTCGGGGGCTCCGTTCGCCTCAGCACGGCGCGGATGCGCGCCAGCAGCTCGCGCGAATTGAAAGGCTTGACGATGTAATCGTCGGCCCCGAGCTCCAGACCCAATATCTTGTCGATGTCCTCCGACTGCGCCGTCAGGATGATTATAGGGATGCGTCTCTCGGATCGCACCCGCCGGCAGATCGACAATCCGTCTTCGCCGGGAAGATTAAGATCGAGGATCAGCAGGTCATAGGCCCCGGCGCTGAACGCGGCGTCCATCGCCTGGGCGTTCGCCGCCACCTTTGTCTCGATATCATGCGCCGCGAGATAGAGGGAGATGAACTCGCCGATTTCGGCGTCGTCCTCGACGATCAGAATTGAAATGGAAGGGGTCAAGGGAGGCGCTGTCGCTTTCGTTGGTGCTCGTCGAAACCTAATAATGCAGTGTTTCTAGAGTGTTTCCATCAGAAAAAAGGGCGCTGTCCCGCGGCGCTTCAATAGGTCTGGTCTGATCTCGTCGGATTTGGGAAAAGAATCAGAAATAATCTCTGTGGCCTGAAAAACTGGAGAAACATCACAGCCACTGGCCTGTCCTATGTTGCGGCCGCGCTAACCGATCGGCGCCAAGGTTTCGATTGAGCGCGATTGCAAGGACGAACTATGAAAAGCAAGGCTCAGGCTGTCACCCACGACATCGAGGCGGTTGCAACGGAGGCGAGCGCCTCTCACCGCCCCAGTTCATCGTCGCAAGAATGGCAGGGCGCGGACCTCGTTGGGCCCGCCATGGATGAGAATAGCTCAAATCCCGCAGGGACGATTCCAACCCGGTTCACGCCGAAGACCGGCCTCGCCGGATTGGCCGAAAATTGGCGCGCCGACATTCTGTCCGGCTTTCTGGTCTTTCTTATCGCGCTGCCGCTATGCCTCGGCATTTCGATGGCGTCGGGCTTTCCGCCTCAGGCGGGCATCATCACCGCCGTCGTCGGCGGCCTGCTGGTGTCGCGGATCGATGGCTCCTTCGTCACCATCATGGGTCCGGCGGCAGGCCTCATCGTGGTCATTCTGGACTCGGTGCAGGCGCTCGGCGGCGGCGACGCCAAAGCCGGCTATCACTACACCCTGGCGGCGATCGTATGCGCCAGCGTCATTCAGATGCTGATGGGCATCATGAAAGCCGGCAAGATGAGCGCCTTTTTTCCGTCGTCGGCCGTCCATGGCATGTTGGCGGCGATCGGCATCATCATCATGGCCAAGCAGATACACGTCATGCTCGGCGTGAAGCCGGATGCGCAGACTCTGTTCGCAACGATTGGCGCGATTCCCGCAAGCCTTCGCGACATGAATCCGGAAGTCGCCATCATCGGCGGCATCGGGCTCTTGATCCTGATCGCCTGGTCGCTGGTGAAGAATCGCCGACTGAAAATGATCCCTGCGCCGCTTGTCGTCGTGATCATCGGCATGGCGCTCGCGCAATATTTCGATCTCGACGACGAACATATCTATCTGTTCCTGCCGGACACTCCGTTCCTGCCGCATCATGAATTCACGATCGGTCCGAAATTTCTGGTCTCCATCCCCCAGAACTTCCTTTCGGGCTTCGCCTTTCCCGATTTCTCGATGATCCGCACCGGTCTGTTCTGGCAGCAGGTCTTCGCCATCTGTCTCGTTGGCAGCCTGGAGAGCCTGCTCAGCGCCGCGGCGGTGGATAAGCTCGATCCCTATAAGCGCACCTCGGATCTCAACCGCGACGTCGCGGCGGTCGGCTTCGGCAATATCATCTGCGGCCTGATTGGCGGTCTGCCGATGATCGCGGAAATCGTCCGCAGCTCCGCCAATGTGAATAATGGCGCGCGCACGGGATGGGCGAATTTCTTTCACGGACTGTTCCTGCTGATCTTCGTCGCGCTTTTCCCGAGGGTGATTCACGAGATCCCGCTTGCCTCGCTTGCAGCGCTGCTGGTGTTCACCGGCTACCGACTTGCGTCGCCGCTCGAGTTCAAGAAGACGCTGGCGATCGGCTGGGACCAGCTTGCCGTCTTCGTGATTACCATCGTCGGCGTGCTGGCGACGGACCTGCTTATCGGCGTCGCCATCGGCATCGCCGCCGAGTTCCTGTTCCACTTCTGGCGGAGCGTCAATTGGGGACAGGTCTTCAAGCTGCGTCGCGACATCGTGGAGAGCGCGCCCGGCGTCTATCAGGTCAAAATCGGCGGCGCGGCCTTCTTCGCCAACTACCTCGCGCTTAAGGGCGACCTCGCAAAGCTCCCAAAGGGGAAGACGGTCATCTTTGATCTCTCGGAATCCTGGTGCGTCGACCATACGGTGATGGAGAACCTTCATCACTTTTGCGAGGACTATGAAGCAAATGGCGGCCGCGCAGAGATTTGCGGATTGGATCAACACGTCGCGACGTCAAAGCATCCTCTCGCGCCGCGCAAGCGCGCCGCCTGAGTCCCTGAGCGTCTCGGGCAAGGTCGACCGACGAAGGCCACGTCGACTGAAAGGTGACAAGAATGCCGCTCTACCTCGCGCTGACTTGTGTCAGCGCCCTGCTCGCCGTCAGCATCTACGCGATAGTCGACAGGCGGAACCACGACGTCAGCCGAAACGTCTACCGCTTTTGCATCGGCCTCTGCGGCGTTCTCTTCCTCGCTGCGGTCATGCCGAGGGGCGCTCACGTCGTTTCGACGGCCTTGCCGCTCGGACTGCCGTGGATCGGCATGCATTTTCGCATCGACGTCCTGACCGCCTTTTTTCTCGCGGTCGTCAATCTGGGCGGCGCGGCGGCCAGCGCTTATGCGATCGGCTATGGCGCGCATGAGAAAGAGCCGATGCGCGTGCTGCCGTTCTATCCAGCTTTTCTCGCTGGCATGAACCTCGTCGTGCTGGCCGACGACGCCTTCACCTTTCTCGTCGCCTGGGAGTTCATGTCGCTTGCTTCATGGGCGCTCGTGCTGACGCATCATCATGAGGAGGAGAACAGGCGCGCCGGCTTCGTCTATTTGTTGATGGCGAGCTTCGGCGGTTTTGCGCTGCTGATGGCGTTCGGCATTCTTGGCGGCGTCGGCGGCGCCTATGACTTCGCCTCGATTCGCGAGTCAACCAAGGAGGGATGGAAGGCGGGCCTCGTCCTGGCTCTCGCGATCGTCGGCATGGGATCCAAGGCCGGACTCGCGCCCTTGCATATCTGGCTCCCGCTCGCCCATCCCGCGGCGCCGAGCCACGTATCGGCGCTGATGAGCGGCGTTATGACGAAGGTCGCCGTCTACGGCTTCATTCGCGTCGTGTTCGATTTGCTCGGCCCGCCCGCCTTCTGGTGGTCGATCGAGCCGATGAGCTTTGGCGCGGCGAGCGCCCTCATCGGCGTTCTCTTCGCGACGATTCAGAGCGATCTGAAGAGGCTGCTCGCCTACAGCACCATCGAGAACATCGGCATCATCTTCATCGCGCTCGGTCTTGCCTTGGCGTTCAAGGCCAATGGCATGGCGCTGCCGGCCGCGCTCGCCTTCACTGCCGCGCTCTTTCACGTTTTCAATCATTCACTGTTCAAGAGCCTGCTGTTTTTTGGCGCCGGCGCGGTATTGAACGCGAGCGGCGAAAGAAGCATCGAACGCCTCGGCGGTCTTATTCACGCCATGCCGAAAACGGCGGTCTTTTTTCTCGGCGGCTGCGTCGCCATCGCCGCCCTGCCGCCGCTGAACGGCTTCGTCTCGGAATGGCTGGTCTTTCAGGCGATCCTGCTGAGCCCCGCGCTGCCGCAATGGACCGTGAAGCTCCTCGTTCCGGCGGTCGGCGTGGCGCTGGCGCTGAGCGCGGCGCTCGGCGCGGGCTGTTACATACGCGCTTATGGCGTCGCTTTTCTAGGGCGCCCCCGCAGCGAAGCGGCGCGCGCGGCGCACGACCCGGATCGCTGGTCGCTCGCGACCATGGCGGTTTTGCTGACGCTGTGCCTCACGGCCGGTCTGCTGCCGAGCCTCCTCATCGACACGATCTCGCCCGTGGCGAAAGATTTTGTCGGCGGCCGCATGCCGACGCAGGCTGAACTCTCCTGGCTCTCGATCGCGCCGATCGCCGAAAGCCGCAGCTCCTACAATGGGCTTCTGGTCTTCGTGTTCATTCTCTTCTCCGCGTATTCGGCGAGATGGGTCATCCACAAATTTGGCGCGACGCGGTCGCGGCGCGCGCCGGCCTGGGACTGCGGCTTCATCGAAACCAGCCCCATGACGCAATACACAGGCAGCAGCTTCGCGCAGCCGATCCGGCGCACCCTTGGCGTCATCGCCTTTTCGGTGCGGGAGCGCCTCGACATGCCCGCGCCTGGCGATACGCGGGCGGCGCGCTTGAGCGTCGACATCAAGGATCGGATCTTCGACTATCTCTATGCGCCGCTCACGCGGGCGGTTGAGTCCTGCGCCGCCGGGCTGAACATCCTCAGTCTCCTGACGATCCAGGAATATCTCGCGCTGGTTTTCGCGGCGCTCGTCTTCCTCCTGGTCCTGGTGGCGATATGACGCTTCTTTTCAACATCCTGGCGCAGAGCGTCCAAATGCTTTTGGTGCTTGCGCTCGCGCCGCTGCTTATCGGCTTCCTTCGAAAGCTGAAGGCGCGCCTCTTGCGCCGCAAAGGGCCGCCGATCATCCAACCCTGGCGCGATCTCATCCGGTTGCTGCGCAAGGACGTCGTCCTCGCCGAGAATGCTTCGTGGCTTTACCGCGCTGCGCCCTATCTCATCTTCGCGATGACATGGGTCGCCGCATCGCTCGTGCCGACGTTCGCCACGGGACTGACGTTCAGCTGGTCGGCCGATCTCATCGCCATCATCGCCCTGCTCGGCAGCGCCCGTTTTTTCCTTGCGCTCGCCGGCATGGACATTGGAACGAGTTTTGGCGGCATCGGCTCAAGCCGCGAGGCGATGTTCGGCTCGCTCGCGGAGCCGGCGATGATGATGATCGTCTTCACCGTCTCGTTTGTCGCCGGAACGACGCAGCTCTCTGAAATTGCGGCCTATATGGCCGGAAATCTGGAATTGCGCGCCTCGGTGGGGATGGCGCTCGTTGCGCTCCTCATCGTCGCCATCGCAGAGAATGGACGGATCCCCGTCGATAATCCGGCGACCCATCTCGAGCTGACGATGGTGCATGAGGCGATGGTTCTCGAATATTCCGGGCGCTATCTCGCGCTCATTGAACTCGCCTCGGCGCTCAAGCTGCTCCTTTATCTCTCGCTCATCGCCTGCGTCTTTTTCCCCGTTGGGCTCGCCTCGCATGACGCGGGCGCAAAAGCGATGATGATTGGGCTTTGCGCTTACGTCCTGAAGCTGGCGATCGGCGGCGGCGCGCTTGCGCTGTTCGAGACGACCACGGCCAAGATGCGCATCTTCCGCGTTCCCGACTTTCTCGGCGCGGGGCTGATGCTTGGCCTCCTCGCGACGCTGCTCGTTTTTGTGACACGGAGTCTCTGATGGAGCTTTTGACAATCGACATCGCCCATGTGCTGGCGGGCGCGCTCCTGCTGACGAGCTTCATGCTGCTGTATCAGGACCGACTGTCGGGGCTCATCAATATCTACACGCTCCACGCCGTCATTCTGTCGCTGTCGGTCGCCTGGCAGGCCTATTACCAGGACGCACATCATCTCTATCTAACGGCCGCCATCGCGGCGATCTTCAAGGCGCTGATCATTCCCTTCAGCCTCCGCCGAATCATCAAGCGCTTGGGCATCCACCGCACCGTGGAGGTCGTTGGCGGCGTCGGCGTCACCATGCTTATCGGCATATTTCTCGTGGCGCTGTCGCTCGTCGTCATGCTGCCGGCGACCGCCTCCGCCGATCCGCTGTCGCGCGAGGACATCGCATTCGCCTTGGCGATCGTGCTGCTGGGGCTGTTGATGATGGTGACGCGGCGCAACGTCGTGAGCCAGATTATCGGCTTCATGTCGCTGGAAAATGGTCTGGTTTTGGCGGCGGCGGGGGCGAACGGCATGCCGCTCGTCGTCGAGATCAGCGTCGCATTTTCCATTCTCATCGCCTTCATCGTGATCGGCATCTTCCTGTTCCGCATCCGCGAGCGATTCGACAACGTCGACCTTTCTGAACTCGATCGCGTGCGTGGAGGACGTTCATGAGTTCCGATCTTTTGCTGGTGTCGAACGCGCTTGTGGGCATTCCCGCCGCCGCGGCCATCGCGGTCGCGCTTGAACCGGTCTACCGACGCTCGGCGATCATCAATCTCTGCGCCTCCGGCGCGACGTTTCTCTTCGCGCTTGTGCTTCTCGTCGTCGAGCCCGAAAGCGGCGGCTATCTCTTTGTCGATGATCTCAACATCGTCTTTGTCGTGCTCTCGACCTTCATCGGCTTCACCACGAGCGTCTATAGCGCGAGCTATATCGATCATGAGATCGAAACCGGCCGGCTGACCACGAAAAACGTCCGCTTCTATCACGCGATGTATCAGTCGCTGATGTGCGCGATGAATCTGGCGCTGCTCGCCAGCAACATCGGCCTCATGTGGGTCGCGGTCGAGGTCGCGACCCTGACGACCGTGTTGATGGTCGGCATCTACCGCACGCCGCATGCGCTCGAGGCCGCTTGGAAATATTTCATCCTCGGCAGCGTCGGGATCGCGCTGGCGCTTTTTGGCACGATCCTCATTTACATGGCGGCCGAGCCGGTGCTGGGGCAGGGCTATGACGCCATGGTCTGGAAGACGCTGATGTCGCAGGCGCCGCAGTTCAATCCGCGGATGCTCAACGTCGCCTTCGTGTTCCTGATGCTCGGCTACGGCACCAAGGTGGGGCTGGCGCCGATGCACGCCTGGCTTCCGGATGCGCATGCGGAAGGCCCGACGCCGATCTCGGCGGTCTTGTCCGGACTCCTGCTCAATGTCGCGCTCTACGCGGTGCTGCGGTTCAAGATGCTGCTGACGGCGAATGCGGCGGCGATTACGCCAGGCCCGCTGATGATCACGCTCGGCCTTGCATCTCTCATCATGGCGGCCTTCATGCTTTACCGCCGCGGCGACATCAAGCGGCTGTTCGCCTACTCCTCCATCGAGCACATGGGCATCATCGCCTTCGCTTTCGGCATGGGCGGACCGCTCGCCAATTTCGCCGGTCTGCTGCACATGACGATGCACAGCCTGACGAAGTCCGCGATCTTCTTCTCGGTCGGTCACATCGCGCAGGTCAAGGGCACGCAGAGAATCGCCGACATCAGAGGGCTGACGCAGAGCCAGCCGGCGCTCGGCTGGTCCCTCGTCGCCGGCGTCGTCGCCATCATCGGCCTGCCGCCGCTGGGCATCTTCATGAGCGAATTTCTCGTCGTGAGTTCGACCTTCGCGCGCCAGCCGCTCCTGGCTATTCCGCTGGTTTTCGGCCTGCTGCTGGCGTTTGGCGCCCTGCTGTTGCGGCTCACCGGGATGGCGTTCGGCGCGCCAAGCCACGACCAAGGCGAGGTGAAGGCTTCGATGTGGCCTGTCTACGCGCATCTCTCGCTTGTGCTGCTGGCGGGAACCTATCTCCCCTCTGACGTCGTGACCTGGTTCCAGAATGTCGCGCGGCTGTTGGGTTGAGTTCGAAGGATGAAAAGATGAACTTCGCCAGCAAACAGATAGCGGCCCAGCCGTCGCCGCCGACATGCCTGCCCTGGCCGCGCGAGATCGTCGACAGACCTGGCTGGCTCGCTCTTACCGAAAGTCTTGTGACGGGCGAGCGCGAACTCCTCAGCCTTTGGGGCGAAAGTTCGAGCGTTCACATGGCGGTGCTCGACGAGCGGGAGCCCCGCCTGCGCATCATCACATTGGAGTGCCCTGAAGGCTCCTTTCCATCGGTCGGGCGATTGCATCCGCCGGCGTTGAGGCTCGAGCGCGCGATCCGCGATCTTTATGGCCTGCGAGCCGAAAATGCGCCCGACGAGCGGCGTTGGCTCGATCATGGCCGCTGGGGCGTGCGCCATCCCTGCAGCGCGCCCGAAACGATCGACTCCGCCAATGACGCCTACGCGTTTCTTCCCGCGGAAGGCGAACCGCTCCACCAGATAGCGGTCGGACCCGTGCACGCCGGCATTATCGAGCCCGGCCACTTCCGCTTTTCAGCCAATGGCGAAACCGTCGTGCGGCTTGAGGAGCGGCTTGGCTTCGTTCACAAGGGCGTCGACCAGCTGATGACCGGCGCCTCGATGGAGCGCGCCGGGCGTCTCGCGGCGCGCGTGTCCGGCGACAGCACGGTCGCCTATAGCCTCGCCTTTTCGCAGGCGATCGAAGCGGCGTTCGACGTCAAAGTTCCGCCGCGCGCGACATATCTGCGCGCGCTGATGGCTGAACTCGAACGGCTCGCCAATCATTTCGGCGATATCGGCGGCATCTGCAACGACGCGGCCTTCGCACTGATGCATGCGCAATGCGGCATCGTCCGCGAACGCATTTTGAGGGAGGCAGCGAGCTGTTTCGGACACCGCCTGATGATGGATCGCATCGCGCCGGGCGGCGTTCTCGTCGATTTGGAGCAAAAGAACGTCACGGCGCTTTTCACGCTGATCGAGTGGATCGAACTCATGACTCCGCGGCTGATCGCGCTCTTCGGCGACACGACGTCGCTGCAGGATCGGACCGTCGGAACTGGCGTCGTCAGCGAGGCGCTCGCAAAGCAATATGCCTGCGGGGGCTATGTCGGACGCGCCTCCGGCCGGACATTCGACGCGCGCAAGGCGATCGGCTACGCCCCCTACTCGCAGCTGAGGTTTGAGATCGGCGCCTCGAAGGAAGGCGACGTCGACGCGCGCGTCTGGGTCCGGTTCGATGAGATCAGAGCCTCGCTGCGAATCGTCAGACAGATTCTCGACGAAGCGCCGCAGGGGCCGACCATCGCCGCCTGGGCGCTGCCGGAGGACTGGACGCGCGAAGGCGCCGCGCTCGTCGAAGGATTCCGCGGCGATATATTTGTCTGGTTGCGCATCCGCGCCGACGGCGTGGTGCAGCGCTGTCATTTGCGCGATCCGTCCTGGTTCCAGTGGCCGCTGCTCGAAGCGGCGATCAAGGACAACATCGTCGCCGACTTCCCCCTCTGCAACAAATCCTTCAACTGTTCCTACTCGGGGCATGATCTCTAGGACTCGCGCGCGATGCAGAAATTCTTGCTTCAGGGCTTGCTCCGCCGCGCTCTGACCGAACACGCCCCTATTCCGAATGCGGCGTCGATCGCCGAGCTCGGCTACACGCTGGGGCGCGCCGCGCGCCGAAAACTGGGCCGCAGCCTGTCGATCCGCGAAGTCGACGCGGGCTCCTGCAATGGCTGCGAGCTGGAGATCCACGCGCTGAGCAACGCCTATTACGATCTCGAGAGATTCGGCCTGCGCTTCGTGGCGTCGCCGCGTCACGCCGACGTCCTGCTCGTCACCGGGCCGGTGACGAAAAACATGCGCGAAGCGCTTGAGCGCACCTATGCGGCGACGCCGGATCCGAAATGGGTGATCGCCGTCGGCGACTGCGCCTTTGACGGCGGCGTTTATTGCGAGAGCTACGCATGCGTGGGCGCCGTCGCGAACGTCGTCCCGGTCGATCTCCATATTCGCGGCTGCCCGCCTGATCCCACAACGCTGCTCAAAGGGCTGATCGCCTTCGTTGAAACGATGAGCTGAACGACGCGGGCGAGTCCTGTTGAAGATGGCCGCCGCCAGAAGCATGGCGACGGCCACTTTTGCGAAACGCACGGGCAATATTTGAGACCACGGAGATAAACACGGGAAAAATTGGCGCATAAAAACTTGGCTAGAACGCAAGCGTGGAGATGTAAGAGGACCCGCCAATGCGAATGCGCCAGAGCGCCAAGGTTTGTTTTCGAGTTGAACCCTTCTGGAGCGACGCAACCGCGGGGACCCATTTACTTAGAGACGTCAAGCGTTCGGCGATTGCGCTTACGGCTGCTGGCGTCGTGGCTCTATTGCCGGCGCATCGCGCGATGGCCATGACGGACAAGGAGCAGCTGCAAATGCTCCTTGCTCAGGTGAAGCAACTTAAAGCCCGCATGGATAAGAAGGACCGAGACGAGCAGGAGCGTCGCCGGACCGAAACAGCAAATGCTCGCGATGCGAACGTCAGGGGGACGGCGCTGACGCCGGCCGCCGCCGTCGCCATTCCGAAAATCCCAGATAAGTTCGTCTACAAGGGTCTGGAGATCATCCCGGGCGGCTTTCTGGCGCTCGAGTCGGTCTGGCGCAACCACTGGGTCGGCGCCGACGTCGCCACGCCCTTCAACGCCATTCCCTATGGCTTCTCGACAGCGGGGCATACGGACGAGTTTCACTTCAGCGCCCGCGCGACGCGCCCCGCTCTCCTCGTGCGCGGCGATCTCAGTCCCACGACGCATATCCAGGGCTATTTCGAAACGGACTTCCTCGGCGCGGCCCAGACGGCGAACGCGAACCAGAGCAACTCGTATAATCTTCGCATTCGGCAGGCCTATACGAATATCGACAATGACGATTATGGGCTTCATTTCGCGGCGGGTCAGACCTGGTCGCTCGTAACGATGAATACGCTCGGGACCCGGCCGGATACGTCATTGCAGCCGCCGACGATCGATCCCAATTATATGCCGGGCTATGTCTGGGACCGAAACCCTGGCATCCGCATCTACAAGGACTTCGGAAAGCAGTTCTGGTTGGCCTTCGCCGCTGAAGGATCAGCCAACACGTTTGCAACGCCCGGCCCGGCATTCGGCAATGTCTCGACGCTGCTTCCCAACAATCTCGGAATCCCCGCGCCCGCTCTACTCGCCTTGGCGACGAACGGCGGCTCGCTCAACACCTTGGACACTTATTCGTTCAATCGACTTCCCGATCTCGTCGGCAAGGCCGCATGGGACGCGCCATTAGGCGACCGCACGGTGCATCTGGAAGCGTTCGGGGTGGCGCGTGAGATGACCGAGCGCCTCTACTTCGGCAATCATCGTATCTGGACTGGCGCCGTCGGCGCCGGCGCGATTATCCCGATCATTCCCAAGGTCCTGGAATTCCAAGTGTCGGGCATGGTCGGACGCGGCGTCGGCCGCCTCGCATCGAGTCAGCTTCCCGACGCGACCTATTCGGCTTTCGGCGCGCTCCAGCCGCTCTACCAGCGAAGCCTCCTCGTCGGCGCAACGCTGCATCCGACGCCGCAAACCGATGTTTTTGCATTCGCAGGAGGCGACATCGCCGGCAAAAATCCGCAGGTCGCCGCCGTCAACGGCACGATCTTCGCCGGCGGATATGGCAATCCGCTTTATAACAATATCGGCTGCGGCCTGGAAAATCCGATATCGCAGACTGCGCTGGGGGTCTCCGCAGCCGTGTCGCTCGCCGCGCTCGGCAATCCGCTTTTCAATTGTTCCGGGCAGACCCACGCGCTACGCGAAATCACCACTGGCGCCTGGCATACGTTCTACGAGGGACCGGCCGGCAAAATCAGAGTCGGCGTGCAGTTCGCCCATATCATTCGCAACGGCTTCGTCGGGGTCGGCGGCGCGCCGCACGGCTCGGAAAACACCGTCTTGACGAGCTTCCGCTACTTTCCCTTCTAGAGCGCTTTCCGATCACATGGAATCGTGCGATCGATCAGGAATCGCTCGAAATCAAAATGGCGGAGCAGGTTCTCATCGAAAAAGCCTGTCAACTTTTTCGGAACCTGCTCGTCTTATGACTTTCCGCGCCGCTTGGGCGACGCAAGCCTCTGCGCCGCGCCGTGATTACGGCTTTAAGGGCGCTTCTCCCACGCGCTTCATTGTTCGAAAGCCCATATCCGGCTCCAGTCGCTCTTCATGCTGATGACGAACCATCCTCGCCGCTTCGCCTCGTCATACAAAGACTGAGGAAACGTCCCAATTCTGGTGTCAGGCAATCCGAGCGCTGGGCCATAGGCGTATTCGCGCTTGGCGTCGTCGTGCAAAACCAACATGCCAAACCGCGCGCCGTCCCCGGACGTCGTGTATTCGAGCATCTGCCGGTCGCCCGTTGAATTTCCGAACGCGGCGCGCGGACGACGACCGATCATCAAATGGATGGCCTCGGGCTTGCCGGCGCCGACGTCGCTGAGCAGCGTTTCGGGGCTCTCGATCAGAACGGGACGCCCGCGCTTGTCATAATGATAGCTTGCGCTCTCCAGAGTCCCGACAACCTGCTCGGGCGGAACGCCATAGGTCTGCTCTGCATAGACTCGCACGAAATCCTGCCCGCCTCCGGTGACGATGTAAGTCTTATAGCCATTGGCGCGTAGATGCTTCATCAGCTCGAGCATCGGCAGATACGTCAGCTCGGTGTAGCGGCGGCCCCAGCGCGGGTGTCTCGCTGTCTCAAGCCATCTCTCCGCATCCGCTCTAAACCGCTCTACGCTCATGCCGCTGGACTGCACGGCCATGATCTTGATGAGGTCCTTCGTGGAAAGCTTCGCGATAGCCTCCATGTTGCGCGAGAGCGCTGTCTTGAAGGGCTCGATCTTCGCAAGCGCCGGTCTTGCCTTTACGACGGCAGGCAGGCGATCCAGACAATACATCAACTGCGGGTATATCGGATGGGACGCCCAGAGCGTGCCATCCTGATCGAAGACCGCGATGCGCTCCTCGGGCGGCACGAATTTCGTATTGGACGGATCGGTCGTCGCTCGAATGAATTCGACGATTGCATATTTCGTCGGAGCTTCGTTCCATGACGGAAGCGGATCGCTTCCCGCTCTGACAGACGATCCCGCCAACAGGAATGTTGTGGCCATCACAGCGATCAGGAAGCTCAATCGAACCAGCGTTTTCATCATTCCCCCTGATAGGCTGACCGCTCGTCCAAGAAGCGCCTCCGACGAGGTCGCATGTCTGCATGAACGGATGGTCGACGGCAGACGATGCACGCGCCGATCTATAAGCGATTTACACGATTGATTGTATTGCCCTTCGCGGGCGGACATACGTCTCCGCTGAGGAGCAGCTGCTTCGCAGACGATCAACTGAAAGCGCGAAGCGCCGCGACAAATTTGCAACGCTCGGCGCAATTCGTCGACGAAAGACGCGATAAAATCGGAACAGAGATTGATTTCAGTCGTTGTTAGGATGACGTTCTAGACAGGTTGTTCAGTGGTCCTTCTCTAAAGAAGGAGATTTCCGATGACCACCAGGAAGCTTCAGCGAAGGCGAAACGCGATCAGATCGATTCTCCAGAACCTGGAGACTCGTCCGTTCTGCGAGGATCATCTGCCGCACTCTGGCGGATGGTTGAGCCAGCCTCGACCCAGGCTGTCGCGCAGCGCCTCCAGCGGCAGCAGCCAAGGCGATCGCCGCTAGAAATTTGCGGCAGGCGCGTGAGCGCCTCTCAACCGCGCCCGCAATTGGGACGCGACAGCGTTCCGGCGACGAACGCCCCGACCGTGGATGTAACGGCGGGGCGTTCTGCATAGAGCGAAAAGATCTCAGCAAAAAAATCTCAGCAAGCGCCGGCCCTGGTAGCGGGCTCACTTCGACGAGCGCCTCGCGTAGAAGGTGAAGGCGTAACTTGCTGCGGCGTCGCATTCACTTTTCGGCTCGGGAAGCCTCCGTCGCCTCCAGCACATTCTCGATCGGGCAGTTGAACTCCCAGACGACGCCTGCGCTGTCGTATTGGAGCCTTGCAGCCCCTCTGAGGTTCAGTCTGATCATATCGCGGATGACTGTGGACCCAAAGCCGCTACGCGCGGGCGGCGCCACCGCGGGACCCTCCGTTTCACGCCAGCTCATCGTGAAGCGCCGGCCCTCGCCATCGTGCCGGCCTTCACCCTCCTGCCCGCTAACGCCCCATTCGATGTCGACGCGACCATCCGAGGTGGACAGCGCGCCATATTTGACGGCGTTGGTCGCCAGCTCATGCAGCGCCATGCTGAAAGATTGCGATGCCGCGGCCGAGATCGTCAGCGGCGGGCCTTTTAGCGTGATGCGATGGTCGATCAAATCCTCCAGATGAGCGAGCTGCGAGCGGACGAGATCGCTTAGCGTGACGCCTTGCCAGTCGCTGGCGACCAGCAGGTCCTGATTCGCGGCGAGAGACAAAATGCGCTCTTGGAACGTTTCCTCGAAGTCGCGTCCTGGATCGCCCGCGGTCGCTCGTGCGATGGCGAGCACGATGCTCAACATGTTTTTCGAGCGGTGATTGAGCTCACGCATGAGAAGAGCGCGCTGTTCCTCCGCGCGCACGCGCTCCGTCACGTCTCTCGACAGCACCGCGACTCTTGGGCTTTCCGCTTCCTCGACGCGGAAGACAAAGGCGTCATAGATCTTGCCGAGCGCGCGCGCTCTGCGGACGACGCGTTCGGCGTTCCCGGACACCGCAACTCTGCCGATCGTGTCGATCCAGTCCTTTTCGAGGCTGGGCACAAGCTCGCGACCGCTCCGCCCTTCAACGTTCTTCAGTCCCGTTATAGCCTCAAAGGCTGGATTGACCTCAAGGAAGCGGTAGTCGATCGCATGACCTTGCTCGTCATAGAGCGGCTCGACCACCGTGAAGCTTTCGTCGATGGATTCGAACAGCAGGCGATACCGCGACTCGCTCTCGCGCAGCGCCTCTTCCGCGCGCGCCCGCTCGATCGCCGACCACGTTCGCTCGGCGACATCCTCCGCGACAGCCGCCTCGGCGGCGCTCCACGTCCGCGGCAGCCGCGAGTAAACGGCAACCACCGCGACCAGCCGGTCGTCCTTGACCAGCGGCGCGGCCAGCAAAGCGGCAATCGAACGGCTTTCGAACGACCTTAGGGTCTCAGGCGCCGCCGTGCGTGGGTCGGCGCGGACGTCGCTGACGACGATTGTTCTGCCACGCTTGAGGTCTGCGATCAGGGCCTCTCCCCAACTCGCGAGGCGATGGCGCCCGGCGGCGCTGGGCGACGCGCCGTCGTTCCAGTCGCGTTCGACAGTTGCGTATTCGCCGGCCTCGTCGATCTCCGCATAGGCCGCCTGGTTGGCGTCGAGACGCCGGCCCAGGACCCCGCTGGCGGCAGCCTGAATCGCCACGGGATCCGCCAACGGGCGTAAGCGGTCATTCAGATCGATGAGGAGATTTTGCCGGGCCTCGCGGTCCCGACGGTTCACCTCGCACGTCTGCTGCTCCATCGTGTCGCTGATGGCGAGTAGGATCAGGTTAAGCTGGTCGAGCCGACGGCCGTTCAGCAGCATCACGCGAGGACCGGCGCCTTGGAACACGTGTTCGATCTGGTAGTCGTCAAAACTCCGGCGGCGAGGGAGAATGTCCTCAAGCAGCCGTCGCAGCTCCGGTGTGTCCCACTGGCCGTCGCCCAGCGCGTAAATGGGGCGTCCTTCCGTCTCCTTGGGGTCTCCCCCGAAGAGTCGATAGAAGGGCGGATTCGCCGAGTGAACCGTGAGGTCTCCGTGGAGAATCAACAGCGCTTCACGCATGCAGTCGATCAGTTTCTCCGAAAGTTCGATCCGGCCTTCGAGTTCATCACGAAGCCGCTCACGCTCAGCGTCATTGGATATCGCGAGCAGGATGCAATCTTTTTCATCCGGCCTGCGGATTCGCTTGGCGTGGAGCCGCAGGATGCGCCGGCCGATCTGCTTGAAGTCATGCTCGACGCGGCGATCCTTGATCGTGCCGTCCTGCTCAACAATCTGCTCTAGCAGCCGGCGCAGCTCCGGAATGTCCCACTGACCGTCGCCCAGCTCATAAACCGGCCGGCCGATCGTCTCCTCGCGCGTCACCTGAAACTGACTGAGGAACGCGTCACTGGCGAACTCCACCGTGAGTTGTGAATCAAGCGCCAGCAGCGGCACGCCCACAGTCTCAAGGATCGAACGCGCATAGGCGGAAATGTCCGTCTCGCTTGACATGCCTGCCGAACTCAGATCGACGATCGCCCTCGCGAAAGGTAACGCGCTTGGCCGCGAGAGGAACCCCATCATGCGAAGCTGGCGTCGGGCAAGGGGTGCGATCGTCCGGCGAATCTCGCTTATGATGCCCTTCAATCGCCATTGGCTGTCGATTCGAGGGGAAACGTGCTCTTAAAATTCTGGATGTCGCAGACGACGCTCGTCATGGCGCTCATGCTCACAGGCGCCATGGCCGCAGTCGCGCTTTTCCTGTGCTGGCTTAGCTTCGCCTCGCGCTTTGCCGCCTATGTGCAGAACTGGAAAGGCGTCGTGCCGCCCTTCGTCGCCGTCCCGGCGACCCTGTTTGGCCTGCTGATGACGTTCCTTTCGCAGGACGTCTGGGACGCAAATCGCAGCGCCTATCGCGCCATCGCCATGGAGCGCGAGCAATTGGCGACGCTCGCGGCGCTTTCGAGCAATCATGGACTCGACGCGGACGATATTCCGCGCGCCGTGCGTGACTATGTGGAAGCCGCCGTCGGCCTCGAATGGAAAACCATGGAAGACGGCAAGGAATCGCCCGAAACCGAAGCCTCGCTGAACAGACTGACGCGCGCGGTCGCCAGCGCGAGAATCGAACCTGCCTTTCAGCGCGCGCTCGTCGATACGGTGATGCGTTTGCGGTCGGCGCGGGAACAACGACTCGCGATCGCCGGGACCTTTCCCGACGATCGCAAATGGGCGGCGGTGATCATCATCGCCTTCATTACGCAAATCGCCCTTGCGATCGTGCATCTCGATCGCCCGAGGCCTCAGCTTCTCGCGCAGACGATATTCGCTTTGGCGGCGATCGTCCCGATTTCGCTGGTCGCATCCGTGGACGAGCCCTATTCGCCGCCCAATGCGGTGAGTTCCGAGCCGCTTGCGCAACTGCTGGAGCGCTATCCGCAAAAGTGACAGGGCCGCCCTCCGCGAGAGCGCCCTGCAGACGCAGCTAAGAGTTCCAAGAAGATTGCATTAAGCTTCAACGAGCGGCGAGGCGCGTCGCTGCGCCGAACCCGGGTCCGATCGAGACAGCCAATGGTCGAAATTCAAAAGGTGATTGGCACCGCTTTTGTCGTGGCGGAGTTCCGCAATGACGAAAACAAGGAAGCTCATCCGCTCTACCGCGACCGCTTCGTCCATCTGTTCCTCAATCAGGAATCGAAACGGGCCGCGGATCGCATTTCCCAGTCGTTCCCGCCGATCAGGAACAATGTGCGACTGAGGACGCGCTACTTCGACGACCGGCTCCGTCTTCAGATCGATCGAGGATGCCGACAGATCCTCATACTCGGCGCCGGGCTCGACACAAGGCCGCAGCGGATCATGGCCGAAGGCGTCGCCTATTTCGAGATCGACGCTCCAGAAACCCAGGCGTTCAAGAAGGCGAAGCTCGAAGCAAGCGACGTTGATCCCAATACGAATTATATTGGGGCGGATTATGTGACGGATGGCATGATCGGTCTGCTTCGTCGAAACGGATTTGATTTCAAACTTCCCACGCATGTCATATGGGAAGGGAACACGATGTATTTGGATGAAGCGGCGGTCCGCCAGATCTTGACGGACCTCATGCGCCATATCGAGAGCTGCTCGGTGTCCTTCGACTATTTCGCCGAGAACGTGATCAAGAACACAACCGGCGACCCTGAAATCACCAGCGTCGTTGGAAGATTCGCCGCCATGGGCGCTCCTTGGACGTATGGGATCGAAAATCTTGCGGCGCAAGCCGCGCAGTGCGGGGCGAGCGTGCTCGATCGTTGCACGGTCGCCGACCTTCATCGGACCTACTGGCCGGATCAGCCGTTGCAGTCGCCTCTTTACGGGTATTACTCGCTGTGCACGGTAGGGAATGCTGCAACTTTGTCGTCGTCGCCGTAGGGGTCGCGCCGGACGCTTCCCAGCGCTACATGGATCAAATCACACGATAGGAGCCCTCGATGCCCCAAGGCGTTCGCTTCACCGGCGCTTACGAAGTCTCAGCGTTGCCGGCGCTTATCCCGGGAAGCTGGTATATTGGGTTTGCATGCAAAAAGTGCCGCCAGCACTTCGCCATTTTGACCGAGCCGACAGGCACGGGCGCTTTGGAGATATCCGGGCCTGCGACATTCGACGTGACCTGTCCGAACTGCAACACACGCGGCGAATATTCCGCAGCCGACATCACACAGTTTCAGGCCGCTCAGGGCGGCCCTTCGTCGACCGCCTGACGCGAGTCGCGCCGCCCTCACGTAACCCTCGCCGCCGCCGCAGCGCTCGCGGTTCAGCCGGCGCGTTCGTAATGGGCGGTGAAGTGCCGCAGAAATGGCGCCTGTTCAGTGATCCGGTAGGCTTCGATTGACTCGCGCCGACGGCCGATGGCGTCCAGCACCTCGATCAGATAGTCGAAATGGCTCTGCGTATAGACCCGGCGAGGGAACGCCAGCCGCACCAATTCGTGCGGCGCTGCAATTTCCTTTCCCCCCTCTGGCGCGGGCTTTCCGAACATGACGCTGCCGAGCTCGACGGCGCGAACGCCGCCTTCGAGGTAAAGCGCGTTGACGAGCCCGATGCCGGGATAGTCGCTGGCTCGCAAATGCGGGCAAAGCGCGGCCGCGTCGATGAATATGGCGTGGCCGCCGGCGGGACGCACGATCGGTATGTCGCGCGAGATCAGCGCCGACGCCACATATTCGACGGTCGCATGCCGATAGCGCTGATAGTCATATTCCAACGCCTCCAACAAGCCGACGGAGATCGCCTCCAGATCACGGCCGGCGAGACCGCCATATGTCGGAAATCCTTCCGTCAGGATGAGCAGGTTGCGAAAGTCATCGGCCCAAGAATCATTGTTGCAGGCGAGAAATCCTCCGATATTTGCGAGCCCGTCCTTCTTTGCGCTCATCGTCGCCCCATCGGCGAATGAAAACATTTCCCGAGCAATTTCCAGCAGGCTCCGATCGGCGAAGCCCTGCTCGCGTTCTTTGATGAAGAATGCGTTTTCCGCAAAGCGGCATGCGTCGATCATCAGCGGAATGTTGCGCCTTTCCAAGATTTGCTTGACGCTCCGGACGTTCTCCATGGACACCGGTTGGCCTCCGCCGGTGTTGTTGGTCACCGTGAGCATGCAGAAAGGAATATTTCCGGCGCCTTCGGACTCGATCAATTGTTCGAGTCGCGCGAGGTCCATATTTCCCTTGAACAGCTTCTCAGAATGCAGTTCGCGCGCTTCGGTCGACGGCAAGTCCGTCGCGACGGCGCCGACATATTCGATGTTCGCCCGCGTCGTATCGAAGTGACCGTTGTTGGGAACGATGTTCCCTTTTTGCAAACGCGTCGCAGCCAGAATGCGCTCGGCGGCGCGCCCCTGATGCGTCGGGAAAATGTGTTTGAAGCCGGTAATCTCGCGCACGGTTCGCTCGAAGCGCCGCCAGGAGCGACTGCCGGCGTAGCTTTCGTCGCCGAGCATGAGAGCCGCCCATTGGCGGTCGGACATGGCGCCCGTGCCGCTGTCGGTCAGCAGGTCGATGGTGACGTGGTCGGCGTCGAGAAGGAAGACATTGTTGAACGCTCTTGCAAGAAGGACTTCGCGCTCGCTGCGCGTGGTGATGGGCAGCGCCTCGGTCATCTTGATGCGAAACGGCTCGATGATCGTTCTCACGGAAATGCTCGCGGTTGAAAGCAGAAAACCGACCGGGCTGTCGGTCACGCGCTCTTCAAATGGGCCTCATCGCGCGGCTGGTCCACATCCTTCAGCCAAGCGCGAACGTCGGCCATCTTCGCGCCGCCTCTTTCAAAGCGGCGCGCGAGCTTCTCTCGCGTGGATGATTCAATGGCGATGGTCGGGCAGTTCGTGCGCCACGGCGTTCGCGCGTTTGACGCGGCGCGCGCATGCGGCGACTGGACGCTGACAGATTGCGCCAAGGGCGTTGCGGCGCCGCAAGCGACGTCCATTGCGGGCCGCTGCATGGTTCAACCGCGATCGTTACTGCCTCTCCCCAAGCCGTCCGAAAAACTTGCGAACCGAATTTGCGGTGCGCTTCAGAAAGGTGGAGAGGCCGTCGGTCTTTCGAGCGGCTTGATGGCTGGCGTTCCTGTCCTTGGCCTGATGCCTGGGTTTGGCGTCTCCGCCGGAATTGGCGGCTCCGCGCTTTGACTCAGAGGCGTTCTGCTTCGGGTCGGGCTTGATCGGCTCACGCGATCTTTCCGGCGCCACAGCCGTAGGCTCCGCATTTGGATTCTTGTCCGGCTGTGCAGGCGAGGCGGCTTCCGTGGCGGCGCGCGGCGCCGGCGCCGGCTGAGTCGCCGCTGGCGCAGCCTCATGTCCAGGGAGCGCCTTGTCTCCCTGCTCATGCTCTTGGGATGGAGAGCGCGCTTTGCTTCCCTGCTCGCCGCCCGGCGCGACAGGATCGGGTTTCGAGCTTTCTCGCGTTTCGGCCGGAGGCGCAGCAACGGTTGCGGCGTCGCTCGGCGCCGCCGGCGCGGCGCCGCTCGGATGTGGCGGCGCGTCGCTTTTCGGCGCGCTCCCATGCTCCATCGGCTTTGCCGCCGGGGCGCCCAACCTCTCCGCCTTTGGCGATGCGCCCTGGCTGCGGTTGAGCTTTTCCTGTCTTGTCGGCGGCGAAGCTCTGGGCGGGCCTGGGCTCTTGGTCGAGCCTCCAGAGCCAAAGAGCAATGATTTGACGGCAATGACGGAAACCAAACCGCCAACGACGACCAGACCGGCGATCATGATGATCCGGCCGGCGCGGCGCGGCGGCTTGTCGAGAACCGCTCCGTCGTCGCGGCTTACAAGAGGCGCAAGGGCTGTTGCTGGAGCTTCAACATTGGCGCCCGCCGGGGGTTGGTCGGCGGAGCCAAGATCCTCGGACGGCCTGACGCGCTCCGCAACGCCGCCCTCCGACGATGACGAGACCAGATCTGAAATGGAATGGTCGTCGCTAACTGCAGCCGCTTCCGCTTCATCCGGTCTGGCGATCGTTTCGCGTCGCCGTTCTTCTTGCTGGTGACGCTTGAAGCCTTCGATGAGCCAGTTGTCGACAGGAACTTCCTTGCTTGCCGTATGCGCGCTGAGGGATTGATGCCTGGCCGCTTTTGCGCGCTCTTCCTCTTGCCGGCGCCTGAAGGCTTCAGCAACCCAATTATTGGCGAAACCGTCGTGAGCGCGGCGCGTTTCGGCGATGTCGCCATCGACTCGGGAAGAGCCGCGCTCGCTGCTTCGCCGCGCATCTTCGCGGCGTTTCAGGGCGGCGAGCGTCCAATCGCTTTCGAGAATTTCTTGCAAAATCCTATCCCCACTCACCGGCTCCGCTCCTGCGCTCATGGCTGCAGCGACGATCATCCGGGAACGCATGAGGTCTGCACGAATGTTCGATGCTAGCTGACTGAGGGCGTGCGTCAATGATCCTGGGCGAAACTCCGACTTGGTCAAGTTCGAGGCGCGTCAAATGTGCGCTTCAATAACCTCATAACGCAAGCGTCGCTCGATTAGAACGGCGCCGATCGGAAGTTCAACGCCGAGCTTACGTCGCGCCATGTAGGGCCTCATGTGGACGCGGCAAGGACGGTGGCGCAGAACGGGCCAATCGAGGTAAGCTCTCGCTGAAGCGGGAGGAGATGCGAAAGAGGTGGAGCGCTGCGGCGGCCGCGCCTGAGGCCACGACGGAAGCGAGTTCAGAAATTTAGACAAAAGGAAACAGACTATGCGGACTGTCCTCAAATTTTCGATTGCGCTCGCGTTTGTTGGAATTTCCCATCCGGCGCTGGCGGCCCAGTGCGGACGCTCGGCGGCGGGCTTCGACAATTGGAAGCAGGAATTTGCTCAGGAAGCGCGCGGCCAAGGCATAGGTCAGGCCGGCATCAGCGCGCTGATGGGCACTCATTACAACGCCGCGACGATTTCCGCCGATCGCGGCCAGAAGAGCTTCCGCCTTTCGCTCGACCAGTTCCTCGCCAAGCGCGGCGGCTCGGCCATCGTGTCGCGCGGCCGCGCGCTCAAGCGCTCCTACGGCGGACTCTTCGCCCAGATCGAGCAGCGCTACGGCGTGCCGCCGGGGCCGCTTCTCGCGATCTGGGGAATGGAGACCGGCTTTGGCGCGGTGCATGGCAATCAGCATGCGCTGTCGGCCGTTGCGACGCTGGCTTATGACTGCCGCCGCTCCGACTATTTCACCGATCAGCTCTATGCCGCGCTGACATTGGTCGATCGGGGCGCGCTGTCGCCGAACGCCCGCGGCTCCATGCATGGCGAGATCGGCCAGACTCAGTTCCTGCCGAAAAACATCCTGAATTACGGCGGAGGCGGCAATCTCGACAGCGCGGCGCCCGCGCTCAACGCCACGGCGAATTTCCTTCACGCCCATGGTTGGCGCGCCGGCGGCGGCTATCAGCCGGGCGAAAGCAACTTCGGGGCGATCCAGGCGTGGAACGCGGCTTCGGTCTATCAACAGGCGATCGCGCAGATCGGCCGACAGATCGACGGCGGCGGCTACCAGTGACGCGCTGAAACGCAAAAAAGCGCCGGCGCGCTTGGCGCCGGCGCTCATTCAAAAACGCGCGACGCGAGGCGCGGTCACTCAGCCGGAGTCGCCTCGGGTCCGTGATCCTCGTCCGGCGCGGTCGGCGGAGGCGGCGGCGGGGGTTTGTGAGCCTTGGCCGCAGCCGTCGTCTCACGACGGCGATGGACGAGATAAATCGCGAAGGCGGCGACCGTGCCGATGCCGAGCGTAAGATAGATCGGCAGGTCGCGCATGAAGCTTTTTCCCACCGAGAAGGGGAAGCGCGACACCCAACGCTCGCCGTGATCGCCTGTGACGGTGACGATGCCGACGAAATACCCGGGGTCATTGAACGTATGTTCGAAATTGATGGTGCCCGTCGGATAGCTCTTGGGTTCCCGGTAGGCGACCGTCACGGCCTGGAGATCCTCGTTTTCCTTCTCCTCCCCGCCGACATCCTTGACGATGCGCAGCTCGACCTTCATGTCGCGCAGCTCTTCCTGCTCCGCGTCGAAAACCATGATAATCGGCCCGGTGGCCGGAATATCCTCGCAGAATTCGTTCTTCGACGCCTCCGGCAGATAGCCGGTGAAATTCATGATATCGGGGCCAATGAACAGCCGGCACCGGCCTTCGGCCGCCCCCAAGCGCCCATGCGCCTCGGCCGGAGCGGGCGCGCCCGCGACCATCGCCACGGCGCCAGCCGCGGCCAAAAAAATCGCGAGGCGAAAGCCTCTCGCGAAACGGCAAGCGTCCTGCGGCGTGAAGCGAGCTTCACCCACGTCCGGCGCGGGATGCGCTTCCGGATTTCCACCATCACGCATGATGACCTCCTGGGTCTTCGTGTGACAAGAACACGCGACTCTCAGAAATGTTGCCTTCGCGCCGCACAGCCCGCTCCCGTAAAGCTTACGCTCCAGGGAGCCGCTCTAACAACGCCTGAGGCTTGATGTTAGCGGATTTCGCCGCATCAGCAAGGGTGCGACGATCAGTCGCTGTTTCCGCGCTGCGCAACGTGGCGGGCCCGCGCCGCGCGCGCCGCCGCCGGGACCGCCGGCGCTCAACCGAACGCCGCGCCGGAGAATCAATTTTGCAGCGCGAAATAAAAATTGACTGAAATCAGAAAAAATATCGTAAGTCTGCTTTCCGTCGTGAAACCACCTTAACAAGAGTTCATTCGTGGAAAGCTTGCCACCCAATTAAGGCGGAGCCATATTCAGCGCGAGGCTGGGGTGCGCTTCCCACATGACGAAACGCGGAACAGCCAACTAGACCAAGAGGATCACATGTCCAACTTCGACCGCAACACCAGCTTCGGCTACGGGCGCGGGGTCGCGCGGCCGACGACGGCTGAGATCGACCAGGGCCTGCGCGCCTATATGCTCGGCGTCTATAATTATATGACGCTCGGCCTGGGCGTGACGGGACTCGTCGCGCTCGGCGTTTATATGCTCGCTGTCGCCCGGGTGGCGCCCGGCGCAATCGAACTGACGTCCTTCGGCCACATGCTCTATGCGACGCCGCTGCGATGGGTGGTGATTCTGTCGCCGCTGGCGTTCATCTTCTTCATCGGCGCGCGCGCGAACACGATTTCGGCGGCGACGGCCCGCAATCTCTTTATCGCCTTCGCGGCGGTGATGGGATTGTCGATGTCCTCGCTGCTGCTCGTCTTCACGGGCGTATCGGTCGCGCGGGTGTTCTTCATCACCGCCGCGGCGTTCGGCGGGCTGAGCCTGTACGGCTACATGACGCAGCGGGATCTGTCGGCCTTTGGCTCCTTCCTGGTGATGGGAGTCTGGGGGCTCGTGATCGCCGGCCTCGTCAATCTGTTCCTGCAGTCGACCGGCCTGCAGTTCGCGCTGTCGATCATCGCGGTTCTGGTGTTCGCCGGCCTGACGGCCTGGGACACGCAGAACATCAAGGACATGTATTACAGCAGCGACAGCTATGAAGTCGCGCAGAAGAAGAGCGTTTTTGGCGCGCTCTCGCTCTATCTCGACTTCATCAACATGTTCCAGTCGCTGCTGTTCCTGTTCGGCCAGCGCAACAACTAAACGGTCGACCGGACCGATGGAGAGCCCCGCTTCGGCGGGGCTTCTTGTTGCGTACGCCTTGGCGGGACGGCCCGCCTGTGGCAGAAGCGCCGAGCGACCTAACGAGGACCCTTAATGGCGGACGTCACATTCCCGGCTGCTGCGGCGGCGGGATTACTGTCCTTCCTCTCTCCCTGCGTCCTGCCTCTGGTGCCGCCCTATCTGACCTATCTCGCCGGCGTCAGCATGGAGGATCTCGAGATCGAGACCCGCTCCCGCGCGCGGCGCGACATTCTGCTGTCGTCGATTCTGTTCGTTTTTGGCTTTACGACGGTCTTCGTCGCGCTCGGCGCGACGGCCAGCGCCTTCGGCGGCGTGCTGCGCGCCAATCTGCATATCCTGTCCTGGGTCGCGGGCGGGATTATCATTCTGATGGGCTTGCACTTTATCGGCCTGCTCAAGGTCAGCCTCCTGTATCGCGAGAAGCGCGCCGAGATCACGAAGCCGATCGGGCTTTTCGGCTCCTATGTCATGGGCCTCGCTTTCGCCTTTGGCTGGACGCCCTGCATCGGGCCGATCCTCGCCGCGATTCTCGCCGTCGCCGGGACGCAGGAGACGGTGGCGCTCGGCGCCGCTCTGCTCGCAACCTATTCGCTCGGCCTCGGTCTGCCTTTCATCGGGGCTGGCTTGGCGCTCGGCCGCTTTCTCGCTTTCGTCGCGCGTTTCCGCCGGCACTTCGGCAAAGTCGAAAAGATCGTCGGCGTGCTGCTCGTCTTTACCGGCGTCGCCTTTCTCACAGGCGGCGTGCAGGAGATGTCCTATTGGCTACTGGAGCTGTTTCCCGGCCTCGCCAAGCTCGGATAGGCGGAACGCAAAATCCGCTCTATGACGAGCATCGGCTGCCGGAGATCGACCGGCTGCGCGGCCTCGTCATGGTTCTCATGGCGCTCGACCATATGCGCGACTTCTTCGACGCGGACGTCATGCGCTTCTCGCCGACGGATCTCGATCACACCTATCCTTTTCTGTTCTTCACGCGCTTCATCACGCATTTCTGTGCGCCGACCTTCACCGTTCTCGCCGGAGCGAGCGCCTATCTCTACGGCGTGAAGGTGAAAGACCCTGCGGCGCTTTCGAAATTTCTCGCCGCGCGCGGCCTGTGGCTCATCCTGCTCGACGCCGTCGTCATCAGCCCGATCTGGGGCATGGGCTGGGGCCGGATCGAACTGTCGACGCTTTGGGCGATCGGCTGCAGCCTCGTGGCCCTCGCCGCCCTCTCGCGCCTGTCGCCGCGAAGCGTGCTGCTCGTCGGCGTCGCGATCATCTTCGGCCATAACCTTCTCGATGGAATTCACGCCGCCGACCTCGGCGCGTTCGGACCGTGGTGGTCTCTGCTGCACGAACCCGGCAAACTGCCCTTCGGCGCGCCGGGCGGCGTCCTTTATCCGGCGCTTCCCTGGATCGGCGTCGGCGCGCTGGGATACGGAATCGGGCCGCTGTTCCTCAAGCCGGCGATGCTGCGCGACCGGACCCTCTATCTCGCCGGCGGCGCGGCGCTGGCGCTTTTCGTCGTGCTGCGATTCTCCAATCTCTACGGCGACCCGCGCCCCTGGAGCGTGCAGCGCGACTTGGTTTTCACCCTGCTCTCCTTTCTCAACGTCACGAAATATCCGCCATCGCTTCTCTACCTGCTGGTGACGCTTGGCGGCGCGGCGTTGACGCTGCCAGCATTGGCGCGCGCCGGAAAGAGAATCGGCGACGCGCTGACGGTCTTCGGCCGAACCCCGTTGTTCTTTTATGTCCTGCATCTTTACGTCGGCGCCTTCGCGGCGCTGGCGTTCACCTTGGCGCGCGGCTATTCCCTGCAGGACGTCGCGGCCTGGGCGAAAGGCGCAGGCCCGCCGCCGGAATTCGGCGCGGGGCTCGCGGGCGCTTACGTCGCGTGGATATTGATTGTGTTGGCGCTCTACCCGCTGTGCCGCTGGTTCGCGGAGGTGAAGCGCCGACGCCGCGATCTCTGGTGGCTGACGTATTTGTGACGACGCGGCGCCAGACTGGCGCATGGCGTCGCCATTAAGGTTTCGGCGTAAGCCGCCTTGGTGGTCGCGCAGCGCGCTTGTATAGAGGAACCCGACCCAGGAGCGCCGGTTCCCGCTCATATGAGGTCTTACGCCAGAAGGCGGGAAAAACGGAATGCTTGAAAAGCTGGTCGCCTTTTGCCTCCGCTGGCCTTGGACAGTGGTTTTGCTCACTCTCTGTCTGACGGCGGGGGGCGCATATGTCACCGCTGAGCGGTTCGCCATCGATACGGAAACCGGAAATCTTTTCTCGCCAGATATTCCCTGGCGCAAGAATGAAGCGGCGCTCTACAAAGCCTTCCCAGACCTCCTCGACGTCATCGTCGTCGTCATCGACGGCAAGACCAGCGAAGAGGCCGACGACGCCGCGAAACGTCTCAACGCGGCGCTGCAGGGCCAGCCCCTCCTGTCGCGCGTCTGGCGCCCGGACGAGCACGAATATTTCCGCAAGAACGGCCTGTTGTTCCTGCCGGTCCCCGACATCGAAAAAAATGTCGGCGTCATGATCGGCCAGCGCGACGTTCTCGAACCGCTCGCCGAAGATCCAAGTTTGCGCGGCCTGTCGAGCGTGCTCGTCGGCAACTTCAAGTCCGCGTCCGGCAGCGAACGCGCGATGAAAATGTACATCAGCGGCGTCGAGCAGTTTTCCGCCGGGATCGAACAGGCGCTCGCTGGAAAACAGGCGGAGGTCGACTGGGGCAAGCTGCTGGCGTCGGGCGGAAGCGCGCCCGCCGCGCCTGAAATGGACAAGCGACGCATCGTGATCGCCAAGCCGGTCGTCGACTATTCCGATCTTCAGCCCGGCGCCGATGCGATCAGGCTGGTGCGAAAGACGGCGGCCGATCTGCGTCTCGACGAGGAACACGGAGTCAAGCTGCGCTTGACGGGTCAGGTGCCGCTCGCGGACGACGAATTCGCCACCATCTCGGAAAACATGACTCTCAACACCACTGGCACGCTCGCAGTGGTGACGCTCATTCTGTTCGCCGCGCTGCGTTCGCCAAAGCTCATTCTCGCTGTCCTCGCCACCCTGCTCGCAGGTCTCGCGATCACGTCGGGGCTCGGGATCTTGATGATCGGCCGCTTCAACCTGATCTCGGTCGCCTTCGCCGCGCTGTTCATCGGGCTTGGCGTCGACTTCGGCATTCAATTCGCGACCCGCTATCGCGAAGAACGGCACAACGACGACAATCTCGAACGCTCTCTGCTTTCCGCCACCCGCGGCATCGGCAGTTCGCTCACGCTCGCCGCGGTGTCGCTGCTCGCGGGCTTTTTCTGCTTTCTGCCGACTTCGTTCAGCGGCGTGTCCGAACTTGGACTCATCGCCGGCGTCGGCATGATTGTCGCCTATATCGCGACTCTCACGTTCCTGCCGGCGGCGATCAAGTTGCTGCGCCCGCGCGCGGAACATGTGCCGATCGCGACCACCTCGCTCGTCGCCGTTGACCACTGGATCGCGCATCACCGGGCCTTCGTGCTGATCGCCACGGCGATCGTCGTGCTCGCCGGCATGCCGGCGCTGATGCATCTGACCTTCGACTCCAATCCGATGAATCTGCGCGATCAGAAGGTCGAATCGGTCGCGACGTTTCTCGATCTCTCGAAGGACCCCAAGACGGCGCCCAACAAGATCGAGGTGCTCGCGCCGTCGCTCGAAGCCGCCCGCGAACTGGAAAAGAAGATCGAGGCGCTGCCTGAAGTCGATCACGTCGACTCGATCGACTCCTTGGTCCCCAAGGATCAGGACGACAAGCTCGCCCTCGTCGACATGGCGGTTTCGCAATTGCGCGGCGTGCTGAATCCCAAGATGAAATCGCCGCCAAGCGACGCCCAGACCATCAAGGCGCTGACGAACGCCGCCAAGGCGCTGCGCCGCGCGACGGCGAAGAAACCCATCCCCGCCGTGACGCGCTTCGCCGACGACCTCGACGCTCTCGCCAAGGCGAGCCCGGAGACGCGCGACATGGCGCGTCAGGCGGTGTTTGGCGGCTTCGACAAGATGCTCGGCGAAATCCGCCAGGCGCTGCAAGCGCGGCGCGTGACGATCGACACGCTGCCCGAGGATTTGCGTCGCGACTGGATTTCCGACACCGGCCTGGTGCGCCTCGAAGTGACGCCCAAGGGCGACAGCAACGACCGCGTCGTCATGACCGAATTCGCCCAAGCGATGCAAGCAATCGCGCCGGACGCGAGCGGTCCGCCGGTGATTGTGTCGGAAGCGCAAAAAACCATCACCCGCGCGTTTCTCGAAGCTGGACTTTACGCCTTTATCGCGATCTTCATCATCTTGGCGGTGGCGCTGCGCAATCCGCTCGACGTCGCCTTGACGCTGGGTCCGCTGGTGCTCGCCGGCATCATGAGCCTTCAGGCCGCCGACTTGCTCGGCATGTCGCTCAATTTCGCCAACATCATTGCGCTGCCGCTGATGTTCGGCGTCGGCGTCGCCTTCCACATCTATTATGTGATCGCTTGGAGAAAGGGCGTCGTCGACATGTTGGCGTCGAGCCTGACTCGCGCCATCTTTTTCAGTTCTCTGACGACGGGCACCGCTTTTGGCAGCTTGATCCTGTCGAGCCATCCCGGCACGGCGAGCATGGGGCAACTTCTCGCGATTGCGCTGTTCTTCACATTGCTCGCCGCCTTCATTATCGTGCCGGCGTTTCTTGGCCCGCCGCGCGCCCCAGCAACGGAGGCGGAGGAGGCTTGACGGAGTCGGCGTTCCGCCGTTCGCTACTTTGAGCGAATCATATTCAGCGCAACCGAACAGAGGTCCGGCGTCATGAGAAAAGCACTTCTACGCATCGCGATGGCGACGGCCCTCTGCGCCCCAACGGCGGCGTACGCCGTCGACGCCGTTTACGGCGTCTGGGTTCGCGAAGGACATCCGAACGACAAGCTGGAATTCTACGACTGCTCGGGCAAGCTTTGCGCCAAGGGAATCGAGGCGATGCCAGACGGCTCGCCGGCCCCGGAGGTCTTGCGCAACGCCGCCAAAACAACGCCCAACCACTGGGAGGGCGAGATCAACGATCCCGAGAGCGGCAAGACCTACATCGGCAAGATCGCGCTTGATTCGCCGACGTCGCTGACAATGACCGGCTGCCTCGT
The DNA here is from genome assembly GCF_000304315.1 of Methylocystis sp. SC2. Classification (NCBI taxonomy): domain Bacteria; kingdom Pseudomonadati; phylum Pseudomonadota; class Alphaproteobacteria; order Hyphomicrobiales; family Methylocystaceae; genus Methylocystis; species Methylocystis hydrogenophila. The sequence continues at coordinate 2,933,084 of NC_018485.1, read as the reverse complement.
CGCCTTCCTGTGCCAGAGCGAGACCTGGACGAAAGTTTCCGGCCCGACCAAGCCGGCGGCCGACGCCAAGCCCGCCGGACAGCCTGCCGCCAAACCGGCCGCGCCCGCGTCGGACGCGAAGGAGCCTGCTGCGGCGAAACCCGCAGCCCATGAACCGGCGGCCAAGGAGACGGCGAAGCCTGCAGCAAAGGCGACGAAACCGGCGAAAGGCAAGACGGCCCCGCCCGCCCAGTAACGGCGCGCTCCGGCGCGCGGCGCGGCCTTACCGATAGGTAACTTGACCGTCGCGGCGCGCCGCGCGAGCTTAGAATTCACAGCTTTTCGCGCGTTGACGGCCATCGCGCGCCTCCCCGCCGCCCGCTTAGAGGCCCGCAACTCGTCGCGCGTCAGGTCTTCGGACCAGCGACAGCGAGTTCGCGAGGCGCAGAGACGAGCGACGGACCTTCCCGGCGGCTTCGCCGGCGCTTAAGGAAGAGGACGCTCGCGGCCGTTCCCGCGGCTCCTCTGGAGACGTCTGCTACGTGACCCCGCCCGCTCCGTCTCGCTCTTTTCGACCAGCGCTGGCGGCCGCCGCGACGCTCGCGGCGGCGCTCGCCGGCTGCGATCTTGAGTGGGACAAGCCCGATCTCTCGGCGCCGCCGCCGGCGCGGTTCATAGAGGCGAAGCCGCATCCGCAGCCGCCGATTTCCGGGGGACGCGATTTCGCCGCCAAATTCGGCTCGAAGGAGTTGATCGGACTCGTCGAGCGCGCGCTCGACGACAACCTCGACCTCGCGGCGGCGATCGCCCGCATCACCCAAGCCGACGCTCAGGCGCGCATTTCAAGCGCCGCGCAATGGCCGTCGGTCTCCATCACGAATATCGCCCGCACGACGCGGACTCCCGGCACGACGATCAACGTCGGCTCCGCAAGCGGCGGCTTCAATCCGGCGACCACGTCGAGCTCGAGTTCGACCTCTACCTCGAGCTCCGGCTTCCGCGCGCGCAATTTCGGCTTTTTCCAGCTTGGCCTGACCGCGAGCTATGAAGTGGACTTCTGGGGCAAGAACGAGGACGCGTCCATGGCCGCGCGCATCCTCGCCAACGTCTCGCGCTTCGACCGCGACGTCGTCGAAATCTCGACCGTCGCCGCCGTGCTGAACGCCTATTTCCAGGTGCTCACGGCCCAGGATCGTCTGCGCATCGCCCGCCAGAACGTCACGATCGCCCAGCAGGTCATGGACGCCATCAACGCAAGGCTCGAAGTGGGCGTGGCGACCGTGCTCGACACGTCGCAGCAGCAAACCATCCTTGCCCAGCAACAGGCGACCATTCCGCCGCTCGAACAGACCCTGCGCCAGACCCGCAACAACCTGGCGGTGCTGCTGGGACAGACGCCCGAAAGCATGACCATCACTGGCGGATCGCTGACCCGGTTGAACTTTCCTCGGATTGCGCCGGGTCTGCCGTCGGAAGTGCTGCTGCGCCGCCCCGACGTCGCCGAAGCGGAAGCGCGACTCGCGTCGCAGGAATTTTCAGTGCTGCAGGCGCGGGCCGCCTTTTTCCCGTCTCTAACCTTGACCAGCCTCTATGGGTTCCAGAGCGCGATGCTCTCGACGCTGCTTTTGCGGCCGGACGCCATCGCCATACAGCTCGCCGGAACGATCACGCAGCCGGTGTTCGACGGATGGAACCTGCAGGGGCAATACGACCTGCAGAAAGGCCGCTACTCGGAACTCGCGGCGCTTTACCGCAAGCAAATTCTGACGGCGTTGTCCGATACCGAGAACGCGCTGATTGCAATACGCGAGACGGACCGCCAGATGAAGTTCCTGAGCGTCGCGGTGACGGCCGCCCGCCGCGCATTGGAGGCGGCGGAAATGACTCTGCGGGAAGGGACAATCGACATCGTGACGCTGGCGCAGACGCAGACGAGTTATTTCCAGACGCAGGAACAGCTCGCCATCGCGCGGCTCTCTCATTTTCAGGCGGCGACGAGCCTCTATCAGGCGCTCGGCGGCGGCTGGGGCCCGACGACCCGCGAAATCGAGATCGCCCGCTCCAACGCGGCCTATGAAGCCGACAGGGGACCATGGCCATGACCCGCGTCAGCCGAAGGACGCTGCTCGCGATCGGCGCGCTCGCGCTCGCCGTCGCCCTGGGCTGGGCGTATCAGGCCGGAAAGATTCCCGGATTCGGCGCTAGGGATCCGGGTCCCGGCGCGGCGCGCTCCGGCGGTCCGCGCGGCGATCGCGCCATTACGGTCACGGCGGCGAAGACGCGCCTCGACGACGTTCCCGTCACCATTGACGCCGTCGGCACCGTGCAGGCGCTCAACACGGTGACGATCCGCACGCAGGTCGACGGGCGGCTGCTGCGCCTCGCCTTCACCGAGGGACAGGATGTCCGCAAGGGCGACATATTGGCCGAAATCGATCCGGCGCTCTATCAGGCGCAATATGATCAGGCGGTCGCCAAGAAGGCGCAGGACGAGGCCAATCTCGCCAACGCCCGCGTCGATCTCGCGCGCTATGAAAGACTCGTCGTCGGCAATTTTGCGTCCAAGCAGCAGCACGCCACCCAGAAGGCGACCGTCGCTCAGCTCGAAGCGCTGGTGCGGGCCGACAAGGCGGCGATCGACAACGCCAAGACGACGCTCGACTACGCGACGATCCGCTCGCCGATCGACGGGCGCGCCGGCATCCGGCTCGTCGACGTCGGCAATATTCTGCACGCCTCGGACCAGACCGGCATTGTCGTCATCACGCAACTCAAGCCGATCTATGTCGTATTCACCCTGCCTCAGCAGGCGCTGCCCGCGGTGCAGAAGGCGCAAGCTCAGGGAAGGGCCAAGGTTTCGGCGCTCGGTCCGGACAATGCGACGCCGATCGAAATCGGAGAGCTAAGCGTCATCGATAATCAGATCGACCAGCAGACGGGAACGGTGCGCATCAAAGCCACCTTTGCGAATCAATCGCTGTCGCTCTGGCCCGGCCAATTCGTCAATGTGCGGTTGATGCTCGACACGCTGAATAATGTTATCGTGACCCCGAGTCCGGCAGTGCAGCGTGGGCCGAACGGGGCTTTCGTCTATGTGGCGGGCCCTGACGATATCGCGACAATGCGCGAGGTGACGACGGGTCGCCAGGACGAGAAAATCGCAGTCATCGTTTCCGGGCTTCAGCCCGGCGAGGTCGTCATCACAAGCGGCTTCTCGCGGCTGACGGACGGCGCAAAAATTCAGATCATGAATGCGCCATCGGCTGCAAGCGCCGAAGATGTCGGCGCCAGCGGCGAAGACCAGCGCTCAAACGCGGCGCGCGGAGCGCCGCCCCGACGCACGCGAGGCAATCGAACGCAAAAATGAACGTATCTGCGCCCTTCATCCGCCGGCCGGTGGCGACGTCGCTTCTAGCGTTCGCCGTGCTGCTGTTTGGCGTGATGGGGTATTTGCGACTTCCGGTCTCGCCGCTTCCGCAGGTCGATTTTCCGACCATTCAGGTGACGACGCAGCTCCCCGGCGGCAATCCCGATACGATCGCATCGCTGGTGACGGCGTCGCTCGAACGGCAGTTCGGCCAGATCCCGTCGCTGACCAGCATGTCGTCGCAGAGTTCTTTCGGGCTCTCGCAGATCACGCTGCAATTCGATCTCGACCGCAACATCGACGCCGCCGCGCAAGACGTTCAGGCGGCGATCAACGCCGCCGCCTCGACGCTGCCGCGCAATCTCCCCTATCCGCCGGTTTACGCCAAGGTCAATCCCGCCGACACGCCGATCCTGACGCTGACGCTGCGTTCAAAGACCGCCACCCTGCGTGATTTGAGCGATCGCGCCGATACGCTGATCGCGCCGCAGCTCTCGCAGGTTTCCGGAGTCGGCCGCGTGTCGGTGCAGGGCGGCGTCCGGCCGGCCGTGCGCATACAGGCCGATCTTGGGCGCCTGGCGGCCAATCGCATCGGCATGGAGGATTTGCGCCTCGCCATCGCCTCGGCGAACATCGCCGGCGCCAAGGGCTCGCTTGACGGCAGCCGACAGTCTTACATGCTGGACGCCAACGACCAGATTCTGCACGCGAGTCAATACAACAACATCATCGTCGCCTGGCGCAACGGCGCGCCGGTGATGCTTCGCGACGTGGCTCACGTCATCGACGGACTGGAGAACGCGCGCGTCGGCGGCTGGCACAATGGCGAGCAGACGGTCGTTCTCGACGTGTTGCGCCAGCCCGGCGCCAACATCATCAACACGGTCGAGCTGGTCAAGAGCGAACTGCCGCAGATTCAGCGGGCGCTTCCCGCCGGCATGTCTCTGGAGATCGTCAACGACCGCACCGTAACGATCCGCGCCTCGATTTTCGAGGTGCAGCTGACGCTTGTCATCGCCTCGGCGCTCGTCGTGCTCGTCGTGCTGATGTTCCTGCGGAGCTGGCGGGCGACGATCATCGCCGGCGTCAGCCTGCCGCTCTCGATCATCGCCACATTCGCGATCATGTGGGCCGCCGGCTTCTCGCTCGACAATCTGTCGCTGATGGCGCTGACCATCGGCACGGGCTTCATCGTCGACGACGCGATCGTGATGATCGAGAACATCGTGCGCAATATCGAGGAAGGCAAAGCGCCGCGTCAGGCCGCGCTCGACGGCGCGCGCCAAATCGGATTCACCGTCGTATCGCTCACCGTCTCGCTTATCGCCGTCTTTATACCGCTGCTGTTCATGACCGGCATCGTCGGACGGATGTTCCGCGAATTCGCGCTGACGCTGACGATCGCCGTCGTGGTTTCGGCGGTGATCTCGCTCACGCTGACGCCAATGCTTTGTGCGGCGCTGCTGCGGATGGCGCCGCCGCACGGACAATCGCGATGGGAGACGCTTTCGCTGGCGCTCGACCGCGCTTATCAGGTCTCGCTCGATTGGGCGCTCAAGCGCGAGACATTCATGCTTGCGCTCACCGTCGCGACTCTGGCGCTCACCATCGCGCTCTACGCCGTCATTCCCAAAGGCTTCCTGCCGCGGCAGGACACCGGCGTGCTGTCGGCGGTCATGGAAGCTTCGTCGGACGCGTCCTTCGATAAGATGACGGCGCTGCAGGCGAAGATCGCCGAAGAGTTTCGCCGCGACCCGGACGTGAGCGGCGTGACATCGGTGCTCGGCGTCGGCCCGCTCAATGCGACGACCAATGTCGCGCGACTCACCGTGATGCTGCGTCCGCATGGCGAGCGCCGGGAGAACGCCGAAAAGATCGCCGACCGTCTGAAGGCGGCGGGCGAACGAACGCCGGGCGTCACGCTTTACGTCCAGCCGGTTCAAGACATCCAGATTACGACGCGGCCAAGCCGGTCCCAGTTTCAATATACGCTGACCGCCGCCGACGCCGGCGAATTGCTGACATGGTCCGGCCGATTGCTCGATCAGCTGCGCATGACCCCGGGCTTGCGCAACGTCGCCGCCGAAACGCAGGAGGGCGGCTTGCGCACGCTCATGCGAATCGACCGCGACAAAATGGGGCGGCTCGGCATTACGGCGCAAAATGTCGACGACGCGCTGAACGACGCCTTCGGGCAGCGGCAGATTTCGATGATTTACACGCAGTCGAATCAATATCGCGTCATTCTTGAAGCTGCGCCTCAATATCTGCGCGACCCGTCGGCTTTGGAGAAGCTTTATGTCGCGCCGATTGGCGGCGGACCGCAGACGCCGCTTGCGACCTTTGCGCGCCTGGAAAATCTCTCCGCGCCGCTTTCCGTTGCGCATCAGGATCAATTTCCAGCCTCGACGATCAGTTTCGATCTAGCCGAGGGCTATTCGCTCGGCGACGCGGTGAAAATGATCGCCAACGCGGAAGCCGCGATCGGCATGCCGTCGTCAATCGTCGGCGTATTCAGCGCCGACGCCGCCGAATTCAACAAGTCGCTGGCGAGCCAACCGTGGCTCATTCTCGCGGCGATCGTGTCGATCTATATCGTGCTCGGCGTTCTTTACGAAAGCTTCGCCCATCCCTTCACCGTGCTGACGACTCTGCCTTCGGCGGGCGTCGGCGCGCTGCTCGCGCTGCTCGCCTTGCACATCGAAATGTCCATTGTCGCGCTGATCGGCGTCGTTCTGCTGATGGGCATCGTCAAGAAGAACGCGATCATGATGATCGACTTCGCGCTGGACGCCGAGCGCGACGAGGGACTCTCGGCGCGTGACGCGATCGTGCGCGCCTGCCATCTGCGCTTCCGTCCCATCATGATGACGACGCTTGCCGCGCTCTTCGGCGCGCTGCCGCTCGCGCTCTCGCATGGTCCGGGCAGCGAGTTGCGCATTCCGCTGGGCGTCGCGATCATCGGCGGCCTGCTGCTCTCGCAGGCGCTGACGCTTTACACGACGCCGGTCATCTATCTCGCCGTGGAGCGGCTGCGCGTCCGGCTCTCGCCGCCGGCGCAGCCGCCCGCCGCCGAGGAGTTCAAGCCGTTCGGCCAACTGCCGAAGCCGCCGACCCGCGAGGCCGCCGAGTGAACGTCTCCGCGCCCTTCATCACGCGGCCGGTCGCGACGACGCTGCTTGCCGGCGCGTTGTTTCTGATGGGAGCCGTCGCCTATTTTTTCCTGCCGGTCGCGAGCCTGCCGGAGGTGGATTTTCCGATCATCGGCATCTCCGCCCAGCGCCCCGGCGCCGATCCGGGGACGATGGCGGCGTCGGTCGCGGCGCCGCTCGAACGTCGCCTGTCCACCATCTCCGGCCTGAATGAGTTGACGTCGACCAATTCGCTCGGTTCGACTCAGATCATCGCCCAGTTCGACATCTCGCGGCCGATCGACGCCGCGGCGCGCGACGTGCAGGCGGCGCTCAACGCCGCGCTCACCGACCTGCCGACCGACCTGCCAATGATGCCGACCTATCGCAAGGCAAGCCAATCCGGCATGCCCGTGCTCGTGCTGGCGATGACCTCCGACACATTGCCGACGAGCGCCATTTTCGATGCGGTCGACTCCGTGATGCTGCAGCGCGTGTCGCAGGTTCCGGGCGTCGGCGAGGCGCGCCTCGCCGGCGCCGAGCAGCCAGCGATCCGGGTCCAGGTCGACAGCGCGCGGCTCGCCGCCATGGGGCTCGGCGTCGACGCCGTCGCCAATGCGCTCAACGCCGCCAACGCCCACTCCTCCGTAGGCGCGCTGGGCGGCGATGCGCGGGAGATCACGCTCGCCACGACCGATCAGCTGTCGACGCCCGACGACTATCGCAACATCGTGATCGCATCGCGCAATGGGGCGGTGGTCAAGCTCGGCGACGTCGCCACGGTCGAGCTCGGCGCCAAAAACCGCAACGCCGCCGGCTGGTTCAACGGCAAGTCGGCCGTGCTGCTTATCGTCACCAAACAACCCAACGCCAATGTGATCGAAACGGTCGATCAGATTAAGGCGCTGTTGCCGCGGCTGCAGGAATGGATACCGAGCGGCATCAAGATCAACGTCCTCGCCGACCGCACGCAAACCATTCGCGCCAGCATTCACGACATTCAGCGCACGCTGGCGATCTCCGTCCTGCTGGTGATGATTGTCGTCTACGTCTTTCTGCGCCGTTCGACGCCGGTCATCGCCGCCGGCGTCACCGTGCCACTGTCGCTGGTCGGCACGTGCGCGGCGATGTGGGCCGTCGGTTTCTCGCTCGATAATCTATCGCTGATGGCCCTGACGGTTTCGGTCGGCTTCGTCGTCGACGACGCCATCGTCATGATCGAAAACATCCAAAGCAACGCCGAGCGCGGTCTGAACCGCATGGAAGCGGCGCTGGTGGGCGCGAAGCAGATCGGCTTCACCGTGCTTTCGATCAGCCTCTCGCTCGTCGCCGTCTTTATACCGCTGCTCTTCATGGAAGGCGTGATGGGCCGGCTGCTGCGCGAATTCTCCTGGACGCTGACGTTCGCGATTGCGATTTCAACCGTCATCTCCCTGACAGTGACGCCGATGATCTGCGCGCGCTTGCCTGCGCATCGCGAGAAGCCGCCGTCGCGCTTCGATCGGATCGTCGAAGGCGCTCTCGACACAGTGGTCGATTTGTATGCGCGCAGCCTGCGGCCGGTGATCGATCATCCGTGGGCCACCCTTATCGTCGTGGTCATCTCGATCGCCTGGACGGTGCGTCTCTACCAGACCATCCCCAAGGGCACGCTGCCCCAAGACGATATCGGCCTGATCAATGGAACCACCGAGGCGTCTGGCGACGTGTCCTTCGCCGAGATGGAGCGGCTGCAAAGGCTCGCGTCCGATACGCTGCTCGCTGATCCGGATGTGGCCAATGTCGGCTCGTTTATCGGCGCCAAAAGCTTGACCGCCTCGATGAATCAGGGCCGGCTGTTCGTCTCCTTGAAGCCGGCGGACGAACGGCGCGCGTCGAGCAAGGAGGTGATCGCGCGCCTGCGCGGCCAATTCGCGAAAATTCCCGGCCTTAGCGTGTATATGGTGCCTTCCCAGGATTTGCGGGCGGGCGGGCGGCTCAGCAAGGCGCAATATCAGTTCACGCTGTCGAGCCCGTCGGTGGAGATCCTCGAAGAGTGGCGCGACAAGGTGCTGGCGCGCCTGAAGCAGGCGCCCGAGCTTGTCGACGTGACCACCGATCAGGAGCGCGGCGGCCTTCGCGCCAAGATCGTCATCGATCGCAACGCCGCCTCGCGCATGAATGTGCAGATCGCCGCCATCGACGCGGCGCTGAATAGCGCCTTCGGCCAGCGGCAGGACGCGATCATCTATACTCAGCGCAACCAATATCGCGTGATCTACGAAACGCCGCCCGAACGGCAGCGGGACATTCGCGACCTCGCCGGAGTCTACGTGTCGTCGACGACCGGCGAGCAGATTCCGCTGACCGCGCTCGCCCATATCGAGCGCAGCGCGACGCCGCTCGTCGTCAATCATCAGGGCGTGGTGCCGGCGACGACCATTTCCTACAATGTCGCGCCCGGCTACAGTCTCGACGCGACCGTCGCGGCGATCGAGACAGCGATTGCGGAACTCAACCCGCCGGGCGGCCTGCGCGCCGAATTCGCAGGCGACGTCGCGGATTTCCGCAAGGTGGCGGCGGGCATGGCGGCGCTGATCATCGCCGCTCTGCTTTCGGTCTACATCATTCTCGGCATTCTCTACGAAAGCCTCATCCATCCGATCACGATCATCTCGACGCTGCCGTCCGCCGGTCTCGGCGCGCTGCTGTCGCTCGAACTCTTCGGCGTCGAATTCACGATCATCGCTTTCATCGGCATTTTGCTGCTGATCGGCATCGTCAAGAAGAACGGCATCATGCTCGTCGACTTCGCCTTGCAAGCGGAGCGCGACGGCGGCATGTCCGTGCATGACGCGGCGCTCGCGGCGGCGCGCGAACGCTTCCGTCCCATTCTGATGACGACGCTCGCCGCGATTTTCGGCGCGCTGCCGCTCGCCTTCGCGACCGGGATCGGCGCCGAACTGCGGCGTCCGCTCGGGATCACCATCGTCGGCGGATTGCTGCTCAGCCAGGCGCTGACGCTCTACACGACGCCGGTGATCTATCTGCTGATGAGCAGGCTCAGGCGCAAGAAGCCAGCGGCGCCAGCGCAGCAGCGCATCACGCCGCTAAAAGCCCACGGCGCTTGAAGTTAGAGCGCGCCGCGAAAAAGCGGACGCCGATTTTTCGCGTAAAGCGCGCTCTAAGTTTTTGGAATCGATCATGTCATCTGCGTTTGGGCGATTCCGCCTAAACGCAGCGTGATCTAGTGGGCTGGCGCTTGCGGCGTTTCGAAGAAGAAGCGCAACACCTGGGCCGCGCCGCAATCCTCGATCGGGATATGCCAGAACTTCGAATCGAGATCCGGAAACCGCTCCATCGGCAGCTGGATCTGCGTCAGCGGCGCGTGATTGTCGAAGCCGCGCAGCATGGCGCGTTCGAACAATTTCAGCAGCTGCTCTTCGCAGTCTGGCACTTCCGTGACGGTGAGAATGATGTTGTTGGCGAGGGGGAAGTCTTTCTCGAACAGCTGTTCCAAATTAACCGGCGCCATGTTCGCGTCTCCGACGCCCCTAAGTGGAGCTTCGACTATCAGGCGGTTCCTACGCTCCAACCCTTGCACGCATCACGTTAAAAAACGAACTACGCTAACAGGTTGTCGATCGGTGTCCACAGGAAAGCCGGGCTCAGCCTTTCAGTTATTTAAGGCGGGTTTGTGGACTCGGCCAGTTCTCCCCAGCTGTCCTCGAAGATCAGATTCTCCAAAGGCAGACGCGAGGCCCAGCGTTTCGCTTCAAGCTCCGGCAGCGTATAGGCCTGCGCGACATAGCCGACGCAGAGATAGGCGACGATCGCTATCTCTTTGGGAATCCTGAAGATCTGGCGCAGATCGGCGTCCCTGACGATGCTCACCCAGCCGACGCCGACGCCTTCGGCGCGCGCCGCCAGCCAAAGATTCTGAACAGCGCAGGCGGTGCTTAAAATATCCGTATCGGGCTGCTGCGTGCGCCCGAGGCCGGTCGCGCCGAACCGCGCGCGATCGCAGGTGACGCAGATATTGAGCGGGGCTTTCATGATCCCCTGCAGCTTGAGGCTGCGATAGAGGGAGCGACGCTCCGGCTCCAGCGCCTGCTCCTCGGCTTCGCAGGCGCGCTGAAAGGCCGCATAGGCGGCGCGCCGCTTCTCGACGTCCCGGATGACGATGAAGTTCCATGGCTGCATGAAACCGACGGAGGGCGCATGATGCGCCGCGTCCAGGATGCGCAGCAGAACGTCGCGCGGCACGTCTTCCGGCAGGAATTCGTCACGCACGTCGCGGCGTGCGTGGATGACCCGATAGATCGCGGCGCGTTCGGCGCCGCTGAAGGCGCCGGCGGGCGCCAGATCCGCTGGCTTCTCGTCCGTCTTCTTCGGCGCATCAACCGCCATCGACGCTCTCCAGCGCGGCGGCAAGCCGCGACCAGGCGGACTCATTTGGCGGCAGACCGAACCTCAGCCAGTCCGGCCTGTCGGCGAAGCCTCGGGTCAATATGCCGCGTGCGGCGAGACGCGCAAACCAGCGGGAGGCTTGCGGATTCGCCGCCAGGCGAAATAGCGTCGTTCCGCCCATGATGTGAAAACCGGCTTGCGTCAAAAGCGCGTCGAGGCGCGCAGCGTCGCCCGCGCAAGCTCGCGCGGCGCCTGTACGCCATGCTTGATCCGCAAGCGCGCGGGCGCCGATGGCGAGCGCCGGTCCCGAAACCGCCCAGGGTCCGAGCGTGGCGCGCAGCGTCGCCCCGCGCGCGCGCGAACAGAGCGCGAAGCCGAGCCGCAATCCGGGAAGTCCGTAAGCCTTGCCGAAGGAGCGCAGCACAACGAGGCCATCGTTCTGCGCGAAACGCGCGACGCTCGCTTCCGGCGTGAAATCCATGAAGGATTCGTCGACGATCAGCAGACGGCCGCGCTGCGACATCTGCGTAGCGGCGGACAAAATGTCCCGCGGCTCGACCACGCGTCCGTCCGGATTATTGGGATTGACGATCACGCCGACGTCGGCGTCCACAAGCGCGTCCAATGTTTCCACCATATCGACCTGTGCGCCCGATGCCGCCCAACAGGCGGCGTGTTCGGCATAGGTGAAGCCGAGGATCGCGACCCGTTGGGCCGGGAAAACGCGCGGAAGCAGCTGAATGAAAGCTTGCGCGCCGCCGCCCGCGACGATTTCCACGCCAGAGGGCGCGCCATAAGCGCGCCGCGCGGCGCTGTCGAGCGCGGCGAAAGCGTCATCGTCGGGAAGGCGCGTGAAAATCTCATCGGCGAGCGGCGGCAGCGGATAGGCGCGCGGATTGACGCCCGTCGACAGATCGATCCAGGGCTGCGGCGCGTCGGGAAAAAGGCGCCGCGCGGCGTCTAACCGCCCGCCATGCGCGACGAGCGGCGGCGCGCCGATTGCCGAGTGCGCCGTCATCGCGCCATCTCCCACAGCGCGTCGAGATCGATATGGCGCGCGCAATGCGCCGCCAGCGCGTCGAGCGTCTCTTCGATCGACTCCTCGTAACGCAACGACGATTGCGGCGCGCCAAGCATGCGCAGCAGCGACGCGCGCAAGCAATCGTCCGCGAAGATTCCATGCGCATAGGCGCCCGCCACGCGCCCGTCGCATGAGCTCGCGCCATCCGCGCGCCCGTCCGCCAGTTGGAGCGCCGGCCGCGCGCAGTCGGATCCGGCCGTTGCGCCGACATGCATTTCGTAGCCGCAGAACGGCGCGTCGAAAAGCGGCGCATGGCCGCTGACCGGGGCCAGCGCTTTTTCTCTCGTCAGCGTCGTTTCAATATCGAGGAGACCCAATCCCTGCGCTTCGCCGGCGGCGCCTTCGACGCCCAGCGGATCGCGGATGACGCGGCCCAGCATCTGATAGCCGCCGCAAACGCCGAAGACGCGGCCGCCGCGACGGACATGCGCGAGAATGTCGACGTCCCAGCCATTGTCGCGCAGCGCCGCCAGATCGGCGATGGTCGCTTTCGATCCCGGCAGGATGACGAGTTGCGTTTCCGGCGGCAGCGGCTCTCCATCCTTGAGGAAGACCACGCGCACGCCGGGTTCGGCTTTCAGCGGATCGAGATCGTCGAAATTGGCGATATGCGGCAGGAGCGGAACGGCGATCGTCACGCCGCTGCGCTGATCATGGCCTTGCATGCGCAACCCGAAAGCGTCCTCGGCCGGAAGCCGCGCGGCGGCTTCGAAAAAAGGCACGAGGCCGAGCGAACGCCAGCCCGTCCGCGCTTCGACGAAGCGCAGGCCATCGTCGAACAGCGAGGCGTCGCCGCGAAACTTGTTGACGATGAACCCCTCGATCATCGCCGCGTCGTCGTCGCCGAGCGCCGCCTTGCAGCCGACAAGTTGCGCAATCACGCCGCCGCGGTCGATGTCGCCGACCAGCACGACCGGAACGTCGGCTTCACGGGCGAAGCCCATATTGGCGATATCGTTCTTGCGCAGATTGATTTCGGCGGCGCTGCCGGCGCCTTCGACGACGACAAGCTCGGCGTCGGCCCTCAAGCGCGCGTAGCTTTCGAGCACAGGCCGCATCAGGCGCGGCTTCAAATCCTGGTAGTCGCGCGCCTTCGCCTGGCCGACGACGCGTCCCTGCACGATGATTTGCGCGCCCGACGCGCCTTGCGGTTTGAGCAGCACGGGATTCATGTCGATGCGAGGCGTAAGCCGCGCGGCGCGCGCCTGCAAGGCCTGGGCCCGGCCGATCTCGCCGCCGTCGCTCGTCACCGCGGCGTTGTTCGACATGTTTTGCGGCTTGAAGGGCGCGACCCTGACGCCGCGATTCACGAAGGCGCGCGCGAGCCCGGCGACGAGCAGCGACTTGCCGACGTCGGAGCCCGTGCCCTGGATCATCACCGTGCGGCTCATGACGCGAGGAAAGCCATCGCCGCGTCGATGCTATGCGTCGTCGCGGCGTCTGCGCTCGCCGGACGGGCGATCATGACGACGTCAAGCCCGAGCGCCCGCGCCGCTTCGATCTTGGCGTAGGCGAGCGCGCCGCCGCTGTTCTTGGCGACGACGATCTCGATGCGCCCCTCGCGCATCAGCGCGATCTCATCCTCGAGCGCGAAGGGACCGCGGCCGAAGATCACCTCGCAGGAGGGCGGCAGATCGCCGGCCTGCGGCGGCTCGATCACCCGCAGGACATAGTCATGCTGCGGCGCAACGCGAAAATCCGCGACGCCTTGCCGGCCGATCGCGAGAAAGACCCGGCGCGGCGCGGCGCCGAGCGCGCGCGCCGCCGCGGCGTTGTCGTCGACGTCGATCCAGCGATCGCCCGGGTCGGCGACCCATGGCGGGCGCGTCAGGACGAGCAGCGGCAAGCCGGCGGCGGCGCAGGCGGCCCGGGCGTTGGCGGAGATGCGCGCGGCGAAGGGATGCGTCGCGTCGACGACATGCGAGACGCCCTCCTCGACGAGATAGCGCGTCAATCCTTCGACGCCGCCGAAGCCGCCCACGCGAAGCGGCAGATCATGCGCGACCGGCGCGCTGGTGCGGCCGGCGAGCGAAATGACGCCATCAAGTCGCGGATCGGCGGCGATGCGCGTCGCAAGCGCGCGCGCTTCGCTCGAGCCGCCGAGCACGAGCGCCCGGCGGCGAGACGCTGCGTTGGGAATCGCCGAAGCCGGGAGCGCTTCCTTTACGCCAATGTCCGTCGTTTCCTTCACGCCACAACAACCAGTCAAAGTTTTCCACGCCCGTCATTCCCGAAGCGCGGAGCGCGATCGGGCAATCCAGGGCAAATGCGCATCGTGTAGCCCTGGATTCGCGATCAGGCCGTCGGCTGTCGGGAATGACGGCTCCGAGGCGCCGGACGGCGCGGCTTCATGCCACGGCGCTGATCCCGCCTCACTCAGCGGCGAGTTTCACCGCGCTTGGCTGGCGATATTCGGCCATGAGCCGCTCGCGCTCGGCGTCCGCCGCCGCAATGTGGCGCGCCTTGATGTGGCCAAATCCGCGGATGTATTCCGGGACGCGCGCCAGCGCGACGGCGCCCGCGTGGTTGTCTCGCGTCAGCGAAACAGAAAATTCATCGAGCAGCGCTTCGTAATCCTTCAGCAGCCTGCCCTCGACCACGCGGTCGTGGTCGAAGCGGAAGATGTCGAACCAGGTGTTGCGCAACGTCTTCATCCGCGCCAACACGCGCAGCACCTTGAACATCCAGGGTCCGAAGGTGATCTTGCGCGAACCGCCGAAGTCGGTCTTGCGCTGCAGCGACGGAAAGTTGGGCGCAAGATGCAGTTCGAGGCGCAGATCGCCGTCGAAAGTTTCCTTAAGCTGACGTTGGAAAGCGCCGTCCGTGTATAGCCGCGCGACCTCATAATAATCTTTCGCCGCCATCAGCTTGAAGAGATAGCGCGCGACCGCCTCGGTGAGTTCGCGTGAACCCGGCGCGCGCGCGGCTTCGAGCCTCGCGATCTTCTCGACGCGGGCGCGGTAGCGCGCGGCGTAGGCCTCGTTCTGATAATCAGCCAGAAAGGCCGCGCGACGTTCGATGATTTCCTCGAGCGTCTTCGATTTCTCGCGATCGCCATTGGGCTGGCGCAGCGACTTAACAGTGGCGAGCACGCTGCTCAGATCATGCGCGGCGCGTCGGCCCCACAAGAAGGCCGACTGATTCATCGGCACGGATTCGCCGTTCAGTTCGATGGCGCGCAGGATCGCGGCGTCGGACAGCGGCAGATAGCCCTTCTGCCAGGCGTAGCCGAGGATGAAAATATTGGCGGCGATCGAGTCGCCGAGCAGCGCCTGCGCAAGCGCCGTGGTGTCGATGAAGATCGACTCCGGCCCTGCGGCCCAGCGGATCGCCTGCTTGATCTCTTCCGAAGGCAGCACGAAGTCGGGATTGCGCTCGATATCGCCGGGGAACACCTCGGCGCTGTTGACGAGCACCGCCGTCTTGCCCTGCTCGACGGCGGCGAGCACCTGCTTCGCGCCGGCGACGACGAGGTCGCAGCCCAGCAGAAGATCGGCTTCGCCCGCGGCGATACGGATCGCGTGAACGTCCGCCGGGGTGCGGCCGATCTTCACATGGCAATAGACCGCCCCGCCCTTCTGCGCGAGGCCGGCCATGTCGATGACGCCGACGCCCTTGCCCTCGAGATGCGCGGCCATGCCGAGAATGGCGGAAACGGTGACGACGCCAGTGCCGCCAAGCCCGGCGACGAGCACGCCATAGGGCACGGCGCCGATCTTGGCGATCGCAGGCTCCGGCAACGCCGGCAGTCCGCCGTCGTCCTGCGTCGAGGGCAGCGGCGCCTTTTTCATGCGCCCGCCATGTACGGTGACGAAGCTCGGGCAGAACCCCTCGAGACAGGAAAAGTCCTTGTTGCAGGCGGACTGGTCGATGCGCCGCTTGCGGCCGAATTCGGTTTCGACCGGCTGCACCGCGACGCAGTTCGACGCCGTGCCGCAGTCGCCGCAGCCCTCGCAGACGAGTTCGTTGATGATGACGCGCGAATCCGGATCGCTCATCAGCCCGCGCTTGCGCAGGCGGCGCTTTTCGGTCGCGCAGGTCTGATCGTAGATCAGCACGGTGACGCCGTCGGTTTGCGCCAGATCGCGCTGCACCTCGTTGAGGACATTGCGATGATGGATCGTCAGGCCCGGCGGCCAGCCGATCGTCGGCGCATATTTGCCGGGCTCATCGGAGACAAGGGCGATCTTCTGCACGCCTTCGGCCGCGACCTGCCGCGCGATCGTTTCGACGGTCAGCTCGCCTTCATGCTTCTGGCCGCCGGTCATCGCGACGACGCCGTTGAAGAGAATCTTGAAGGTGATGTTGGTGTTCGTCGCGACCGCAAAGCGGATGGCGAGCGACCCCGAATGATTATAGGTGCCGTCGCCGAGGTTTTGGAACATATGCTTGCGCGTCGAGAACGGCGCCTCGCCGATCCAGTTCGCGCCTTCGCCGCCCATATGGGTGTAGCCCTCCGTCGAGCGGTCCATCCATTGCGCCATGTAATGGCAGCCGATGCCGGTGTAGGCGCGCGAGCCCTCGGGCACATGGGTCGACGTCGAATGCGGACAGCCGGCGCAAAAATGCGGCACGCGAACGGTGACGTCGGTCATCGTCCGGCGACGATCCTGCAGCTTCTCGAGCCGGCGCACGCGCGCCTCCAGCTCGTCGAGCGAATGATATTTCAGCAGGCGGCGGCCGATGGCGATGGCGACGTCATTGGAGTCGAGCGCGCCCTTGACCGGAAACAGCCATTCGCCGCGCTCGTCCTTCTTGCCGATGCACAGCGGCTGATGCGGCGCGCCGTATAATTCCTCGCGCAGCTGCACTTCAATAAGCGAGCGCTTCTCCTCGACGACGATGATGAGGTCGAGGCCGCGGGCGAATTCGCGCAGACCCTGCGGCTCCAGCGGCCAGGGCGCGGCGATCTTGTAAAGGCGTAGACCGAGATCATTCGCCTTCACCTCGTCGAGGCCAAGATCGTCCATCGCCTGGCGCACGTCGAGATAGGACTTGCCGACGGTGATGACGCCGATCTTCGGATTGGCGCCGCCCGACGTAATGATGCGGTTCAACCGATTGGCGCGAATGAAGGCGAGCATCGCGTCGCGCTTGCTCTCCTGCATCCGCTCTTCCTGCGCGAGAACCGGATCGCCGGGGCGGATGTTGAGGCCGCCGGGCGGCATGAAAAACGATGGGGGCGTGATCGGGCGGACGCGGTCGAGCGAACCGTCGATCGAGGCCGTCGATTCGACCGTATCCTTGAGCAGCTTCAGACCGACCCACACGCCCGCGAAACGCGACAGGGCGAAGCCGTAAAGCCCGTAATCGAGGATTTCCTGCACGCCGGCCGGCGACAGGATCGGGATCATCACATCGACGAAATGGTAATCGGACTGATGCGCGGTGGTTGAGGATTCGGCGGTGTGATCGTCGCCCATGAGGGCCAGCGCGCCGCCATGGCGCGACGTGCCGGCGAGATTGACGTGGCGGAAGGCGTCGCCGCTGCGGTCGACGCCTGGACCTTTGCCGTACCAGAGCGAGAAGACGCCGTCATACTTGCCTTCGCCGCGCATCTCGGCCTGCTGCGCGCCCCAGATGGCGGTGGCGGCGAGATCCTCGTTGAGTCCCGGCATGTACAAGATATTATTGGCGTCGAACAGCGCCTTGGCCTTGTGCATCTGCGCGTCGACGCCGCCCAGCGGCGAGCCGCGGTAGCCGGTGACGAAACCCGCGGTGTTCAGTCCGGCGCGGCGGTCCACCTCCTTCTGCATAAGGAGCATACGCACGATCGCCTGCGTGCCGGTGATCAGAACGCGCGACCTGTCGAGATCAAATCGATCGGAGAGCGACGCCTCGGCGAAGGCGGAGCCGGTCTTTGCGTCGCCGGCGGCTGTGTCCGCCATTATTGCTCTCCTGCGAGAAAATCGGGGCGAAGCGCGCTTGGGACTCTTGCGCTCACACGCTAAAGCAAGGATCAACCCGTGAACGAATCCGGTTCAAAGACCCAGCTGGTCGCGGCCTTCCGCCGCAAAGGCGCCCAGTAGCGCCGATTCTATGTCCGCCACCTTATGCCACACGGAAGCGCCTTTTCAAGGACGGATCTGCTAGCATGCACAGGCTCGAAGCGGGAGCCTGCGCCGCGTTTTCGCCGCCTTCGCCGCCTAAGCGCGAGACTCGCATGAAGCTGAAAATAAGCTCGATTCTCATCCTTTTGACGACGGCGCTGGGAATTGGCGCGGCCTCGGCCCATCCGCATGTCTGGGTCGCGGTGCGCAGCGAAGTCGTCTTCGCGCCCGACGGCAAGATCGCGGGCGTTCGGCACGCCTGGGAATTCGACGAAATGTATTCGGCCTATGCGGTGCAGGGCCTCGGAAAGGACGGCAAGCCGCCCACCCGCGAAGAACTCGCGCCGCTCGCCAAAACGAACGTCGAATCGCTGGCCGAATTCGAATTTTTCACCTTCGCCAAGCAGAACAGCGCCAAGCTCGCGTTCAAGCAGCCGGAAAATGTCGTGCTCGAAGCCAATGACAAGAAGATCGTCACCCTGCGCTTCTTCCTGCCGCTGGAGACGCCGATCGCGGCCAAGAAGCCGTTCTCCTTTCAGGTCTATGACCCGACCTATTTCGTCTCCTTCGGACTTGAGAAGAAGGATCCCGTGACGCTCGCGGGAGCGCCGGGCGGATGCTCGCTCAGTCTCGTCGAACCTGCGCCGCTCATGGCGAATGAAAGCCAGAAACTGAGCGAAGCGTTCTTTCAGAACATGTCGCCAGGCGCCGATTTCGGCATGAAGCTGGCGACGCGCGCGATCGTGGCCTGTCCGTGAGGATTGGGCGAAGGGCGGTTTGGCTCGGCGTGACCGCCGCGGCGCTGGCCGCGATCGCCGCCTCATCGGCCTGGGGCGCGCCGCGCCATCCATTTGCGGTCGGCGCGCAAGAGTCGACGGCCGCGGCGACGGGCGTCGCCGGGCTTATCGTTGCCTGGCAAAGCAAGTTCCACGCGGAGCTGCACGCCGCCGTCGGCGCGCTGAAGACCGATCCTTCCGCGTTCTTCGCGCTCGCTGCGGCGAGTTTCGCCTATGGCGCTTTTCACGCCGCCGGCCCCGGCCACGGCAAGGCGGTGCTTGCATCCTACATGCTCGCCAATGAAACGGCGCTGCGCCGCGGTCTGCTGCTCGCGGCGCTCGCCGCGCTGCTGCAGGGACTGGTCGCCATCGCCCTGGTCGGCGCGGCGGCCGCGTTGTTCCGGGCGACCGCGAATCAGATGAGCGACGCGACCCACTTCATCGAGCTTGCTAGCTATGCGGCGGTCGCGGCGCTCGGCGCGCGCCTCGCCTGGGTGAAATTCCATGCGCTATCGGCGGCCCTCCGCATGCCTGCGATCGCCCCAACGACGCGCGGCTTCGTCTGCGAGGCCATCGACGACCCGACGCATGTGCATGACGCGACCTGCCGCCATGCGCCGGACCCTGCGGCATTGGGAGGAGCGAAGTTTCGCCTCGCCGACGCCGCCGCGACCGTCGTGGCCGCCGGGCTACGCCCCTGCTCGGGGGCCATTCTGGTGCTGGCGTTCACATTGTCGCAGGGGCTTTTCGGCGCCGGCGCCGGAGCGGTCATCGCCATGTCGGCGGGAACGGCGATGACGACGGGCGCCCTCGCCACGACGGCCGTTTACGCCAAGAGCGCCGCGATGCGCCTCAGCGGCAAGGATTCACGCCGCGCGGTGATCATCGCCCGCGGCGGCGAGTTCGTCGCCGCCATTCTCGTTCTGGCGCTCGGCGTTTCGCTGCTCTTCGGCCTGGGGCCGGCGCCGCCCGGGACGGCGTGACGCGGCTCGCGGCGACGCAACATAATGATCGCGTCAGGAATGGCCTCATTCGACGCGAGACGCGCTATCTTGAACAAGAACACACAGGCGCAGCGGACGATTCGCGTCGCGCGCTTCACGCCCGCGAAGCCGAGGACGACATGACCAGCGCAGAAAAAATAGAGGACCCTTACGTCAAGCGGCCCTGGCTTTCGTCCTACCCGGCTGGCGTCCCGGCGGACATCGACGAATCTTCCTATTCGACGCTAGTCGACATTTTCAACGCGAGCGTTGCGGAATTCGCCGATAGGACCGCGATGGAGAGTTTTGGCGCGACGCTCACCTTCGAGGAGCTCGGCCGCGCCGCGGTGGCCGTCGCCGCCTGGCTGCAGACGCGCGGATTAAGAAAAGGCGATCGGGTCGCGATCATGTCGCCGAACGTTCTCGCCTATCCCGCGATCCTGTTCGGCGTCTTGCTCGCGGGCGGCGTCGTGGTGAACGTCAATCCGCTGTACACGCCGCATGAACTCGAACACCAGACGAACGACTCCGGCGCGCGCTTCTTGTTCGTGTTCGAAAATTTCGCGCATACGGCGGCCGCCGCCTGGCCGCAAATGAAAGTCGAACGTGCGGTGATTGTGAAGCCGGGCGATCTGATGGGGCTGCGCGGACTGATCGTCAATTTCGTCTCGCGCTGGGTCAAACGCATGACGCCCGCCTATCGGCTGCCCGGCTGCGTCGGCTTCGCGCATGTGTTGCAAGCGGGCGCCGAGGAGCCGTTCAAGCCGCCGCAGATCGGGCCGGAAGATATCGCCTTTCTGCAATATACCGGCGGCACGACCGGCATCGCCAAGGGCGCCATGCTGCTGCATCGCAACGTCGCCGCCAATGTCGAACAGTCGTGGACCTGGCTGAAGCCCTACCTCGAAGGTAAGCCGCTGATCATGGTGACGGCGCTGCCGCTCTATCACATCTTCGGACTGACGGCGTGCCTGATGCTGGTGGTGAAGACCGGCGGCAGCTGCCTGCTGATCGCCAATCCTCGCGACATCAAAGGCCTGATCGCGACGCTGCGCAAATCGAAATTCACGCTGTTCTCCGGCGTCAACACGCTTTACGCAGCCATCGCCGACCATTCCGCCGCCGGCTCGGTCGACTATTCCAATCTGCTCCTGACCATCTCCGGCGGCATGTCGACCCAGGAGGTCGTGGCGCAAAAGTGGAAGGCCCTGACGGGAAAGCCGATCGTCGAAGGCTATGGACTGACCGAAACGTCGCCGATCGTAACGGTGAACAAGCCGACGATCGCCGAATTCACCGGCGCGATCGGCTATCCCGTCCCCTCGACGGAAGTCTCGGTGCGTTCGCCCGAGGGCGCGCCCGTCCCCCTTGGCGAGCGCGGCGAACTCTGCGTCAAGGGCCCGCAGTTGATGGGCGGCTACTGGCGCAGGCCGGATGAGACCGCGAACGCCCTGACTCCCGACGGTTTTCTCAAGACTGGCGACATTGCGGTGATGGCGCCGGACGGGCTGATCAAGATCGTCGATCGGCTGAAGGACATGATCCTCGTCTCGGGCTTCAACGTCTATCCCAACGAAGTCGAATGCGTGCTGGTCGAACATCCCAAAGTGAAGGAAGCGGCCGTCATCGGCGTGCCGCACGAACATTCCGGCGAAGCGCCGATGGCGTTCATCGTGGCGCGCGATCCGAGCCTCACGCGCGAAGAGTTGCGCGCTTTCGCGCATGAGCAACTGACGAGCTACAAGGTTCCGCGCTATTACGAATTTCGCGAGAGCCTGCCCAAGAGCAACGTCGGCAAAATTTTGCGGCGCGCGCTCAAGGACGACTTTCTCGCGCGCAAGAACGCCGTCGCCGACGAGGGACGCGGCAAGAGCGTGCGCACGGAGATCAAAGGCTGACGATCGCGCTACGCAGATCGGCCGAAGCAATCGGCCGCCTCGCTGATCGCGTCATAGACGAGATCGAGTTCGGCTTCCTCGACGCAGTACGGCGGAAAGACATAGATCGTCGGCCCGAGCGGGCGCAGCACGAGCCCGCGCGCATTGAAGAAGCGCATGAGATCGAGCGCGATCGTCGCCAGATAGCCGCCCTGCGCGACATTGAGATCGAGCGCCGTGACGATTCCGAGCTGGCGGACGTTGGAGAAGCGCGCGTCATTCGCAAAGCCCGCTATACGCGTCGCCTGCATGTCGCAGAGCGCCGCCACACGCGCGGCGGGCGCGCCCGTCGCCCACACGTCGAGATTGGCGAGCGCGGCGGCGCAGGCGATCGGATTGGCGGTGTATGAACTCGAGTGAAAGAAGGCGCGCGCGCGCTCCGGCGACAGATGCGCCTCGAAAATCTCGCGCTTGCACATGGTGACGGCGAGCGACAGCGCGCCGCCGGTAAGCCCCTTGGCGTAGCAGGCGATGTCAGGAATGACGTCCGCCTGTTCGCAGGCGAAGAGCGTTCCGGAGCGGCCGAAGCCCGTCATCACCTCATCGGCGATGAACAGCACGCCGTAACGCGCGCAGACGCGCTGCATCTCCGCGAGCGTCTCGGCGCCGTAGATGAGCATGCCGCCCGCGCCCAAGATCAGCGGCTCGACCAGCAAGGCGGCGGGTCTGTCGCGGCAGGCGCGCTCCAGCGCGTCGAGCGTCTCCTGCTCGCGTCCGCGCGCGGGGAACGGGATGCGCGAGACCTCATAGAGCAGCGGCTCGTAAGGCGCGTTGAAGGGCGAGCGCGCGCCGACGGACATCGTGCCGATCGTATCGCCGTGATAGCCGTGTTCGAGCGCGACGATGCGCGTGCGCGCTTCGCCGCGATTGCGCCAGAATCCGAGCGCCATCTTGATCGCCACTTCGACGCAGGTGGAGCCGCTGTCGGAGTAGAACACGTAGTCGAGTCCCGGCGGCGTCAGCGCCACAAGGCGCCGCGCCAGCGCTTCCGCCGGCTCATGGGTGAAGCCGGCGAAGATGATCTGATCGAGCCGTTCGGTGGCTTCTCGGATCGCCTGCATGATCGCCGGATGGCGATGGCCGTGCGTAATCACCCACCAGGATGAAATGGCGTCGAGAAAGCGCTTGCCGTCCTCGGCTTCGAGCCAGGCGCCCTCGGCGCGCGCGATCTTGAAGGCGCCGGGCTGCAGCGCATGCTGCGTAAAGGGCCGCCAGATCGGAGAGTCAGTGACGACGCTCACGCGCCGCTCCCGAAGGCGTCGCGCGCGATTGCGGCGTTAAACGCCGCGCCGAGCGTCTTTTTATTCAAAGGATCGACCTTCGGCAGACGGCCGAGAATGCGCGCGCCGCCGATCCTCTCGATCGAATGTTGTGCATCGGCGTCGGCGTCGCCGCAGAAGATGATTCCCGTTACCGGAATAGCGCGCCTGCGCAAGGCTTCGAGCGTGAGCAGGCTGTGATTGATCGTGCCGAGGCGCGTGCGCGCGACGAGTATGACAGGCAGGCGCCAGCGTTCGAGCACGTCGATGGTCAATGCGCGATCGCTGAGCGGCGTCAGCACGCCGCCGGCCGTCTCTATGACGAGAGGACCGTCGCATGGCGGCGGATTCAGCGCGGCGGCGTCGATCTCGACGCCCTCGTCGCGCGCGGCAAGATGCGGCGAGGCCGGTCGACGCAGCCGCCAGGCTTCGGGAAAGATATGCGCGGCCGGCGCGCCGGAAAGACGCGCGACGATCTGCGAGTCCGTCTCGCCATCGAGGCCCGACTGCACCGGCTTCCAATAATAGGCGTCGAGCGCGCCGACGATCGCGGCCGAGACGACGGTCTTGCCGACGCCGGTGTCCGTTCCCACGATCACGAAGCGGCGCTTCATGGTTCGAGCCTCGCGAGCTCTTCGCCAAGATGCGCGATCATGCGCGCGACGTCATCATCGCTCACGTTGAGCGTCAAGGCGATGCGCAAGCGCGCAGAGCCGTTCGGCACCGTTGGCGGACGAATGGCGCGAATGTCATAGCCATGCGCCTGCAGACGCGATGCAAGCGTGGTGGCGCGAACATCGGCGCCGACGATGATCGGCTGGATCTGGCTGCCCGAAGCTTCGATCGCGCAGAGCCGCCGCAGCTCGGCGCCGGCGACATCGATGCGCGACATCAGCTCGGCGCGCCGATCGTCGGCCGCTTCGATGATCTTGAGCGCCGCGCGCACGCTAGCGGCGATGAGGGGCGAAGGCGCCGTGGCGAAAATCAAAGGCCGACAGCGGTTGATCATGAAGTCGCGCAACATGCGCGGCAGGCAGAGCAAACCGCCGGCGACTCCCAGCGCTTTGCCGCATGTATGCAAAGTGACGATGTTCTCCGCGCCTTCAAAGCGCGCGGCGAGTCCACGCCCGCCCGGTCCATAGACGCCCGTCGCATGCGCCTCGTCGATCAGCAGGAAGGCTTCGTTTCGCTCGGCGAGCGCAAAGAGATCGTCGAGCGGCGCTTTGTCGCCGTCCATGCTGTAAAGGCTCTCGACCACGATCCAGACGCGCCCGCGGCCGCCCTTTTCGCGCCAGGCGCGGATCGCCTCCTCCGCGGCGCCGACGTCATTATGGGCGAACTTCACATTCGGGGCGCGCGCCAATCGCATGCCTTCATGGGCGCTGGCGTGCGCGAGCGCGTCATAGAGGATGAGGTCTTCGCGCTGCGGCGCGGTCGAGAGCAGCGCTTCGTTGGCGGTAAAGCCGGCGCTGAAATAGAGCGCGCTTTCCGCGCCAAAAAAGCGCGCCGCTTCCTCTTCCAGCGCTTCATGCTCCGGATGATTGCCGCGCAACAGCCGCGAACCGCCGGCGCCGACGGGAACGCCGCGCGCGAGCGCCGTCGTCACGGCCGCGGCGAGTTCCGGCGACTCGGCCAAAGCCAGATAGTCATTCGACGCGAAATCCATCCCGACGCGCGAAGCGAGCGCGCGCAGCCTGCCGCGCGCGGCGAGGCTCGCTAGATCCTGCGCATAGCGCTCGAGCATGAAGGATCGATCCTCTATCAGGAGAAACGCTCCCAGGCGGCCTGTCGGGAAACGCCCAGGGCCTTGCCGATCGCCGTCCAGCTCACCTCGCGTTTGCGAAGCGCCGCGACTTGCGCGTGAATCAGCGAATGCAGCGCCGCCACGCTGGCCTCGCTCGCCTTGATCGACGTCAACAGCTGCTCGTCGGTGAGATCGTCCCAGCTTTTGAACGGCGAAGGCGCGGCGTCAAGGATCGTGTTGCAGACCCCGACGCAATCTTCGCAGATAAATCCGCCGGCGGCCCCGCCGATGAGCCGCGCGACCTGGGTCTCCGACTTCTTGCAGAATGAGCAGCGCAGCTTACGTTTGGGCAACGCCAGCATTTCGCATGTCCCGGACGTTGAGGTGTCAAGCTGATCCTGACAGCCTGCAGGACCGCCGTCAAGCCGCCCTTGACAACTGCGCACTTGAAACGCGCGCCCGCAACCGCGATCTAAAGAGAAGCGTTCCCACCGATAGGAGCCGCGATGAACGCGCAGATCGGCGCAAGCGCGCCCCCTTCCCAGATTCCCTGGCCGCCGGTCCTGATGGCGATGACCCTGGCGGCCGGGCTCGCGCTCGACGCCGCGACAGGGGCGTCGCTCGTTGACCGCGCGTCCTCCCCGCTGCCGCAGCTCGCCGGCGCAGCGATCGCCGTCCTCGCGTTGGCCAATGACGTCTGGTGCTTTCGCATCCTCTCGCGCCATCAGACGACGATCATGCCGCATCGCGCCGCGTCCTTTCTCGTCACCGAGGGGCCGTTCCGCTTTTCGCGCAATCCGATCTATGTGTCGCATGTCGCCCTGAT
Organism: Methylocystis sp. SC2; assembly: GCF_000304315.1. Classification (NCBI taxonomy): domain Bacteria; kingdom Pseudomonadati; phylum Pseudomonadota; class Alphaproteobacteria; order Hyphomicrobiales; family Methylocystaceae; genus Methylocystis; species Methylocystis hydrogenophila. The sequence continues at coordinate 2,907,562 of NC_018485.1, read as the reverse complement.
CTTTGGGCTTGGTCTGTTCCTCGGCTCGCCCTTCACGCTGTTGTTGACGCCTGTTCTCGTTTTTGGACTGACGAAGCTGGCGATCGAGCCCGAAGAGCGGCATCTTCTTGGGAAATTTGGCGACGACTACCGGTCCTATGTGGCGCGCACGCGGCGGTGGCTTTAAACTGATGCGCTGAGGGCGTTGCGAATGAGGCGGCAAGCATGAACGCTCAAACTCCATTACCGGGCGGCGAACGCCTCGACTTCACCGTGCGGGGCATGACCTGCGCCTCCTGCGTATCGCATGTCGAAAAAGCGCTTGCGCATACGCCGGGCGTTAACGCCGCCAGCGTCAATCTCGCGACCGAACGGGCGGAGGTTTCGCTGGCGCCGGGGGCGAGTCTCACGCAACTCGTCAATTCGGTCTCGGATGCGGGCTACGAGGCGGTGGTCGAGACGATCGAGATTGGCGTCGGCGGCATGACCTGCGCCTCCTGCGTCTCGCATGTCGAAAAGGCGCTCAGCGCCGTTCCAGGCGTGATCGAGGCAAAGGTCAATCTCGCGACAGAACGCGCCACCGTGCGCGCGCTCGCCGGGCCTGGCCTGACCGACCGCCTGCGCCGGGCGATTTCACAAGCCGGCTATGAGCCGCGAGCCATCGAATCCGATTCCGGCGGCGCCGATCGCGAGAGGATGCGACGCGAGGAGGAGATGCGCGCACTGCGCTTCCGCCTCATCGTCGCCGCTGTCCTGACGGCGCCGGTCTTCGCAGTCGAAATGGGCGGACATCTCATCCCCGCCGTCCATCACTGGACGATGAGCGTGATCGGCGAGGCGAGGATCCACGAGATTTCCTTCCTGCTCGCCAGCGTCGTGCTGTTTGGGCCGGGCCTTGTGTTCTTCCTCAAGGGAATTCCGTCGCTGTTGCGGCGCCAGCCCGACATGAACGCGCTCGTCGCCACCGGCACGCTCAGCGCCTATCTCTACTCGGCCGTTGCGACCTTCACGCCCCAGGTGCTGCCGGCCGGCTCGGCGCATGTCTATTATGAGGCGGCGGTCGTCATCGTCACGCTGATCCTGTTTGGCCGCTATCTCGAGGCGCGCGCCAAGGGCCGCACGTCGGAGGCGATCCGCGCGCTGGCGCGGCTTCAGCCGAAAACCGCCCGCGTCGAGCGCGACGGCGCCACCGTCGACGTCGATATCGACGACGTCCGCGTCGGCGATATCGTTCTGGTGCGGCCGGGCGAGCGCATTCCGACCGACGGGGTCGTCACGCAGGGCTCGTCCCATGTCGATGAGTCGATGGTCACCGGCGAGCCGACGCCGGTCGCCAAGCGGCCGGGCGCCGCCGTCACCGGCGCGACCGTCAACGGCTCCGGCGCCTTCTCCTTTCGCGCCACTCGCGTCGGCGCGGATACGACGCTCGCCGGCATCATCCGCATGGTCGAGCAGGCGCAGGGCGCCAAGCTGCCGATCCAGGCGATGGTCGATCGCGTCACCGCCGTCTTCGTTCCGGCGGTCTTCGCCGTCGCGGCGCTGACCTTCGTCGTCTGGATGCTGATCGGACCGGAGCCGAGCCTCACTTACGCGCTGGTCAACGCGGTCGCCGTGCTCATCATCGCCTGTCCCTGCGCCATGGGCTTGGCGACGCCAGCGGCGATCATGACGGGAACGGGCCGGGCGGCGGAGCTCGGCGTGCTGTTTCGCAAGGGCGAAGCCCTGCAGACGCTGCGCGACGTCAGCCTCATCGCCTTCGACAAGACCGGCACGCTGACCTATGGCAAGCCGCGCCTGACCGATCTCGTCGCGACGCCCGGCCAGCAGGAGAAGGAGTTGCTGCGGCTCGCCGCGAGCGTCGAGGCGCAGTCCGAACACCCCGTCGGCGCGGCGCTGGTCGTCGCCGCCAAGGCCGCTGACCTTTCGCTTTCGCCCTGCGCCGAGTTCAAATCCGTGGCGGGCATGGGGGTCACGGGAATCGTCGATCGCAAGACCGTCGCCATCGGCGCCGAGCGCTTCATGGCGACGCTTGGCCTCGACGCTTCGCCCTTCGCGCCGGACTCCCAGAGACTCGCCGAGGAAGGCAAGACGCCGCTTTACGTCGCGGTCGACGGGAAGCTGGGCGCCATACTCTCCGTCGCCGACGATCTGAAGCCGACGAGCCGCGCCGCGATCGACGCGATTCATGCGCTCGGCGTCAAAACCGCGATGATCACCGGCGACGACGCGCGCACGGCGAAAGCCATCGCCGCGAGACTCGGCATTGACGAGGTGGTCGCGGGCGTGTTGCCGGACGGAAAAGTCGCGACGCTCGAACGCCTGCGCGAGGCCAACAAAATCGCCTTCGTCGGCGACGGCGTGAATGACGCGCCGGCCCTCGCCGCCGCCGACGCCGGCATCGCCATCGGCACGGGCACCGACATCGCGATCGAAGCCGCCGACGTGGTGCTGATGTCGGGCGATCTCGCCAAGGTGCCGGCGGCGCTGGCGATCTCGCGCGCGACGATGCGCAACATCCAGCAGAATCTGTTCTGGGCCTTCGGCTATAACGTCGTGCTCATACCGGTCGCGGCGGGCGCGCTCTATCCCGTCAACGGCATGCTGCTCTCGCCGATGTTCGGCGCGGCGGCCATGGCGCTGTCGAGTGTTTTCGTGCTGACCAATGCGTTGCGCCTGCGCCGTTTCAAGGCTCCGGTCATCGCCGTCGCCGACTACGGCCCGCAGGCGACGCCGATCGAAACGGAAGCGGCGCAAAGGGAATTCAAGGAGGAAGCAATGACAACGTTCAATGTACAAGACATGACCTGCAATATGTGCGTGAAGCATGTCACCAAGGCGGTGCAGGCCGTCGAGCCGAACGCCGACGTGAAGGTCGATCTCGCCACCGGCAAGGTCGACGTCACGCCCGCGCCCAAGGACGCGCAGGCGCTCGCCAAGGCGATCACCGAAGCGGGTTATCCGGCGCAGGTCGCCGCGTGAGGCGGCGCGCGCTTTCAAGGACGACTGACGGCGCGGGCGCGGCATGACGCCTGCAATGACGCGCTCGCTCGCCGGCAAGACGCTCTTCATCACCGGCGCGAGCCGAGGAATTGGACTCGCCATCGCAATGCGCGCCGCGCGCGACGGCGCGAATGTCGTCGTCGCGGCGAAGAGCGTGACCGAAAACCCGAGAATTCCCGGCACGATCTACACAGCGGCGGCGGAGATCGAAGCGGCGGGCGGACAGGCGCTCGCCGTGCCCTGCGACATTCGCTTCGACGATCAGGTCGAAGCGGCGGTCAGTCAGGCCGTGTCCTGCTTCGGCGGTATCGACATTCTCGTCAATAACGCCAGCGCCATCGATCTGCGCGGGATAGACGCGCTCGATATGAAGCGATTCGATCTGATGCATCAGATCAACGCGCGCGGGACCTATCTGTGCTGCAAGGCGGCGCTGCCGCATCTGCGCCGATCCGCCAATCCGCACATTCTCACGCTGTCGCCGCCGCTGGATCTGAACCCGAAGTGGTTCTCGCCCAACCTCGCCTACACAATGTCGAAATATGGCATGAGCCTGGTGACGCTCGGCCTCGCGCGCGATCTCGCCGCCGACGGCGTCGCGGCGAATTCGCTGTGGCCGGAGACCGCGATCGCCACGGCCGCCGTCGGCAATCTTCTGGGCGGCGACGAACTGCTGCGCCGGTCGCGAAAGCCCGAGATCGTGGCGGACGCCGCGCACGCCATTCTCATTCGTCCCGCAAAGAGCTGCAGCGGCAATTTCTTCATCGACGTCGGCGTTCTGGCGGAAGAAGGCATGACCGACTTCTCGACCTACGCCGTCGATCCGAGGGTCGACGCTGTGCTCGACTTTTTCCTCGACGCGCCGATCAGCGCGAAGGTGACGAAGTCGGCGTTTCACCTCGGCAAATAACGCTACCCCAGCGCGGCTGCGCCCATGGCGATCGTATAGGCGCCGACCGCGGCGACGATCGCGCCTGAAACATAGGGGGCGCGGGCCGCCAGCGCCTCCAATCCCGGCCAGCGCGACGCGGCGTGACGCATGCCGAGCGCCGCCGCCACCCCGACGAGCACGAGGGTCAGCGCCAGACCGACGCTGAAGCAGAGCACGAGCAGCGCGCCGAGCCCGATGCGGCCGACCTGCAGGCAGAGCAGCAGCACGGTGATCGATGCGGGACAGGGGATGAGCCCGCCGGTCAGGCCGAAGAGAATGATCTGTCCGGTCGTCACCCGCCGACTGGCGAAGCGCCGCTCGATATCCAACGCATGTTCGCGCTCATGCGCGTCGGCGTAGACGGTGGGATCGACGTCGAGGAGTTCGCTCTCGAATGCCTCTTCCTGATGGCTATGCGGCACGCCGCGGTCATGGGCGTGAACATCGTCGTGAACATCGTCATGGACATGCGCATGGACATGCCCGTTAACATGCCCGTGAACATGGTCTCCGTCGTGCGCGTGGCCATGCGCGGCGCCGGCGCCGGCCGGAAGCAGCCCGCTTTCGCGCGCAGACGCCGTCACGGCGCCTTTGGCGGCGATATCGCGCCAGCTTCGCCACATCATCCAGAGCGCGACGCCGATGATCAACGCGCCGGAGACAATCTGCAGATAGGGCTCGTTCGCCTCGACGTTCAATTGCGCGCCGAGATAAAGCCCGGTCAGCGCCACGGCCCAGACGATCGCCGTATGGGAAATTGTCGCCGCGACGCCGAGCAGCACCGCTTGCGCCACAGTGCCGCGCACCGCGACGATGAACGCCGCCATCATCGTTTTAGAGTGGCCCGGCTCGAGTCCGTGCAGCGCGCCCAAGGCCACCGCGCTCGGCGCAAAAATCCAGGCGTTCGCCGCGCCGGCGCGAAAGACTTCGGAGAGGTCTGACATCGTGTTCGCCGTGGGCTCCTCAGGCGCAATGCCGAGGCGGTGGAAGGGGCGCGGCCTCCCGGGCGGCGCTCCAATGCTCCGCCGGTCACGAGGCAGCCTTAACCCCGTATTTTATAGTGAGCGTCGCGTGATGAAACAAGCGCCAGTAGAAACAGAGAAATAGAAGCGTCACGGCGCCAAGGCCGCGCATGTTCGCCCTGCGCGGGATTTTTCTGGGCGCGGCGAACGCCGCTCGACGATCGGGGCGGGTCGGCCGCAAACGAAAACCCCCGGCCTTTTGGGCCGGGGGCTGTTGTTTCAATTCGTCAGTATCGCTTAGGGCATGTCGCCGGCGACGAACTTCGGAATGACCGGTCCGCCGATTTCGGCCGCAAAGCGGCGACCCGTCGGCGAGAAGAACATCAAGAGGCCGCCGATCTGGCTGTCGGTGTCGTAAGCCAGGTCAGACAGACGCTCGATGTCCCAACGCGCGTCCTGCACCTTCACGGCGATTTCCTTCGTCTCGCCCGGCGCGATCGGCGTCGGGTCCGTCGACAGACCGCGGTCCGCCAACAGATAGTCCGGGAAGTCGGGCTTCGTCGTGAACACGTCAGGGTTCAGGAAGCGCAGGCCGGCCGCCGTATATTCGCCAAGGCGAAGCGGCTCGGAGGTCGAGTTCGTGACCTTGACGTTGATCGTCAGCTCACGGCCAGGAACCTTGTAGACGCCGCCGTTCAGCTCGCTCGTCACGCGCTCCTTGCCGACGCCCGCCGTGCCGTCCGTAACGAGCGGCGTCAGAGGCTTCTGCAAGCCCGCCTGCAGCGGGATCGTGCGCGGGAAGGTCGAGTTGGTCACGGCGTAGCCGACGATCGTCGCCAGAATGGTCAACGCCAGCACAATCGCGCCAATCCGCTTGTCGTCGTCGGTCACCTGCTCGTCAACCTTGCCGGTGGCGACACGGAGATACGAAGCGATGATGCCCTTGCGCACGAACCAGAACAGGATCCACGCCGCGCCGACCGCAAGCCACGGCAGATGCCACGCATAAACGCGGCTGATGCCGTAGGTCTCGAGGTCGACCGTCGAGCCGTCAAGCAACGTCACCGGATCGGTGAAGTCCTTCATGTCGCCCTTGATCTCGATCCACTGGCCGGGGCCGATGATCGGACCGCCGCCCTCGACGTTGATCTGCGCATGAACGTGCCAACGGCCCGCGCGACGTCCGCGAAGGTTGATGGAGAAGGCGTAGTCGTTGCCAGGAACAAGCGACACCGAACGCGGCGCAAACTGCTCGCCGATGAACTGCGCCGTGCGCACCAGAACCGGACCGGGCTCGCCGGCGTTCAGGAACGACACGCGCGGATTGGCGACCGCTTGCGGCCAGGCCGAGAACACATGGATCTTGCCCGACAGCACCATCTCTTCATTGACGTTCACCGTCGTCTTCGACCACTGAACGTCATACCAGTTCAACGTGCGCATCCGAAGAAACGCCTGCTGAGACTTTTCGCCGTGCGCCGACGCAGGAGCAACAGCTCCCAGGGTCGCCGCCACAGCCGCCGCCGCGCCAATCGCGGCGAGCTTGACGAACTTTTTCATCGATAAACCTCCCAGGTTCCTCTTCCCGGCCGCCGCCTCGCGCGCCAACCGGTCTTGTCTCTCGCAGCGGACCTTCGCTCTTGAATAAGCGTCCAGCCCGCCGCTCTTCTTTCTTGCAGGCCGCCGCGGCGCCCGTTCAGCGCCGCAGCCCGCGACGCGGCTTAGATCGTGTCGATGATCTTGGTCGTCGAATACCAACGGCCCATGAACCACCACAGGAAATACACCATCATCGAGACGAAGCCCGAGAAGAACGCCGCGACCGGCACAACGTCCTTACCGAAGGTGCGCAGCGTGCCGCGCTCGACCATGCGGATATATTCCGGCATCGACGTGCGGACGAAGTGGAAGCCGATCAGATCCGCAAGCGTCATCAGCTGACCATGCTGCTCCGTCGCCTGGTGGAACGCCGCAATCGCCGGCCAGTTGTTCGGGTAGAACAACAGACCCCAGCCCAGCGAACCAACAATCGCCGTGATCACATAGGAGCCCGACAGAAGCAGGATCACGTCAAGCCAGATCGCCGGAACGATCAGAGCGGACGGGAACACAAGGCTGATCGGGAAGTAGGTCCAGCCCCAGAAGTTGACGTAGCGGTTGATCCACTCGCCAATCAGCAGGCCAAGAGCCGCGAACACCGCGCCGAACGGCAGACGGAAGTTCACCCACCAGAACGCCTGCGCCGCGGCGCAGAAGGTCACGCCGAGAATCGGCACAACCGTCGGCCACATACGACGATCCTTCCAGTCAACCCAGAAGTCCCAGTCGCCCGCCGTCAGCATGAAGTGGACGTGGTAGCCGCCAAGAACGGCGAAGAACAGAAGAACAAGAAGCATCCAGTCGACCGTCTGAACGCAACCCGCCGCCTCGGCGACGGAGTTGAACGGACCGACCGCCCCCCCGCTTTTCGATTGTGACATCACTCTTCTCCTTGGTGTTTCTCGAACTCGTAAAGCCCGAGTTCTTTCCTTATGGCCTCCGGCAGGCCTTCCCGCCGCCGGCGCCCGGACGGCGGAGATCCCGCCGACCGCATCGCTTTAAGCCCTTCGCTCCCGATCACCCCAGCGCCCGAAGACCCTGCTCGACCGCAACAAGCCAACCCACGCGCCAAGGCGACAGGCAAAAGCTCTCTGGTTTTTCGCGAAAAGCTCAGAGCCAGACGCCGCCCGCCGCGAAGCGGGCGGCGACGTCTCGGATTACTCGGTCAGGAGGGCGACGCCTTCCTTGCCGATCAGACGCTGAATGTTGATCAGCAGCTGAAGCACGACGCCGAACACGCCGAGCGCCATCCAGCCGAAGAACACGAAGCCCCAATGCAGCGGCGCGACGAACAGTTCTTCCATGAACCAGAACGTGTGGCCCCACTCATTCAGGCCGACGTTCGGGATGATCATGAACGGGCCGATCGCCACGATCAGATAGGCCACCGAATAGCCCTTGGCGAAATACGGAAGACGCGTCTTCGCATAGAAGAAGCCGCCGACCGCGATCACCGAGTAGATCGGGTAGCTCATGTAGAACTCGATGATGTGCGACGGCGTGAAGTCCGTGTCGCGAATCACCGTCATGTGCCAGGTGCCGTCCTGCTCCGTGAAGAACGACGCGCCCCAGTAAATGGCCGCGGCGTAAACCACCAGCCACTGCACTTCGACAACCAGGCGGCGCATTTCTTCGCGCGCCGTCAGAGTCGAGAAGTCGCGCGTGCGCGTCTTCCAAAGAAAGCCCGCAAGGCCAATGCCCGAGATCAGCTCAAGCGGAATCTCGGTCCAAAGGATCGACATCCAATAGGTCTGGAACTCCGGCGCAAACGAGTCCAGGCCAGCGCGCCAGCCATAAATCTGCTCGTAAATGCGAACGACCAGATAGAACCCGTTCAGAACGGCCAGGCCGATCCACATGCCCTTCAGGTCAACTACAGCTTCCGTGCCAGCAGCAGCCCGGGCTGCTGTGTCAGTCGTTGAGCTCATACCCTTCTCCTCCAATGTGCTCCCAGGGAATTGCGCGTGACCGGTATCGCTCCGCCTCCCACAACGGAGCCGCTTCGTCCTCGTTTCGTAAAGCAAAGCGAAAGCGCGTCTTCTTCTAAAAACACGCAAAACCGCCCTTGTTTGCCGCAGCCTTCCCGAAAAATTCCAGAAAATCCCCCGCCCAAAGGCGAGCAAATCATTCCAAAATCCCCAGAACCCGGCTGCTTGTTGTTATCGGACGAAAACCGACGTCGCCGCCTAAGCCAAAATCCCAAATCCAACCCCTTCAACGGGCAGACCGCAGACCCAGCTCAGCGTGCCGCAACATTCCAATAACCCCCAATATTCACAATACCCCTTAGTATAGAGCAAAACAATCTATCGAATAGCTAATGCAACCCTAGTGGATAGTTAATCACCCACCCTAGCAGGGCTTCAAGCAGCGCCATGGCGCAGCGCACAATACTGTATAGGTCATTGTTATCATGGAGACTGTTGAATTGCGAAATCCGCGCTCAAGTCCAGAGCGGCAGCGAATGCTGCGCCGCGAAGACATGCAACCAACCGGGGTAGGCGGCTATTCGTCCGACCATGGACGCACGCCGCTCGCGTCAGCGCCGGCCAGCGCCGCGCGCATGCTGATCCCGTCGAGTTCGAGCTCAGGGGCGATTTCGGCGAGCGGCGCGAGAACGAAGCCGCGGCGGAAAAGCTCCTTGTGCGGCAGGGTCAGCTCCGGATCGTCGATCGCATGGTCGCCGAGGAAAAGAATGTCGACGTCGATCAGCCGCGGCCCCCAGCGCCGCGTCGGCGCCCGGCCCATGTCGGCCTCGATCTTCTTGACCGCCGCGAGCAGCTCATAGGGCGCGAGCGCCGTATCGCCAATGGCGCAGGCGTTGGCGAAATCCCCCTGGTCGAGATCGCCCCAGGGCGGCGTGCGATAGATCCGGGAGACCCGATCGAGCCGCGCCAGCCCGCAGGCCTCGATCAGCCGCAGCGCCTCGCGAATATTGGCCGGCTTGTCGCCAAGATTGCTGCCAAGCCCAAATCCGACCCGCATCGTCAACCTCCCGGGCGCGCGGCGAGAATGCGCATGACGTCGAACGCCGCGCGATGCTCCGCGGCGTCATGCACGCGAAAGACCTGCGCGCCGTCGCGCGCGGCGAGAAGATTGGCCGCCAGCGTGCCGACGAGCCGTCCCTCGAGAACGCCGTCGCCGAGGCTCTTGAAGATTGACTTGCGGGAGACGCCGATGAGCAGCGGGAATCCCAGCGCCAGCAGCTCCGGAACGGCGCGCAGCGCGTCATAGTTCTGCTCGCGGCTCTTGCCGAAGCCGATCCCCGGATCGAGCAGAATATGCCGCTCCGGCACGCCGGCGCGCCGCGCGATCTCGAGCGAGCGGGCGAAGAACCGCTTCATGTCGGCGACAATGTCGATCTGCGGCTCCGTCGTCTCGCGATTATGCATGATCACCACGGCGGCCCCGGCTTGCGCGATCGTCGGCGCCATCGAAGGATCGCGCTGCAGACCCCACACGTCATTGACGAGACAGACGCCGAGCGAGAGCGCGCGCCGCGCCGTCTCAGCCTTGTAGGTGTCGATCGACGCCGGCGCGCCCGCCTGCGCCACCAGCGCGGCGAGCAGCGGCTCCAGCCGCGCCCACTCCTCCGCCGCGGTGAGCGGCGTGTGGCCGGGACGCGTCGACTCGGCGCCGACGTCGACGATGTCGGCGCCCTCGGCGACGAGCGTCCGCGCCTGCGCCAGCGCGGCGTCACGCGTCGCGAACCGCCCGCCGTCGGAGAAGGAATCGGGCGTGACGTTGACGATCCCCATGATCACGGGGCGCGCGCCGATCAGCGATAGAAAGCGATCGCGCGCTGTCGCGATCGCCTGGAGGTCGAAAGCCACGCGCGCGTTCCGTCAGTCGTCGTATTTCACATAGGCGAAGCGCTGATCGGTCTCGGGCGTGCCTTCGAGCGCGCCGCCGGCTTTGCCAGGGCGCCAGGAGACGACCTCCTCGATCTTCTGGGCGAGTTCGAAATCCTTGTCGGTGATTCCCTTCGCCGTATGGGTCTGAAGCTTCACCTCGACCCAGGCGTAGGACGCGGCGATGTCGGGATGGTGCCAGGCGGCCTCGGCGAGATGGCCGACCGTATTGACGACCATCAGCGTGCCCTTCCAGCCGTGCGTCTTGAACTTGCGCCTGATCCAGCCGTTCTCGTAGCGCCAATGCGGCAGTTCGCGCTTCAGCCGCGCGACGACCTCGTCTTCGGAATATGCGCGCTCTTCCTTCGCCATCTGAGGCTCCCTTCTTGCGCGGCGCGCCAACGCCGCCATGCGCCGCAACATTCTTTCGTCGAGACGCGTTATAGCCTAAACCGACCCGAAGTCTTCAGTTGGACCAAAAGAGGCGGCATGCCGGCAAAGGTAAGCGTCGCGGCGAGCGCCCGGCTGCATCTGGGTTTCCTCGATATGAACGGCGGCCTTGGGCGCAAGTTCGGCGGCGTCGGCCTCGCGCTCGACGCGCCGGCGACCCGGCTGACCCTGACCCGCTCCGATCAAAATTGCGTCGACGGCCCCGAAGCCGAACGCGCCGCCGCGCTGCTGGCGCGCGCGCAGGAGGCGCTTGGCCTGACGCAGCGCCACAGGCTGGCGCTGGAGGAAGCGATTCCCGCCCATGCGGGCTTTGGCTCCGGCACCCAGCTGGCGCTGGCGGTCAGCGCGGCGCTGCGCCGTCTCGAGGACCTGCCGAACGACCCGGCCGCCGACGCGGCGCTGATGGCGCGCGGCGCGCGCTCCGGGCTCGGCGCCGGCCTGTTTCAGCTGGGCGGCGTCGTTGTCGACGGCGGACGCGGCCCGCACACGACGACGCCGCCGGTCGTCGCGCGCGCCGAATTTCCCGACGCGTGGCGCGTGCTGCTGGTCCGCGATCCGGGCGACGTCGGCCTGCATGGCTCGGACGAGCGCGACGCCTTCGCCGAACTGCCGCCCTTCGACGCCGTGACGAGCGGCGAGGTTTGCCGGCTGGTGCTGATGCAGATCCTGCCGGCGCTCGCGGAAAGGGAGCTCGCCCCCTTCGGCGCCGCGGTGACCCGCATTCAGGAGATCGTCGGCGATCATTTCGCCCCGGCGCAGGGCGGGCGCCGGTTCACCAGCGGCAAGGTCGAGGCGACCGTCGCGCGGCTGCTCGCCGACGGGGCGACCGGCGGCGGCCAGACGTCCTGGGGGCCGACCGGCTTCGCCTTCGTCGAGAGCGACGCGGCGGCGCGCCGCCTGCTGGGGCGCCACGGCGCGCAGGCGCGCCAAGAAGGGCTCGACATTTCGATCCGCCGGGGCCTCAACCGCGGCGCGAAGATCGACGCGGTCTACGCGCAGATCGCCTAAGGCCAAAGCCTTATATTAGTTCCATTGGAATCTGCCTGGGGTCGCGTAAAATAACAAATGCACCGCCTCTTCTACGAGTCGCTCCCAACCGAGCCTCAGGCTCAGACGCATAAGCCTTAATTGTTCGTGTAGAACCGCCTCGCCGTTCGTACCATTTGCCATTCACCTGTTCGTCCAAAAACCGGAATGGGAAATTCAAAGAAGTTAATCTTATGGGGAGATCACTCTTACTTTTTGCCTTTTGATGCGATTTGACCAGAGTTGTTGCAAGCACGTCAAACGTTATTCCTATCACTATTATTGATTCAAGATGGCTCTGTAGGTCACTCGTCGGAATATTCGTGGAGCTATCATGCGCAGCGCTATGTCTTGTCGACGCCAGATTACTATAATCATTATCCAAGCTTATACGCGATGATCCGATTAATCGGGCTAGACCTCCCAGCTCGTTCCAAGCATCCTCGCGGCCCAGCGCGGATAGTACAGCTTTAATATCGTCTTTGGATACGTTAGAGCCCTTTGGACTAAATCCAATAGCGGTATACAGTGGCGGATTTAGTGCATATCCCGCGATGCGCGGCAGAAATGATTCAACTAACCGTTGCCGGCTTGATTTTTTTTCAAAATTAATGCGAGTTCCTAGCCCTAAAAGAGCATCTACGGTTAAAAACTTTTGGAGCTTTTCACCAAAATCTGAATAATTTAAGCAACATCTGCTTAATTCTGCTGTCAACTCTTCCAGTCGATCTTCCAAGTAGCACTCAAGGAGCGAAAATGCTGAAACGGATAACCCCCGTCGCAAAATCCTAGCGCCATCGTTGTGAGTGTCTGAAGGAGGAAATTTATCCGTAAGTAGTTCATGCTTGAGCAAGCGGAGCATGGTCCTGACATCGCGATAAAATTCGTACCGTGCGCTATGCACTGAACGGCTCCAAACTAACCTAAATGCACCAATAATTCTTTCATCTTATTGAAACGATAGGCAATTCGCGCAGGGGTATTTGTGCCTGTTCGAACAGCCTTATCAAACTCGGTGTCCGAGAAGAGCCTTTTAGTCCCCGCTAACAGCTGCTTCGTCTTTTTCACTGCATTTCTGTATACATTTGTGGTCACGCAGGATGCGGCGAGCATTTGCGCGTCATACATTCCTGCTAAAGTTTGGTCGCGCCAATCATTCCCTTCAGGGCGACGAAAGGCCTTGTCACCCCAGAGGGCTTCGCAACGTTCAATAGCAATGCTAAATTGTGAAGCAAATTTCTCCACCTGCGCCTTACTCGCATACTGATGTGTCTGCATAAAACTGTCCATTTCTTTTCCCAAACTTCCACCAAACCCTCCGTTAACCTGTTCCCGTAAAGTAAGGAAGCGCAATACATATTCAGCATCGTCCATTTCTCTAAAAGCAGCGGATTTAACTCCGTCTATCTTTAACCTATCACAGAGAAAGTGATGGGACGACAGTTCATATATTCTCGTATTTAGACGCCCACGAAACGCTACATTACGAATTTCTTGGTTATTGAGGGATTCACCACCTCTGTTAAGTCTAAGAAAAACTTCATACTTTAGTAATGCATCCGTCTGCTTTAGAAGTGTAACAACCCTTAGAAATGGCCTCAATTTCAATGAATTAATTATCTCTGTGGGAAGATTAGAAAATCTAGTCCCTTCAGCAATAGTTAAGCGCTCGAGACCTTTGAGGGCATACCTACTCATGATGTAATCTGCAATTGCCTTCAATCGCTGCTTGCCATCTATCGCAGTGTACGTTCCATCTTTTTCTTCGGCTAAATAAATCGGTGGCACAGGGACATTAAGGAGAAAGGATTCTATTAAAGCAGACTGCTTATCCACGGACCAACGTTCCCGCCGCTGAAATCCTGGCTCGAGGTCAATTGCCTTATTCTCGACCATGTCCGCCAAAGTTCCTAAGGGAAGATCAGCTGTCTGGACGACTAGTTGCGCCTGAGCGTTGTTAAAGCTTGTGAGCAGTGAATTTTTGTCGACGGCCATATTGCGAATCTCGAAACTTCGAAGACTAAAATTCTTACGCGCCTCCAATCAAAAAGGGAAGATTTGAAAAAACGCTGTTACAGACTCGTCACTAACAATCGACCCAACTGGTGCCGTAATTTCATGGCGGATTATGCTCCATGCCGACCTCTTCATTTATTCGCTGTGGACTGACGTTAGCATTCCTCGGCCTCGCCGCCGGCGCCGCGCGGGCGCAGGACGCGCCCTCGAGCGGCGGCGCCTTCATCGGGCGGCTCTTCGACGCGACCGGTTTGCGCACCCCGCCGCCGCCGGCGCAGGATTTCGTGCGCAACTCGCGGTCCGAGCAGTTGCAGTATCGCGCCTTCGACCCGACGCCGGTCAAAGATCCAAAGCGCAAGTCGGCTGCAGATCTGCGCGCCATGGGCGCGGGGCTCGAAGCGGCGGCGGCCGAGAACCGGCGCCGGGGGGGCCGCGTCGCCACGCCCGACGCGCCGGCCAAGCCCGCCCGTTAGCAGCGCACGACGAAGGAAATCAGATCGCCATCGACGAATCCGCTGAGAACGCCGGTCGCGGACGCGCCGCCCTCGCTCACCGCGCTCACATATTTGCCTGATAGAGCGTCGCCCTCCTGAACGAAGGTGGCGATCGAGCCGAGTTCTTTTTTTCTAGTCGCCGGAGAAATCCACGGGCGCTCCCGCGCCCCTTGCCGCGCGCACGACCGATTTTTCGAGAAGCATCTGCAAACTCCATCGGTAAAAATTTAACCTTGGCAGTTTGCAACAGGGCGCGGTTCGGCCCCACCGCTGCTTTCGCATCTGCACAAGTTTTGATGCGCGGCGGCGCTGGCGCGGGAACCCTGCGGCGGGGGCGCGCGGCAAGAGCCTTGCATGTCGCACAAAACCCTTCGACGAGGCTTCGCCATGGCCTTTGGACCCGACTCCCTGTTCGACTACGGACAAACCGACCCCGGCCTCGCCATTCTGCGCATGGCGGCGTTGCTCGCCGAAGCCGAGGACGAGCCGGACGAGGAAACGCTCGATCTGTTGTTTGAACAGGTCGAGGCCGGCCATCTCGTCGACGCCGACCCCGCGCGGATATGGCCGGAGCTGGCGCGCGGGCTGATGAGCCCGGCGCCGTCGAAACTGATCAAGACGCTGCGCGGCTGCGGCGCGCTCGTCGAAATCCTCCCCGAAGTCGCATCGCTGTTTGGCGTGCCGCAGATTTCCGATGGCGAGGACGAAGTCGATCTCGGCGAACATCTGATGCGATCGCTCGATGCGGCGGGCAAACGCGGCGCATCCCTGCCCGTGCGCTTCGCGCTGCTGGCGATGAATGTCGGCAAGTCGGATTCGCCGCGCGAACATCTTCCCGTGCATTACCGCCATGTCGAGCGCGGGCGCCCGCGCATCGAGGAGATCTGCGCGCGCTTTCGCCCGCCGGCGGAATGTAAGGCTCTCGCCCTGCTGGCGCTTGCTGAGTGCGAACGCGTGCATCGCGTTTCGAAAATGCGCGCCGGCCCTGTCGCCTTGATGCTCGAACGCTTGGGGGCGTTCGACGCGCCGGAGCGATTTCGCGACTTGATGATGGTCTGCGCCAGCGATTTTTGCGCCCATGAAGGCCGCGAGGGCCAGCCTTACCCCAAGGCGGCGCTGCTGGAGATCGCGCTCAAGGCCTGCGCCGAAATTGCGGAGAATGACCTTGAGGCGCGCCAGAGCGCCCGCGCCGAGGCGATCGCGCGGGCGTTTCGCTCGGAGCGCTGGGCGAGCGAGGTGGGGTAGTTTTCTCAGCAGCGCCAAGAGCGGACATCGCTTGCGGACATCGCTTGCGGACATTGCTTGCGGACATTGCTTGCGGACATTGCTTGCGGACCGGGCGTCACGCCAATTTTTGAAATGAGGCTGGCGCAAGCGTTGGCGTCCAACGCGCCACCCCGCCGTTGCGTTCCGCGCCCTGATGGGCGGGAACAAGCAAAGCGGGGCTGGCGTTATAAGGGTGGGCGTTGGGGTTGTGTCCAACACGGGCCTGGCTGAGCCCGGCCCAGGAGTTTTGCCAATGACGACCTCACGCAAGATCATGACTGCGGCGCTCGCCGCCGCGATCTCAATCACGATGCTGTCGATTTCGAGCCCAGCTTCCGCATGGCACCGCTGTGGTCGGGGTTTGGCGCCCGGCTACTACGGCATGGCGGTCGGCGCGGCGGTAACAAGCCCCTATAACTACGGCTATTACGGCTCCGCCTATCCATCGGGGTACGGCTATTACGGCGCAGCCGCTGCCGCGCCTGTCGCGAGCGAAGGATATTATTGCGCGACCGGCGTGAAGACCTGCCTGCTCCGCGAGCCCGGATGGCTCGGAACAGGTTGTTCCTGCGCAGTGTCGTGCGGCCGTGCACGCGGGATAGTTGAATAGAGCGTAGTAAATAACCTGCGGCCGAGACAAGCCATCGGCCGCAGTATTTCATTACAATATGAGGCGCGGCGCAGCGGTTTGAGCATTGTCTGCGCCAGCGATCTTGCGCCCGATTTTTGCGCCCGATTTTTGCGCCAACCCCGGCCGCGAGGGAAAGCCTTACCCGAAGGCGGCGCTGCTGAAGATCGCGCGAAAGGCCCGCGCCGACATTGCGGAGAACGACTCCTAGAGTGGCGCCAGCGATCGCGCGGGCGTTCCACGTCCTCGCGTCATGGAGCCGGTGCGAAGAGCCGCCGAATGGTGACCTGCAGCAGATCCGTCCACGCCCGGGCCAGATGTAATGGCCCGCGGTCATTCTCCAGCGACTGCCCCAAGGTCGTTTCACAATTTCCAGCCTGACGCGCTTCTCTCCAACGCGCCAATTTAGCGTCGCCGCGCTGGAACGCCGAAGTCTGCTCGCTTGAGACGCGCATCGGCGGGGCGCCCTTGAAGACAAAGCGCCGACGCGCCTCATGATAGGCGGGGTCAGGTCCAAAGAAATTCGCCCGCATCCACTGGAGCTCCTCGTCGCGATAACTCGCCAGTGGTTTGGCCAATTCGTCATCCAGCCGCCGCTGGAGTTTTTTCACCAGCCGCGCGGCGTAATCGGGCCCCTGCGCCAGCGCCATGGCGCGCAGCCTCAGCTCTTTTTCAAACATGTCCATCTCTTCGCCGAAGACCTCATCGAGAAAGCCGATCTCGCAAGCCTTCCGCGCGCCGAGAGGCTGGCAGCCCTGCGTAAGTTCCAGCGCTTTTTTTTGCCCAACGCGCTTTGGGAGCAAATAGGTCCAATATTCCGAACCGTAGAGCTCCCCCATGCTGCGGTAGTGAGGATTAAGAACAACGTTGGGCCGCGCAAAAACCTGATCGGCCGCCAACGCTAGAATCGCGCCGCCTGCGCCGGCGTTGCCGCGCATGCCCGCGATCACGATATGCGACATGGTGTTGATGACTTCATGCACCAGATCGTCCATGGCGTTGATGTTTCGCCACGACTCTTGAGCCGGATCAGCGCTCGCTTCGATCACGTTCAAATGGATGCCGTTCGACCAGAAATCGCGTCCGCCGAGCAGCACGATGACTCTGGTGGGACGCGAGCGGGCGTAAAGGAAAGCGTCGCGCAGACGCTTGCATTGCGCCGTGCTCATCGCGCCATTGTAAAAATCAAACGAGAGATAGCCGACTTTGTCTTCTTCGCGATAGACGATTTCCCTATACGTCTGATGATCGTCCGGCGCATCGATCGCCAGTGGCGCGTCGGGCGTATCGCGAAGGAGCGGACCCAACACCTGAGTAGCGGGCAGCTTGATTCCAGCAGCGGCGCAGAACTCTTCCGCGCATCGTTCGCAGCCAGCGCCGATCTGAGCCAGGCGGCAAATGTCACTGTGCGCCTGATCGCTCTTCGCCTTCAGATGGGAAATCCAAACAGCGCCGTCGACGGCGCCGATGCAGATCGCGCCATCACGCTGCGCGAGGATCTGAGCGGGCGCGCCTCTCAGGCGATCCTCTGCGTGAGCGCCGAAAAGGAAGCAGTCTATGCCCAGCAACTTGCTCAAAACGCCCGGAGCGCTGTCCGCGGCGCGCAACTTCCTGATAACGGTCGCCGCCGAGTCCTTTTCCCAATCAATAGAGCGATCCGCCTGCTTCATCGAGGGGCGAAGACGGCCTCGCGCGTATGCCATCGCCTCGGAGAGGGGCTCCGGCCGCCAGCCTCCAGACTGAACTTCGCCCCTCTCGATCCGCGCGATCGCTTCGAGCACGCCGCACAGAGCGGCTTCAGTCACGGGGCCGCGATAGAGACTGCTTTTGCTTGGCGGATCTGAATCGAGAGCAAATTCCAAAGAAGCCCAAATTGGCCCCGCGTCGAAATCCTCAGCGGCTTCCAGAATGGTGACGCCCCATGACTTTTCGTGGGTCGTGATGGCCCAGTCCAGCGACGACGGTCCTCGGTCGCCTTTGATGCCCGGATGCACAATCAGACATTTCGTGCGGGTATAAACTTCCGTTGGAATCGCGATCTTCAACATCGGCGCGACAATCAGATCCGGAGCGTGCTGCTCGGCGGATTCGATCATCTCAGCGCCACTGGCGACAACGCTCACCCGAATCTCGTGCCCTCGTTCGGCGAGTTCGACAAAGAGCCGCTGGCTGAGGCTGTTATGTGCGGAAGTCAAAAAGAGAATGCGCACGGGGTCCCTCCCATGTTGTCGTTGGCTCAATTTGAATGAAGCTTTTTGCGCCGAAATCGCCGTTACGCGGCTAAGTCAGGGGTCTAGCGTCGATCGGAAGCGCGCTCGGTAATCGGCAGGACTGGCGTCGAAAAGGCGCTGAAAAGTGCGTCGCATTCTCTCGGCGTTGCCGAAGCCGCATTCCATCGCAATCACCTCGATCAACGAATTCGTGTGCTCAAGCTTGGAGCGCGCCGCGTCCGCGCGCGCTCGTTCGGCGAATTCGGCGGGCGTCTGACCAGTCTCATTGCGGAACAGGCGCGAGAAACTGCGCTCGCTCATCGCCATGCGATCCGCCAGCGCGGAGACGCTCAGGTCCGCTTCAGGATGAGCCAGCATCCATGTCTGAAGTTCGCTGACCTCCGCTCGTAAAGGCTTGTCCAGTACGCCGGCGTGCCCCTTGAACTGCGATTGACCGCCCGGTCGCCTCGGGAATACCAGCAGCGCGCGTGCGACGCCGAGCATCGTTTCCCTACCCAGATCCTCCTCCACCAGAGATAGGGCTAGGTCGATACCTGCTGTGATCCCTCCTGATGTGTAAACATTCCCATCACGGACAAAGATGCGGCTCGCGTCGACTTCGATGGAGGGATACGCCTTCGCCAGACGGTCTGCATAAGTCCAGTGCGTTGTCGCGCGCCTGCGGTCCAAGAGGCCTGCTCGCGCTAGAACAAACGCGCCAGTGCAAATCGAAACGATCCGACGCGTCTTGGGCGCTATCGACCGCACCCATTCGAGGAGCGCAGAGTCTTCGATGACGGCTTCGCAACCCGTGCCACCCACAACGACTAAGGTGTCCAATCCCTCAACCATCTCGCCGTAGCTATGGGAGGCCATGATCTGCAGTCCGGACATCGTCCGAACAGGTCCCGCCGTTTGAGCGATCACGACGGAGTGGTAGGTCGGCGGCTTTCTCAGCACGCTCAACATAAGGTTGGCCCAATAGAACGTTTCGAATGGACCTGACAGATCTAGGCTCTGGCAATCGGGGTAGACTAAAAACCCGACCCGACGGAACCGAGCGTCTTCAGGGGATCGCTTTTTGGAGAATGCCTTTTCCATGACGTGATCGTCACGCGGGCCTCGACTCGCCGCAAGGACAAAATACCCTCGTTTTCGGCCAAGAAGTCGGGGCCTAAAGCGGCCCTGGCGTCTGCTTCAGCCCTTGGAGCACAGCGGGCCCTCCGCCACGTGCGGATTCGGAGCCTTCGGGCCGTTCCGCTGCACGCCCCGCCCCTCACCCTCGCTTCGCCCGCTTATGGGGAGAGGTTTGCAACCCGCGACGCTTCCCCGCTTCAGACTCGTCCTTTCCGATCGCCTCGGTTGCATCGCCTGTGCCCCGGCGCACTTTGTTAACCTAGCTGTCCGTGCTACCCGCAATTCGTTACGCGTGGACCTTGGGGGACCATGTTTTTGGGGGCATGTCATGACCATCATTGCAGCGAACCGCCGTAGATTTATGGGCGCGATGCTCCTGGCGAGCGCCGTCATCGCCGGGCGCCGCGCGTTCGGCGACGAGAAGATGGCGGAGATCGGCCGGCTCAAGCCGGGCGAGTTCATCTGGCGCCCCGAACTCGCCTTGAAGGGACCCGTCTCCGTCGTCGTGTCGCTTCCCCAGCAGCGCGTGCATGTCTATCGCAACGGCATCCGCATCGCCGCCTCCACCTGTTCGACCGGCAAGCCCGGACATACGACCCCGACCGGCGTCTTCGTCGTGCTGGAGAAGGACCGCAATCACCACTCGTCGCTCTACGACGACGCGCCGATGCCGAACATGAACCGCCTCACCTGGTCGGGCGTCGCGCTGCATGCCGGGAATCTTCCCGGCTATCCGGCCTCGCATGGCTGCGTGCGGCTGCCGGCGAAATTCTCCGAACTGCTGTTCGGCGTCACCCATATCGGCACGCCGGTCATCATCGCCGGCGCCCATACCGACCCCTGGGAGCTGACCCATCCCGGCATGGTGCTCAGCGGCTATGCCGAACAGGAGTTCGAGCAGGTGCTCTCGGGCCTCGAGGGCAAGAAACATCCCTCCGACTGGACGGAAGCCGAGAATTTCCCCGTCACCAGCGTCGTCGCCTCATCCGCCGATCATGTGATCGAGCTGATCGAGAACGACCATGTGGTGGCGAAATCCGTCCTTGGCTTGGAGGGCGGCGACAAGCTCGGCTCGCATGTGTTCGTGCTGAACGGCGCCGACCAGAATTCGCGCGGCATGCATTGGAGCGCGATCACGCATCATCACGAGGATGCGACGCTCGCGCCGGACCAGGATGTGATCCAGCGGCTTCGCGCCGACCCGTCTTTCAACGCGGCGATGCAGGCGCGCATGCATCCCGGCATGACCATGGTGCTGACCGACGCGCCGCTGTCGCCCGACAGCCGCTCGGGCAAGGATTTCGTCATCGTCACCACGGAGTGATGGGGGCGTCGGACGTCGGCGAAGGACAAGGGTGAGGAAGAATACGCGAAAACGGGCTTCCTCGCCCTTCGAGACGCGTGCTGCGCACGCTCCTCAGGATGAGGAAGCCCTCCGATCGGCCCAGGAGCCCTGGCGCCCGCCCCTGACGCCCGCGCCAAAATGCGCTAGACTTCCCGCTTCGCGCCTTCCGGAACAAAGCCAGTATGTCGGATTTCTATCGCATCAAGCGTCTGCCCCCTTATGTCTTCGAGCAGGTGAACCGCCTCAAGGCGCGCGCCCGCGCCGGCGGCGCCGACATCATCGACCTCGGCATGGGCAATCCCGACCTGCCCGCCCCCAAACATGTCATCGACAAGCTCGTCGAGACCGCCGGCAAGCCGCGCACCGACCGCTATTCGGCCTCCAAGGGCATCGCCGGGCTGCGCCGGGCGCAGGCGGGCTATTACGCGCGCCGCTTCGGCGTGGCGCTCGACCCCGAATCGCAGGTCGTCGCGACGCTCGGCTCCAAGGAGGGCTTCGCCAATATGGCGCAGGCCATCACCGCGCCGGGCGACGTGGTGCTGGTCCCGAATCCCTCCTACCCGATCCACGCCTTCGGCTTTCTGATGGCCGGCGGCGTCATCCGCTCGGTGCCCTCGGCGCCGACGCCCGACTATTTCGTCGCGCTGGAGCGCGCGATCATCCACTCGATTCCCAAGCCCATCGCGGTCATCGTTTGCTTTCCGTCAAACCCGACGGCGGAGGTGGCCTCGCTCGACTTCTACAGAGACCTCGTCGCCTTCGCGAAGAAGCACGAAATTTTCGTGCTCTCCGACCTCGCCTACGCCGAGGTCTATTTCGACGACAACCCGCCGCCGTCCGTGCTGCAGGTGCCGGGCGCGATGGATGTGACGGTCGAATTCACCTCGATGTCGAAGACCTTCTCGATGGCCGGCTGGCGCATCGGCTTCGCCGTCGGCAATGAGCGGCTGCTGTCGGCGCTGGCGCGGGTGAAGTCCTATCTCGACTATGGCGCCTTTACCCCGGTGCAGGTGGCGGCGGCGGCGGCGCTCAACGGCTCGGACGATTGCGTGCGCGAGATGCGCGCGATCTACAAGCGGCGGCGCGACGTGATGGTCGAGAGCTTCGCGCAGGCGGGCTGGCATATTCCGGCGCCGCGCGCCTCGATGTTCGCCTGGGCGCCGGCGCCCGAGCGCTTCCGCAATATTTCGACGCTCGAATTTTCAAAGCTCCTCATCGAGAAGGCCGACGTCGCGGTCGCGCCGGGCGAGGGCTTCGGCGAACATGGCGAGGGTTTCGTCCGGCTCGCGCTGGTCGAGAATGAGCAGCGCATCCGCCAGGCGGCGCGTAACCTGCGCCGCTTCTTCGAATCGGCGGATACGCAGCTCCACAATGTGGTGCCGCTCGCCGCGCGGGGGTGACGCCGTCGCAATGAAACGCAACGCGTGAGAGCGCCAGTGGCCGATCCCAACGACATCTATAACTGGCTGCGTCTCGATGAACGCACCACCACGTCCGGCCAGCCGACGCAAGCGCAGTTCGATGAGATCGCCGCGCTTGGCGTGCGCGAAATCATCAATCTCGCTCCCGCGACCAGTGAGAAGGCGCTCAAGAACGAAGCCGAGATTCTGGCGGCGCTCGGCCTGCGCTACACGCATATTCCGGTCGACTTTCAAAATCCCACAGAAGAGGATTTCGATCGCTTCCGCGCGGTTTTTGAAGCCGCCGGCGACTCAGCGACGCATGTCCACTGCATCGCCAACTACCGGGTCTCGGCTTTCCTCTATCTTTATCGAATCAGCGCAGGCATGGAAGAGGCGCGCGCCCGCGCCGACCTCGACAAAATATGGACGCCCAACCCGGTTTGGGCCGCCTTCATCGAGCGGATGCGGGCTCGAAATAGCGCTCAATGATGCGCGCATAGACTGCGCAGAGCCCGTCGATATCGGCGACGCGGGCGTTCTCGTCGACGGCGTGAATCGTCTCATTGGTGAGACCGAACTCCAGCACCGGACAATAATTGACGATGAAGCGCGCATCGGAGGTGCCGCCGGTCGTCGAGAGTTCGGGCGTCCGGCCCGTCACCTGCCGCACGGCGTCAGCCACGAGTTCGGTGAAGTGGCCGGGCTTGGTGATGAAGGAGTGGGCGTTCGACGGCGGGAATTCGACTTCGACATTCGCGGTCGGCGCCGCTTCCTTGATCACCTGCAGAATGCGCTCTTTCAGCGACTCATGCGTCCAGACGTCGTTGAAGCGGATATTGAACTGCGCGCGCGCTTCGCCGGGAATGACGTTGACGGCCGGATTGCCGATGTCGATCGTCGAGAATTCGAGATTGGAGCGCTCGAAATGCGTCGTGCCCTTGTCGAGCTCGTGCCCGGAGAGCGCAGCGACGATGCGCGCGATGATCGGCGCCGGATTTTCGGCGCGCTGCGGATAGGCGACATGGCCCTGCTTGCCAATGACGCGAATGCGTCCGCTGAGCGAACCGCGCCGGCCGATCTTGATCATGTCGCCGAGCGTCGAGGCGTTGCTTGGCTCGCCGACGATGCAGTGATCGAAGCGCTCGCCGCGCGCCGCCGCCCATTCAATCAGCTTCACCGTGCCATTGATCGACACGCCCTCCTCATCGCCGGTGATGAGCAGCGAGAGCGTTCCGTGCGGCGCGCCACGCCGCTCGACATAGGCGAGCGCCGCGGCGGCGAATGCGGCGATGGCGCCCTTCATGTCGGAGGCGCCGCGGCCATAGACGCGCCCGTCGGAAACTTCTGCCGAAAAGGGTTCGAAGCGCCAGCGCGCGGGATCGCCCGGCGGCACGACGTCGGTATGGCCGGCGAAGGCGAGATGCGGCGCGCCTGATCCGATCTTGGCGAAGAGATTGTCGATGTCGGGCGTGCCCGGCGCGGAGAAGACGATGCGATGCGTCTCGAATCCCGCCGACTTCAGCGCCTTCTCGACAACGTCGAGCGCGCCGGCGTCGGCCGGCGTCACGGACGGGCAGCGAATGAGTTCGCGCGTGAGCGCGACAGCGCGGGATTCGGTCATTCTAGAAGGCTTTCGGCAGCCCCGCCCGTTTCAAGACCTCATTCGCCGTATGACGCGATTTGGTCGTGCGAGGCAATGTGAAATTCCGGTTCGTGATCGGACTATGCCAGATCTCATGGCTGCCCTTGCCAGCGCGCACCAAATTACACCCGGCGGCGACAAGAAGCGCTACGATCTGCGGATAGAACTCGGCCATTAGCCGGCGGCGAGCGCGAGATGCGTCTCCGCCTTAAAAGAAAGCGAAACTTCCCGCAAGCCTGCCGCGTCGAGCTCGAGCAACTCAGGCAAGACAGCGCGAACTTCGTCGATCATCGACTGCCAGGAGGCCGCCTCGACGACCAGTCCCGGCGCGTCGCGGCTAGTCGCGATCCAGACGTGCACATCGTCGTCCCAGCGGGCGTCAATCTGGATCGGCGTGGTCATGCGAGAAAAATCGGTCGGAGCGACCAATATGTCAAGTAACGACGGCAGCGCTCAAGCGGAACGAACGTTTCCTCATTGCGCAGCGGCATCATCCTCCCGCCAACCCAATTCATAGATGGTCCACAGAGCGGCGGCGACAAAGAGCGCGTCGACGCCCCAGACATACCAGCGCGACATGACCTCGGCGACGCGCGGCTGCAGAAAATGCGCGGCGCCGGCAAGCAATGCAAGAAGCGGCGCGAGGCTCGCGAGGCCGAGCGGCGGGTTGAGGCCGCGGTCGCGACAGCGCTTGGCCGAAAGATTGATGAAGCTCACGACGATCAACATCACGGCGAAGGCGTAAAAGATGACATAGGCATAGGCGAGGATCGTCATCGGCGCGAAGAAGGGCGTCGTCGCCAGATCGTGGACCGAATAGGGCGCAAGCGCGAACCAGATCAGCGTCAGCGGCAAGAGAACGGCGACGAGCGCGCCGGCGCCGCGCCGCCAGGTCGCGCGGTCGATCCGGCCCTGTTCCGTTTGATAGAGAAAGCGCAGGCGCTCCGCGTCCATCAATCCCTCAAGAGCTCGTTGATGCCCGTCTTGCTGCGCGTCTGCGCGTCGACCGTCTTGACGATCACTGCGCAATAGAGCGACGGGCCAGGCGTCCCGTCCGGCAAGGGCTTGCCCGGCAGACTGCCGGAGACGACCACCGAATAGGGCGGCACATAGCCGACATGGATCTTTCCGGTGGCGCGGTCGATGATCTTGGTCGAGGCGCCGATGAAAACGCCCATCGACAGCACCGAACCCTTGCCGACGATAACGCCTTCGACGACCTCGGAGCGCGCGCCGATGAAGCAATCATCCTCGATGATGGTCGGGTTCGCCTGCAGCGGCTCCAGCACGCCGCCAATGCCGACGCCGCCGGAAAGATGCACATTCTTGCCGATCTGCGCGCAGGAGCCGACGGTGACCCAGGTGTCGACCATCGTGCCGCTGTCGACATAGGCGCCGAGATTGACGAAGGAGGGCATCAATATCGCGCCGGGCGCCACATAGGCGGAGTGGCGCACGATCGCGCCGGGCACGGAGCGAAAACCCGCAGCGCCATGTTCGGCCGCGCCCCAGCCGACGAATTTCGAGGGGACCTTGTCCCACCAGGTCGCGCCGCCCGGCCCGCCGGCGATCACCGCCATGTCATTGAGGCGGAAGGACAGCAGCACGGCCTTTTTCAGCCATTGATTGACCTGCCAGCTTTCAGCGCCTTCCATGCCTTCGATCTTTTCGGCGACGCGCAGCTTGCCTGCGTCGAGCAGACGCAGCGCGCTGTCGACGGCGCGGCGGATGTCGCCCTGGGTCTCGGCGGTGATATTGGCGCGATCCTCGAAAGCGGCGGTGATGAGCGTCTCAAGTCCCGTGTGCGGCATGAAATTCCCGAAAATGATGCGGTGAAGGCTGGCGCGGTTGTAAGACTATGGCGAGGGGAGTTCAACACGGGGCGCGGATGGCCGGACCACAGGCGATGATGATGGTCGCGCAATGAAGAGAAACATGGCGCGCCCTCTCCGCGTCATGCCCGGCCTTGTGCCGGGCATCCACGCGGCGCCGTGACGCAAGTCCCGCGGCATTGGCGCGACGTCCCGACGTGGATGGCCGGGACAAGCCCGGCCATGACGCGGAAACAGTGCGCCAGCGCCGCGGCGAAAAGCTATCCGTTCGAAGTCGCGCTCGCGGGCGCGAAGCCCTCCGCCGCGCTCGCCGATCAGGTGAAGAGTCTCGATTGGCGCGCGCGCAAGGCAAGAAGAAAGGCGCAGCGACGAAGGTGGAAGTGGCGTTGGCGCTCGCGAAGGCAAGAGCGCTGTTGGCTTAGCTAAGAGTTTTTCTTTCGCGGACGAAAATGCGCGTCGGTCGGTAACTTCGAGGCTGGCCTTAGCTCTTCGTCCATTCCACTCATGTAAAAGAAATGATTGTCTGCTGCGAATACGCGCCTATCCGAGTGCGCGATGATAATCGAATTCACATGTGCAACTCCCTTTTCGTTTATTGGTAGGCACTCCTCTTGTCCCTCGAATTTGCCAACAATTGCGAGATGTCGTCCTAAGGGCACAGTTACCGACGTGTTGCGGAGCCCGAAGCCAGGTCGATATAGACCACCCCGAAATTCGGGGTCGTCCAACGTCAAGCAGACGGGATCGTCAGATGTAAGGAATCCCGGCGATGCCAAAGGAGCTCTCAAGATCATCCATTTCCTGCAAATAAGGAGCGGTAACAAAGTATCTAAACTATGTACCTCCATTTTAATATGAGCTTCGTTCTGCAATTCCAGTTTGAATCCCTTCTCCTCGACCATCTTGCGGACGTTATCATAAGGAACCTCATGCCCCGGTTCGTATCCATCTCTTTTCATTTTTTCCAGGTGTCGTTCCCATCTATCCTTGTTAGCCGTCAAGATATCGAGAATCACGTAAGAAACTCTTTCGTGAAAATCACGCCACACTTCACGCAAGCGTGGATTACGCATTGCCATTGTACCTATTAGGTTCATAACAAGGATACGGTCCTCGTCATTCTGGAACCTCCCGGTTTCGAGCAGGCGGAAAAGCGCCGGC
Organism: Methylocystis sp. SC2; assembly: GCF_000304315.1. Classification (NCBI taxonomy): domain Bacteria; kingdom Pseudomonadati; phylum Pseudomonadota; class Alphaproteobacteria; order Hyphomicrobiales; family Methylocystaceae; genus Methylocystis; species Methylocystis hydrogenophila. The sequence goes on along the minus strand of NC_018485.1, from coordinate 2,880,630 downwards.
GCTACTTCAGCCTCAAATGCCGCCATACCTTTCTCAAAGGCATCGGGCGAGTGCCCATCTACAGAGATGGTGTTGAAGTCGTATTCGACAGCGACACCGGTGATATTCGATTGATAGGTCCTCCCCCCACGTTCATAGACGTGCACATAATGCTCGCGTCCACGTTTGCGGGGCTTGCTGAAGCCTTTCAAATAAAAGCGCGGAATATAGTGGTGGCGGCGAGCGGTCGACATACGAATAGCTATTATCTGACCTGAGGACGTTTTTTTGCTAGAGTCGGCATACGATGGGTGCAGGCGACACTATCCTACCAACCCCTCCAAAAATCCCACCAAATCATCCGTGACGAAATCCACATGCGGCTCGTCGCCGGTGGCGATCTCCCAGGCTTCGCGCTCGGGACCTTCGTCATGGGCCGGCAGCACCAGAACCGTCGTCATGCCGCGCGCATGCGGCACGACGAGATTGCGGTCGATGTCCTCGAAGATCGCGGCGCGCGTGGGTTCGATCTTCAGCTTCTCGAAAAAGCGCATATAGGCGCCCTCATCCGGCTTGGCGATGAACTCGGCGGCGATGATGTCGAAAATATCCTCAAAAACATGGTCGATGCCGAGCTGCTTCGCGGTTTCGACGGCGTGATGGCGCGAGCCATTGGTGAGGATGAGCTTGCGTCCGGGCAGCGCGGCGATCGCCTCCGCCAGCGAATGATTATGCGCCAGCGACGAGCGGTCGATGTCGTGCACAAAGGCCAGATAGGCCTCGGCGTCGATCCCATGTTCGGTCATCAGCCCGCGCAGCGTCGTGCCGTACTGTCGATAATAGTGTTTCTGCAAGGCGCGCAGCGAAATGGCGTCGAGGCCGAACAGCCGCATCATGAACAGCGTGATGCGCGCGTCGATCTTGGGCCAGAGGTCGGCGGTCTGCGGATAGAGCGTATTGTCGAGATCGAACACCCAGGTGTCGATCTCGGCGAAGCGCGATGTCTCGGGCGAGAGTTTGGTCATTGCATCAGTCGCCGCAGGTCATTCCCGCGGAAGCGGGAATCCAGTGCAAGGCGAGCGATCGTTGTGGCTGCCCTGAATTCCCGATCGCGCCTCGCGCGTCGGGAATGACGCTGATTCATCGCGCTAGTATCTCCTCGACCCATGACGGAACGATCTCGCTGGCGCGGCCATAGCGCCGCTCGTCGAATTGGGCGGCGTTCTCCGAGGGTTCGAGATTGACCTCGCAGCAGCGCAGACCTCTTGCGCGCGCCTCGCGCACGAAGCCCGCCGCCGGATAGACCGCGCCCGACGTGCCGATGGCGACGAAGCGATCCGCCCTCTCCAGCGCCGCATAGATCTCTTCCATATAGAGCGGCGTCTCGCCGAACCAAACGACATGCGGCCGCAACGCGCCATCGCAGCCGCAGCGCGAATCGGTCGACAGCTCTTCCCGGCAATCGCGCACCGCGCCGCATGAGGCGCAGCGCGCCTTGAGCAATTCGCCGTGCATATGAATGACGCGCTTCGAACCGGCGCGCTCATGCAGATCGTCGATATTCTGCGTCACCAAAGTCATTGAGTCGCCGCGCTGCGCGAGCCCCGCCTCGAGCCGCGCCAGCGCAATATGTGCGGCGTTTGACGCAGCGGCGATGAGATTGCGCCGACGCGCATTATAGAACTCATGCACCAGCGCCGGATCGCGCATGAAGGCTTCGGGCGTCGCGAGCTGCATCGGATCGTAGCGCTTCCACAGCGCCGCGCCCGTCCCGCGAAAGACGCCGAGGCCGCTTTCGGCGGAGACGCCCGCGCCGGTGAGGATGAAGAGGTTCACTGAATGGCCCTCATCCGACCCTCGCTACGCGAGGGCCACCTTCTCCCGCAAGCGGGAGAAGGGCAAGCGCCAATCATCGCCGCAAACGCAATGGCGAAGCGTCGCCGTTCTTCCTTCTCCCGCAAGCGGGAGAAGGTGTCGCCACGCAGTGGCGACGGATGAGGGCTTCGTTCGTCACCTTGTGATCAGCGTTCCCGCGCCGTGATCGGTCAGCAATTCGATCAGCACGGCGTGCGGCAGTTTCCCGTCGAGAATGACGACGCCCTCGACGCCGCGCTCGATGGCGTACATGCAGGTCTCGACCTTCGGAATCATGCCGCCGGTGATCACGCCCTCAGCGATGAGGCCGGGAATGTCGCCGACCTTCAGCTCTTGGATGATCTGCTTATCCTTGTCGAGCACGCCCGGCACGTCGGTGAGGAAGATGAGGCGCTTGGCGTGAAGCGCGCCGGCGATCGCGCCGGCGAAGGTGTCGGCGTTGACGTTATAGCTCTCGCCGCGCGGGCCTTCGGCGACGGGCGCCAGCACCGGAATGAGCTCGCGACCCAGCACCTGATCGAGCACCGTCGTGTCGACCTTGTCGGGTTCGCCGACAAAGCCGAGGTCGACGCCGTCGGGGCGCTCGAGCTTCTTGGCGGTGACCATGCGGCCGTCCTTGCCGGTCAGCCCGATGGCGCGTCCGCCTTCCGAATTGATGTAGCCGACGATCTGCTTGTTGATGGAGCCCGCGAGCACCATTTCGACAACGTCCATCGTCTCTTCGTCGGTGATGCGCAGGCCGTCGGCGAAGCGCGACTCGACGCCGAGCCGCTTCAGCATCGCGCCGATTTGCGGCCCGCCGCCATGCACGACGACAGGATTCACCCCGGACTGTTCGAGCAGCACCATGTCGCGGGAAAAATCGCGCGCCACCTGATCGTCGCCCATGGCGTGGCCGCCGTATTTCACCACGACGATGGCGTCGTCGTAGCGCAGCATATGCGGCAGCGCCTGCATGAGAATGCGGGCTTGCTGGAGCGCGGTGTCAACGGCGTCGGTCATCATGGAGCCTCGCGGGGCGCCACCCTCTCTCTAAAGAGAGAGGGTCGGTCCGGAGGACCGGGGTGAGGGGATGAATTCTTGTTGCACATACGCTGCGCCGGCCGAAGCGAGGGGCGCCCCTCACCCGGCCGCTTCGCGGCCACCCTCTCCCCACGGGAGAGGGTTATGCGCCCAACTAGCCCGCCGCGCCCGTCGCATTCAAGCGTTTCGTTCGGAAAGAAGCCGCGCCACGGCGCCGCGAAGTTCGGGAATCCCCTCGCCGCTGTGCGCCGAGGTGAAAATCACTTCAGGAAAGGCGGCCGGGCGCTTCTCCAGCGCTTTCGTCGTCGCGGCGATGACGTCCGCGCGCTCGGCCATCTTCAATTCGTCATGCTTGGTCAGAATGACCTGATAGGAGACGGCCGACTGATCGAGGAGATCGAACATCTCTTCGTCGAGAGGCTTCACGCCGCGGCGCCCATCGACGAGCACGAAGACGCGGGCGAGGCTGGCTCTCCCCCTCAGATAGTCGCGCATCAGCTGCGACCAGTTCGCGACCTTTTCCTTGCCGACGGCCGCATAGCCGTAGCCGGGCATGTCGACGAGGCGCAGCCGCTCCGCGTCCGGCCCGCCGCCGAGCGCAAAGAAGTTGAGCTGCTGCGTGCGCCCCGGCGTGTTGGAGACGCGGGCGAGCGTCTTGCGCTTCGTCAGGGCGTTGAGCAGCGAGGATTTGCCGACGTTGGAGCGCCCGGCGAAGGCGATCTCCGGCGGGCCGATGACCGGCAGATCGCTCGCCTTGGCGCTCGCGAAAATGAAGTCGCAGGGGCCGGCGAAAAGGAGGCGGCCCTGCTCGGTGAAGTCGGTCTCGGCTGTTTCTTGCATGAGATCGGCAGTCGGCGTTCGGCAATCGGCAGTCGGCTTGTCTACTGCCGACCGCCTAAGCCCGACTGCCGTCCCTAGGCCCGCTGAAACGTCTTGCGCAGATTGTCCCAGAACTCGAACTTCACGCCGGCGCGCTTCATGATGACGCCCTGCTGCACGATGGACAGGAGATTGTTCCACGTCCAGTAGATCAGCAGGCCGGAGGCGAAGCCGCCCATGGTGAAGGTGAAGATCACCGGCATCCAGGCGAACATCGTCTTCTGAATCTCGTCGGCGGGCTCCGGATTCATCTTCATCTGCAGCCACATCGAGACGCCCATCAGCAGCGGCCAGACGCCGAGCGCGAGATAGGGGCCGAAGATCGCGACATGCGTCGGGTCGAAGGGCAGCACCCCGAACAGGTTGAAGACGTTGGTCGGGTCGGGCGCCGAAAGGTCCTTGATCCAGCCGAAGAACGGCGCGTGACGCATTTCGATCGTCACGACCAGCACCTTATAGAGCGAGAAGAACACCGGGATCTGCACGATCACCGGCAGACAGCCGCTCGCGGGGTTAACCTTCTCCCGCTTGAAGAGCTCCATCTGCTCCATGTTGAACTTGTGCTTGTCGTCGCCGTATTTTTCCTTCAGCTCTTTGATCCTTGGCTGAATCGCCTTCATTTTGGCGATCGACTGATAGCTTTTGTTGGCGAGCGGCAGGAAGGCGAGCTTGACGATAACGGTCACCGCCAGAATGGCGAGGCCGAAATTGCCTAGGAGCTTATAGAGAAAGTCGATCAGCCGGAACATCGGCCGGGTGATGAAGTAGAACCATCCCCAGTCGATCAGAAGATCGAAGCGTTTCAGGCCAGGACTCGTCTTATAGGCGTCGAGCACGTCGACGACTTTGGCGCCGGCGAAGACATAGGTCGTCGCCTCCGCCGATTTCCCGGGCTCGACCGTCTTCTGGTCGCTGACCGTATCGGCCTGGTAGGTTTTCACCGCGCCGCCCATCGAGGCGTAACGCGCCTCCATGGGCAGGTTCTGGTCGGGCGCGACGACGGCCGCCCAATATTTGTCCGTCAGCCCAACCCAGCCGCCGACCCCCTTGAAGATCTTGACCGCGTTGTCTTCCTTCTCGATCTTGTCGTAGGTGACTTCCTGTCCCGCATCGCCGACGACGCCGACGAAGCCTTCGTGCAACGCCGCATAGCCCGCGGATGGCGGGTGGCCGACGCGGCTCACGCGCGCGTAGTTAAAAAGCGTGATGGGATTGGCCGCCTTGTTTTCGACGCTGTCCTTGACGGTGAAGAGATATTCGTCGTCGACCGAGATGACGCGCTTGAAAACGAGGCCGCGGCCATTGTCCCAGGTCAGCGTCACCGGCTTTGCCGTCGTCAGCACGTCGGCATCCGCGGTCCAAAGCGTCTCGGTGGTCGGCAGAACCGGCGCATTTTCCGTTTCGGCGGTCAGATAGCCGAGCTCCGCGTAATAGGGGCTGGGCCCGTCTTCGGGCGAGAGCAGCGTGATGATCGGGCTCGAGGGGTCGACGGTCTCGCGATAATTCTTCAAGGAGACGTCGTCGATGCGCCCGCCCTTCAGCGCGATCGAGCCGGAGATTGATCGGGTGTCGATGGCGATTCGCGGGCTCAGCGCCAGCGCTTCGGCGCGGGTCTTGGGCGCGACCTTAACGGGCGGCGCGGCCGCCGTCTTCTGCTCGGGCGCGCCGAGCTTGGGAACCTGCGCCAGACGCTCCTGCTGCGTCTGCGCCCGGCGCTGCTTGTCGATCTCGGGGAAGGCGTAAAAATAGTCCCACAGGCCGATGAAGACCAGCGACAGCGCCGCGGCGAGGATCATGTTCTTAACGTTTTCACTCATGGCCGCGTAAGCCTGTCTTCCTGTTTGCGTCTCGGATGCGCCGCGCCGCGATCGTTCAATCTGGCGAGTCCTTCAGTCATCTGCGCGAGCAGTTCGGCGAATGGCGCGGAGAGGGACACGGGCCGCGCGACGAAGACGTAATCGCGACCCGGCTTCGCGCCAAGGGCGCCGCCGAGCCGCAGCGCCTCGCGCAGCCTACGGCGAATGCGGTTGCGGCCCACCGCCCCGGCGACCTTCCGCGTGACGGTGAGGCCGAAACGGGCCGGCGCATGCGAGTCGCTGATCTCCCGCGGGGCCATCTGCACCGTGAAGGCGGGCAGGGCGACGCGCGCGCCGCGCGCCGCGCGCACGAAATCCGCGCGCCGGCGCAGAGTCTCCGGGCGCGGGGATTTCTCATCTTCGGCGGGGACTTGCGCCTTCATGCAGTCATCCGCCTCGTCCGCATTGAGCCGGATCAGGCCGAGAGACGCTTGCGTCCGCGGGCGCGACGCGCGGCGATGACGTTGCGGCCGCCGACCGTGGCCATGCGGGCGCGAAAGCCGTGACGACGCTTGCGCACAATCTTGCTGGGCTGAAATGTCCGTTTCACCGTTCTTCTCCGCTGGCGAAAGGGGCTTGCGCCCAGCTCCCGCGCTCGTCTCGTCTGTCGCCGTCGGCGGCCGCGCCGCAGAAGGCTCAAAAAAGTTTCGGCGCCCGCGACGACGCACAGCCGTCACAAAACATTCGCCGCCCCTTTTGGAGCGGCGCCGATCGCAGGCATATAGGAGAAAGCGCGCGTTCAAGTCAATGTTTGTCGCGGGCGTTTTGCGCCTGCGCCCGTCCAAAACAGGCCAAACCCGCCGAGACCAACGAGCGGGGAATCGGATCTCAAAGCGCCTCGAGAAAGGCGACGAGCGCCGCTTTTTCCTGCGCGGTCAGACCCAGAGGGCGGATTTTCGGGTCGAGCGACGGATTGGCTCCCCCGCCGCGATCGTAGAACTCGATCACCTCGGCAAGGGTCCTCAAGCTTCCGTCGTGCATATAGGGCGCACTCTCGCTGACGCCGCGCAGCATCGGCGTCGTATAGGCCCAGCGATCCGCGGGCGCATTGGTGATCTCGAAACGGCCGACGTCCTTCGGCTCGCCGGTCTGAGCGAGGCCGACCGCCGCGAGGTCGACAGTTTGGAGCACGCCGGGCGCGAGCTGCACCAGCCTTTTGCCGCCCGCCTGCCCGGTCCGAAACGCGACGCCTGTGTTGTGCCAGGACTGATCCGTAAAAAGCGCCGCCTCGGGTCCAATCGCATGGCAGGCGGCGCAGCCGGCCTTGCCGGTGAAAAGCTCGTAGCCCTTCCACTCCTGAGGCGTCAGCGCCGCGCGTTCGCCGCCATAGACGGCGCGATCGAAACGCCCGCCGCCGCGCAGCAGCGAAGCTTCATAGGCGGCGATGGCGCGCCCGAGCGTCATCATCGTCGCGCCCTCGCCCGGAAAGGCCGCCTCGAACAACGGCCCATAATCGGCGTCGGCGCGAAGCCGCTCGACAAGCGGACCGATCCCGGGATTGCCCATCTCGTCGGCCGCGAGCAGCGGCCCCCAGACCTGCGCGGCAAGATCGGTCTCGCGGCCGTCGTGAAACAGGAATTTCTTGAAAGCGACATTATAGAGCGAGGGCGCGTTGCGCCGCAGCGACCGCCCCTCCATGCCGATCGAGAGCGCGCTTTGGTTGGAGGCGAAGCCCTGCGCGGGAATGTGGCACATGGCGCAGGACAATGTGCCGTTCGCGGAAAGGCCGCGGTCGAAGAACAGTTTCTCGCCGAGCCTGCGCATGGCGGGCGTTCCCGCGACCGTTACGGCAACGGGAGGAAGCCCCAACGGCGATTTGATGTCCTCCGCTGCGGCGTGGCCGACGCAGACCAGCAACGCGAGCGCCTGCAGGACCCGCGCGAAGCCTCCCCCTCGTAGGGCGGCTCCGACGCCTGGCGTCGCGGGCGGGGGACTCCGGGACGGCGTCGTCGCCGCGCGCCTACGGATGGCGAAGGGCGCGAAGCTCACCTCACGGCGACCGCGTTGCTGGCGCCGGGAAATTCCATTGCGAGCGTGCGCGCGTCATTGAGCAGGCCATCCGGCGTCAGGAACGCCGTGCTGTAAATCTCGCGGACCCAGCCTTCGGGATCGATCAAGAACACTTTCAGCATATGATTGATCGCGCCCGTGCGCCTGCCGGCGCGATCCCTCACATGGGCGATGTCCTGTCCCACGGCGGCCAAGAGCGGCGTCATCTCGCCTTCGCTCGCGCCGGTCAGAAAGACCCAGGGGACGTCGCCGCCTTTCTCTTCCGTCTCCAGCATGCGCATGACGGATGGCGTGTCGCGCGTCGGATCGAGGCTGATGAAGACGAGACGCAGCCTCCCCTTCAGCAACGGATCGGTTTCGGCCTCTTTTCGCGCCGCCTCGAAAGTCGACCAGGCGACAGGGCAGCCGAGAGGATCGGCGCAGCGCGAATAGAAGAAGCCGAGCGCCGTCACTGCGCCCCGCGTGTAAGCGGAAAGCGGCGTCCGCTCGCCTTGCGTATCGAGGAGCAGGGCCTCCGGCGCGCGCTGGATCGGATGCAGCGCATAGCTTCCGGGCGCCGGCAGTCTTGTGACCGCCGGGTCCGCTGCAAAGGCCGATGGCGCGGCGAGCGCGAGGGCGACGGCGACCGCCCCCCTCGCGATGTTGCAGCTTGCGCTCACGGCAACTCGGCCTTCTGGGCGCGCGCGGTGAATTTCATATGATGCGCGCGGCCGAGTCCCTCCTTGTGGAAGTCGACGACGAAATCTTCCCGAAGCTCCTTCCCGTCCCATGAGTAGCCCTTGAGGAACTGCTCGTTGTCGGCGCCCTTCTTGTCCCAATTGGCGAGCAGCGAGGTCGTGAAATAAACGCGCTTCCCGTCCCAGCTTTGCGAAACCATGTTCACCTGCGCGCCGATCTTTTTCGCATAGACCTGTTTGGGCGCTTCCGGATCGGAAAGATCGAAGAGCCGCGCCGTTCCGTCCATGAAGGTGTTGACCCAGAGCGACGACGCGTCGGACGAAATCGAGATGTCGACGGGCAAGGGAATTTTGGCTGGATCGCCGATGTCGGCGACGGCCTTCGCCTGCCACGCGTGCTTGTCGTCCTCTTTGATCAGGTAGAGTTTCGAGGTGAGCGCGCCGGCGGTGATCGCCCAATTGGCGCCCGGCTTCAGCGCCCAGCGTATTTCGAGCGGCGCGCCGGGAACGGAAAACACCCTTAGAGGCTTCATCGCCTTCAGGTCCCACATCACCATCGTGTTCCCGAAATTCTTCATTGCGGAATCGTCTTGGATGAGCTGGGAAAGATCCATCATGTAATTGGTCCAGCCGGTGAAGCTCGACGTCAGCATGCGGTTCTGGGCGGGATTGATGGCGATGTCGTAGCCATAGCCGTCGCCGCCGTCAGTGAGCGGCATCGGCGTCGTCGCGACGAGTTCGCCGGCGTTGTTGTAGGTGATCAAGCCGGTGACGCCGCCGTGATCCTTCTTGTTCGACAGCGCCTGCACCAGCATGCGGCCGGGCAGCGCGTAGAATGTGTGCGGTCCGACATAGCCCGTGCTCTCGGCGAGATTGTCGATGGTCTTGACGAGCTTCGGGCTCGAGGGATCGGAGCCGACGTCGAAAATGAAAATCTTGCTGTCGTCGAGACGGCCCGCCCAGAGATATTTGCGATCGTCGGTGAATCCCATGTGATGCGCTTCCCCGCGCCCGCCGACGGCGATCGTGTGAATCACCTTTCCGTAGGTTGCGGAGCCGGGAATGACGTCGATCGTGACGAGCTTGTCGGATCCATCGCCGACGCCCTTCTCGCCGAGCGTCCAGACGTGGAGATATTGCTCCTGTCCCTTGATCAGCCCGCTCATGAAGGGCGAATTGCAGGTCTCATCCGCGACAGCTGGCGCAAGCGCCCAGGCGGAGACAAGCGCGCACACTGCTGCGCGCAACGGCAAGCGTTTCATTCAACCACTCTCCCTTGTTGGTTAGGCCGTCGCAGGGTCTATGATCGCCCTGACTTCGCTGATCCGGTTGGCCGGAAAGCCTCCTTGCGCCGCATGTTCTTTGATCGCCGCCGCGTTCTCGGCGATGTAGACGCAGTAGACCTTGTCGTCGGTGACATAGCTTTCGACCCATTGCGTCTGCGGGCCGAGCGCGCGCAGGACGGCGCAGGAGCGCTGCGAGATCGCCTGGAGTTCGGCCTGCGTCATCTCCCCGGCGCCGGGGATGTCCCGTTCGATGATGAATTTCGGCATCGTCCTCCCCCTAATTAGAGCCCAAACTAATATGACCGGTCGTCTCATCGCGGCGCAAATCGATCACGCCTTGAAGTAGCCGTTGAGCAGCATGTCGCAGAACTGCGTGAGCGGACGCACCGAGCGCTCGATCTTCATGCGCAGCAACGCCCCCTGCCAGAAATTGACCAGAAGGTCGGCCATTTCCTTCGCGTCCATGTCGGCGCGGAAACCGCCTTCCCGCTGAGCGCGGGCGATTCCCTCGCGCAGCTTGTCGCGATAGCGGTGCACGGCCTCGCGCAGCGACGTCTGGCAAAGATCGCTCGTGTCGCCGATTTCGCCGATGAGATTGCCGAGCAGGCATCCGCCCCGGAAATCCAGGCGTTCGGTCTCTTCGATCAGTCCATCGAAGTAGGCCCGCAGCGCCGCCGCGGCCCCAAGATCCTTGCGCTGAAGCTGGGCGTCGAGCCGTTTGATGAACGGATCGATGTAATGTTTGACGACTTCGGCGCTGAAGGCCTCCTTGCTGTCGAAATAATTATAGAAGGAACCTTTCGGCACGCCGACGCTCTTGACCAGCTCCTGCAGCCCGGTGCCGTGATAGCCCTGCTCCATCAGTAGCGCGACTCCCCGGTCCAGAAGCTTCTCTCTCAGCTCTTTGACGTCGCGTCGGCTCATTGAGCCATAATACGACCAGTCGTCTCAGTTTGGCAAGCGGCGCGTATCGCACGCGTATCGTCGCCCCGCCTGGTGACGCCGCGCATGGGACTGAATCATGACGCAGATGAGGCGAGAATCGCGCGCGCGAAGCTTCGCGGGGGCCTCCGCGCATTTCATTACGCGCCGCGTATTTTGTCTTTGCCCCCCGGACTCGCCGCGGCGTATAGATTGGAAATGACGCGTGATTCGCGTCGTGTCCGTGTCCTTCCAGACGTAGCGTGACGCGTCCGCCTTGCTTACCGCCCGAGATTAAGATTTAGGGCCGCGTTTGAGGCGTAAGTGAAGGTTTATTAACCAATTCCGCTTACCTTCGCTGGAATGGTCGGTCAGGTCGCTGGGGCGAGGACTCTCGCCGGCCGCCGGCGCGCGTCCCTGGCGCGGTCGGTCGCGGACGATGGAGCTCGGTGGGGAACCAACATGCGCGTTTTATTGATCGAAGACGACAGCGCGACGGCTCAAAGCATTGAGCTCATGCTCAAATCCGAGAATTTCAACGTCTATACGACCGATCTCGGCGAAGAGGGCATCGACCTCGGCAAGCTCTATGATTACGACATTATTCTTCTCGACCTCAACCTGCCCGACATGTCCGGCTATGAGGTGCTGCGCACGCTGCGCGTCGCCAAGGTGAAGACCCCGATCCTCATCCTGTCCGGACTCGCCGGCATCGAAGACAAGGTGAAGGGCCTCGGTTTCGGCGCCGATGATTATCTGACCAAGCCCTTCCATAAGGACGAACTCGTCGCGCGCATTCACGCCATCGTGCGCCGCTCGAAGGGCCACGCGCAATCAATCATCATCACCGGCGACCTCATCGTCAATCTCGACCAGAAGACGGTGGAGGTCAGCGGCGCCCGCGTGCATCTGACCGGCAAGGAATATCAGATGCTCGAGCTGCTTTCGCTGCGCAAAGGCACGACCCTGACCAAGGAAATGTTCCTCAATCATCTCTATGGCGGGATGGACGAGCCCGAATTGAAGATCATCGACGTTTTCATTTGCAAATTGCGCAAGAAGCTCGCCAACGCCAGCGAAGGCCGCAACTACATCGAGACCGTCTGGGGCCGCGGCTATGTGCTGCGAGAGCCCAGCGAAGCGGAAGAACGCATCACCGCCTGAGACGGCCCCGCTAGACATGACGCCATCACGCGCTCCGCAAAAATTTGCGGGTGATTTTGCGCCGTCCATGAGCGATCCGCATAATCATCGCGGTGTCGTCGGCGGCCATATGCTCGTAGATCACGACGTAAGGGGAGATCACGCCAATGCGGACATGCTTCCCAATGGCGGGCGGGGCGCGCCACTGTCGGGATGCTGCATCAGGCGTTCATAGAGTTTTTCAAAAGCGGCGGCGTATGCGCGGGAGACGGCGCGCCCCGCCTTGTCTCGAAGATCGATGAGAATGTCGGCCGTGTCGGCTTGCGCCAGTAAGGAAACGATAAGCCGCGCCATTAATCCTTGAGAGACGCAAGGAGCGCCGCGTTATGTGCTTTGTGTTCCTCAAGGGAGACAAATTCGCCCCGCGCGATTGCGGCCCGCGCTTCATCGACTAACGGCTTCGCCCACGCCATGTCGTCGTCGTCTTCGGCGGCGAGTTCGGCAATGCGGTCGTCAATCAACTGACGGGCCGCCTCCTCAATCGAGGCGAAATCGCCGGTCGCAATATGGGCTTTAATCCAAGCCTCTTGTTCGGGGGTGAGCGTGATTGACATAACTGTCTCATACCAAAAATTACGCCTGTTTTGACAGGCAAAAGTTTGTCCTTGCTTGCGGCTCTTCAGCTCTCGCTGAAAACGAGCCTTTGCCTTTTCGCTTAGCGAGACAAGAGTTCGTGGGTCGTCGAGGCCATGAATCTCCTTGCCGCCAACCTTCGAGGGCCGAAACGCAGGCACAGCCGATACGATATCCCGCGCGGGCATTCTTGCCTTGGTCGGTTTGGCGCCATATCCGTAAGAACCCATCACGGCTTGATAGAGGCGGATCGCCAACGTTGAAGCAAAAGCGCGATCGCGAGCGCCAGGCGAAACGCCGCGTCCGAGGATGCGGCCTTTTTCTTTCGCCGACTGCAACATCTCGCGGAACAGGCGTGTGCGCGATCGGTTTACGGTGCGGGGGCCGAACGTCGAGGAGACGAAGATGAGGAAACCCCTGCTGGCGGGAGCCATGGCGCTTGCGCTTGTCGCGCCCGGCTACACGCTTGCCGCCTCGTGGTCAAAGTCCGGCTCAACGGCCACTACGACCCGGTCAAACCGAGCCGACGCCACGACCCAGAACTTCGTGGAGAAGGCGTGGAACATCGGCAATTTTGAAATCCAGGCCGGACGCGAAGCTCAGAACAAGGCGAACACTCAGGAGTTCCTCGACTATGCCCGTAGGATCGTGAGAGATCATACGAACATGGACGACGAACTGAAGCCCATCCTGCGGCAAGAGGGCCTTAACGCGCCGAACGCGCTCGACAAGGAACACCAGGCTCTACTGCAGCAATTGTCCTCGATGACTGGCGCGCGCTTCGAAGAGCGCTTTCGGACGCAGCAAATCGACGGACACGAGAAGGCGCTGAGGCTTTTCGAGAACTACGCCAGGAACGGTCAGAACGCCGATCTGAAGCGATGGGCGCAGAACGGCATTCCGATGCTGGAGAACCATTTGCGCGACGCCAAGGCGCTGCCGCGCGCGACGCAGCGAAGCACCCGCGCCGATTAGAGCCGGTTCCGAAAAAGTTGACGGACTTTTCGATGAGAACCTGCTCCAGCGTTTTGATTTTGAGCGATTCCTTATCGATCACATGATTCGATGTGATCGGGAAGCGCTCTGCGCTGAGCTGATAGGCTTCATCGAAAACCGGCAGGATCCGCGCTGATCTCGCGCGGGTCCGCAGCCCTGGCTTCAGGCGACGGCGCTCTCGGCGGACGCAGCCGCCCCCGCCGCCGCCTGGACAGGGATCGCCTCGATCGTCACAAGTTCCGGCTCGCTGGAAACCACGACCTGCATGCCGCAGGAATTGGCCACGAGACCGGCGTAATAGGCCTGAATGGCGCGGGCGTCGATGGCGCCCTCTTCCGATTCGCCTTCGAGCAGGCGCGGAACATTCGACGCGACGCGCGCATTGACGCCTTTCGCCTCGATCCTGAACGTCACCCGATCGTCTTCGCCCGTTGAGCTGACGGCGATCACGCCGCCTCTTGGAATCGCCGCGTCGGCCAGGACGCAAAGGTTCAGCAGCAGCTTGACCTTGTTCTTGGACATCAGCACGCGCGGAACGCTCCAAAAGAGTTGCGTGCGCTCGTCGGCGATCAGCTGGCGCGTCACCAGTTCGGCGTCGCCGGTGTCGATCGACGCCCCCTTCGAACCCGCGGCGCCGAAGGCGAGCCGGCAAAACTGCAGCCGCGCCGACGCCTCATTGGCGCTCGATTTGATCAGCGCCAGCGCGTGGCCGCGCATCTCCGCGTCCTTCTCCTCCTCGAGAACTTCAAGACCGTTGACGATGGCGCCCACCGGCGAAATCACGTCGTGGCAGACCCGCGAGGACAGGAGCGCGGCAAGATCGAGAGGGTCGAGCGAGAATTTGGTCATGATGCCATCCAAAGCGGGTGAAGGCGGCGACGTCTCAAGGAAGCTTGATCCCGTCTTCCTGTATGATGCGCGGCGGACTGACGCGGCGCGCGAATCACTGCGTTCAGGCTAAAACGAAACTAGCTGGCGCCGCGCGGATTGCAAATGATGCGCGCCTGAATCGTCAACGAACATTGAGGAATTGAACGATGGCGGCGGAGAAAATCTTTCAGCCGGCGGGCGCGCTCGACGACATCGAGAACCTCGCGCGCCTGTTCGCGAACATCGCAGTTGCAGCGGGCGCCCTGGCGATGGAGACGCTGGCCAATGCGAACATCGAGTCGCGCCTCAAGGGCGATACGTCGCCGGTGACCGAGGCGGACGAGCGGATCGAGGCCTATCTGCTCCGCGAGCTGGACGCGGCGCTGCCCGGCGTGCCCTTTTTGGCGGAGGAAAGCGTCTCGCGCGGCGCGACGCTCGGCGCCGGCGACGCCTTTTTGTTGATCGATCCGATCGACGGCACGCGCGAATTTCTCGCCCGCAGCAGCGAGTTCACCATCAATGTGGCGCTCGCGGAAAAGAACGCGCCGCGCGCCGGCGCGGTTTACGCGCCAGCGCAAGGCCGCGTCTGGTTTGCCGGCGCACGCGGCTATGAAGCGCGGGCGGTCCCTGGCGGATCGCTGCCGCCATCGCAGGATTGGCGTCCGCTGCGCGCGCGGCGGCGTCCCGCCGAAGGGCTGGTCGCGTTGATTTCGAAGTCTCACCTCGACGAGGCGACGAAGGCGTTTCTCTCGCGACAGCGCATCGCGCGCAGCGCGCCCGTCGGCTCCTCGATTAAATTCTGCCTGCTCGCCAACGGCGAGGCCGACGTTTATCCGCGTTTCGGTCCGACGATGGAATGGGACACCGCCGCGGGCGACGCCGTGCTGCGCGCGGCCGGCGGCGTCACGCTGGATCCGGATGGCGCGCCGCTGCGCTACGGCAAGAAGGCCGACGACTATCGCAATGGTCCGTTCATCGCCTGGGCCGACGCGGCCGCGCGCGAAGCCGCCGCAACGCTTCCTTAACTAGCGCGCGCGACTTTGGCGGGCGCAAGTCCTCCTGTCGCCTTTGCGACGCAACTGCGCCCCGGGTCGGCCATCGTTGACGCCGACGCATGGCGCTTGAACACGTTCGTCCTGGAGTTCGTCGTCATGAGCAAAGCTTCGTTCAACGCCGCCTCGCGCCGCGACCTGTTTCGCCTCGCCGCCGCCTCGGCCTGCGCGTGGGCGGCTCCTGGATCTTTCGCCCGCGCTGCGCAGCGGCCCGAAACCTATTCCAGCGGCGAGATCGTCGAGAACGGCCACCGCTTCTTTGGCTCCATTTCCCGCGGCCTCGCCGAAGGCGTCGAGCGCGCATCGCGGCAGTGGGGCAGTCCGAACGCCTATATCCTTGGCCAGGAGGCGGGCGGCGCCTTCGTCGGCGGGCTCCGCTACGGCGAGGGCACGATGTATACGCGCAACGCCGGTCAGCAGCGCGTGTTTTGGCAAGGCCCCTCGATCGGCATCGACGCCGGAGCCGACGGCGCCCGGACGATGATGCTCGTCTATAATCTGCCGTCCGTCGACTCGATCTATCGGCGGTTCTCCGGCGCCGCCGGATCGGCCTATCTCGTCGGCGGCCTTGGGTTCACCGCGCTCAACAGTGACGAGGTCGTCGTCATGCCGGTGCGCTCGGGACTTGGCGCGCGGCTCGGCCTCAATCTCGGCTATCTGAAATTCACGCCGGAATCGACCTGGAACCCGTTCTGATCCGATTCTTAGGCGCCGGCCTGCCGCGCACGAGCCCGATTAAAAGACCGGCTGGCGGCGCGCGCCGGCGCGCGGCGGAGGCGAACCTAGCGGCTCCCGGGCGACGAAGCCGCAGATGCCGCAGGCCTCGTCGCCGCGCTGCCGGCGCCAGCGGCAATCATGATGAATGCTGCAGTCGTAGGCCGGGCTCGGCTTCACCGGCGCGCCCGCCTCGGCGAGCAGCTGCGCGATGCGGCCGAGCAAGGCGCATCCGCCGCCGCTCCAATGCGCGCAGTCGTTTTCAACGCACGTCGGCGCGAATCGGCTGCGCGCGGCCGGCGCCGCCTGCGTTTGCGCGGCGAGAACGGTTTCATCCGCCGCAAGCGTGGTGGCGAAGACTCTCTCATTGGCGGCTTGCGGGCGCCGTTCGGCCGGGTCGCCGACAAGAAGCGCGGGCGCGCCCGGACAGCGCAGGGCGCTCATCGGCGGGCCCGCCGCAATCGCGGCGCGCCGCGCGCGCGGCCACCGCAAAAAACGCCAGCGGATAACGTCATTTGGCTTCTCCTGCTCGCCGCGAGCCCGCGGCCGTTGCGTCCGCCGTTCTGCGGCCCGCTGCGGGGAAAGTCGTCATCCGAATGGACGACGCGGCGAGCCGCGGTCGTCGTTGGCGACGCCGAGCCGAAGAACCGCAGCTCGTGCTTTGCGTTCTGCGTCATTACGTGGCAGAATCCGCAGCGCCGTCCGCCTTGAGACGGATCAAGGATTGCTGCGTCTTGATCGAACAAGCGATGTATTTCGCGCTCGGCTTCCTCGTCGCCGGGCTTTTCGCCTTGATGTTCCTCCCCGCTTTCTGGCGGCGCGCGCTTCGTCTTTCGATGCGACGGCTGCAGATGCTTGCGCCGATGTCGATGGAGGAAGTCGTCGCCGAGCGCGATCTGCTGCGCGCGGAATTCGCCGTGCGCGAGCGGCGGCTCGAACAAGCGATGGAGGCGACGCAAGCCGCGCGAGCGCATGATCTCGCGACGGTCGGCCGCCACGTCGCGCGGATCGCCGAACTCGAAACGCAGCTCAACCGCGCCGAAGCCGACAATCGCGACATGAACCTGCGCGTCAATGAGGCGGAGAAGGTTTTGGGCGAGCGCACCGAGCTTCTGAACGCCACCGAGCGAGCGCTGCATGAAATGACCGACCGCGCCGAGGGCCGCGTCGCGCAACTGCGCCTGATTCGATCGGAGACGGCGGCGCAAGACGAAGGGGCCGGGGCGCAGCTGGACGGTTTCGTCGCCGCCTATGAATCGCGCGTCGCGGCGCTGCATCAGCACAATAGCGACATGCAGCGCGAGCTGCAGGTCTTGCGCGACGAGCATGCGCGCGCCGCGCAGTCGGGCGCGCGGGCGACGGAGCTTGAAGATCTGCTGACGCGCATTTCGGGCGAACTTGCCGCGACCCGCACGCTGGGCGAGACGCTCGCCGGCGAGCTCGACGCCGCGCGGGCGCAGCTCAAAGCCGCCGAAGAACGCCAAAAGAGCGACGGCGACCAGCTGGAGGGCGCGCTGCGCGTTGCGCGCGCCGAAGCGAGCGACGCCGCCGGAAAGCTCGAATCGGCGCGCGCCGACAACGCCATGCTGCAAGGCGCCGTCGAGGCGCTGCGCGCGGAACGGGCCAATCTGCGCCGCGCCGTCAACGGGTCCAAGGCCTTGTCCGCTGTTCCGGTCGCCGCGAGCGACGCCGAAATCGCCGCATTGCGCGAAGCCATCATCGATTTTGGCGACCGCGTCGTCGCGCAGGAACTTTAGGCGCCGGCGACGCGCGCCTGAAGCGCGCATCGCCCAAGAGAATCGGGTGAAGGGTTGTTTTCCTCGCCTTCATCCTGAGGTGCCGCCGCAGGCGGCGTCTCGAAGGTCGAGGGAGAGGAAAAATACGCGAAAACGGGCTTCCTCGCCCTCGAGACGCGTGCTGCGCACGCTCCTCAGGATGAGGAAGCCCTTCAGGCGCCTTCCATTTCCCGAAGACCTCGGCGTGAATATGAAATCGTCATTTCGGCGGCGGCGCTGTTGACCCGCGTCGCGCGCTTTGGAACAAGTTGCGCGTTCATCACGCTTACGCGAGGCCGCTTGTGCTCTTCGTCGCCCTTTGCCTGGATAAGCCCGATCACGTCGATTTGCGCATGTCGACCCGCGCCGCGCATCTCGCCTTTCTCGAAAGACATGCGGCGCGCGTAAAGCTCGGGGGGCCCTTTCTCAACGGCGAAACGCCCGTCGGCTCGATGCTCATTCTCGACTGCGAGAATGAGGCGGCGGCGCGCGCGCTGCTCAGCGAAGACCCTTACGCCGCCGCCGGCCTGTTCGCCTCGGTGGAGCTGAAACCCTGGAAACGCGTAGTGGGAGCGCAGCTCTAGTGGCGCACTGGCTGTTGAAAAGCGAGCCGTCGAGCTGGTCCTGGGATCAGCAGGTGAAGGCCGGCGCCAAGGGCACTTTCTGGAACGGCGTGCGCAATCACTCGGCCAAACTCAATCTGATGGCGATGAAGAAGGGCGAGAAAGGCTTCTTCTATCATTCAAACGAGGACAAGGCGGTCGTCGGCATCGTCGAGATCATCAAGACCTACTATCCCGACCACACCGACGAGAGCGGCAAATTCGGCATGGTCGACGTGAAGGCCGTGAAGGCTTTGAAAAAGCCGGTGACGCTTGCCGAGATCAAAGCCGAGCCGAGCCTCAAGGACATGGTCCTCGTCAACAATTCGCGCCTCTCCGTGCAGCCGGTGAGCGAGGAAGAATGGCGCGTCGTGCTGGAGATGGCGGGCGAGAAGGGATGATCACCCGCCGTTCTGCGCCGCCTTGTCATGGGCGAGCGTCGGACTATCCGCCATGCCGTGGTTGATCTTCTCGAGAATCTTCGGCAGTTCGTCGGGCTCGGGATTCAGGTCGCGCGCATGGTTCCACTGGAAATGCGCTTCGAGCTTGCGGCCGACGCGCCAATAGGCGTCGCCGAGATGATCGTTGATCACCGGGTCTGACGGCTTCAGGTCGATCGCCTTCTCCAATTCGCGCACGGCGTCGTCATAGCGCCCCAGCCGGTAATAGGCCCAGCCGAGACTGTCGACGACATAGCCGTCGCGCTGCCGCAGATCGACGGCGCGGCGCAGCATCTTGAAGGCTTCGTCGAGATTGGAGCCCTTGTCGACCCAGGAATAGCCGAGATAGTTCAACACCAGCGGCTGGTCGGGATTGAGATCCAGCGCCTTTTTGAGATCGGCTTCCGCGGCCGGCCAATCCTTGCGCCGTTCATTGGCGATGCCGCGATAATAGTAGAGCAGCCACAGACTCTTGTCCGCCTTGGACCGCAAATCGAGCACGCGCGTATAGGTCACGGCGGCGTCGGCGAAAGCCTTGCGCGAGCGCTGAAGATTGCCGAGCGCCGTCAACGCCTCCTGATTCTTGGGGTTGGCGGCGACGATCGCGGAGAGCGTTTCGCTCGCCTCTTTGGTTTTGCCGAGCGTCTCCAGCAGAAGCGCCGCCTGCACGTCGGCGTTGACGCGCAGCGGACTGTCTTTCGGCACGCTCTGATAAAGATCGATGGCGGCCTCTTCCTGCTTCATGCGCTCATAGACGTCGCCGAGCGTGACGATGGCGAGAGCGTTCTCCGGCGCAAGATGCAGCGCGAGGCGCAGATAGATGAGCGAGGCGAGTTCGTCGCCCTGGCGGCCGCCGACGGCGCCCAGCCCGTACAGCACTTCACCCGCGCCTTCGTCGGCGGTGCGCACGAAGGGCGGCAGCGGCTTGCCCTCCTCGAGCGCGGCGAGGCCGGCGACGACGATCGGGTGATTGGGCGCGACCTCGTCGAAGGCGAGGTAGAGCTGCTTGGCCTCGTCGCGCCGCCCGCGCGTCGCGAGAAAGCGCGCATAGGCGTCGACAAGCCGCAGCGTGTTCTTCTCGGCGGCATAGGCGGACTTGAAACGCTTTTCAGCCTCCGCCTTGTCGCCGCCGAGGTCGGCGATCAGGCCCGCATGATAGTCGCGAAACACGACGAAGGCGTCGTCGGTGAGCGTATCAAGCGTTGCCAGGGCGTGACGCGTGTCCTTGGCGCCGGCGTAACTCCATGCGGAGAGCAGCGTCGAGGTGATGTCGCGGCGACGGTCGCCGCCGCCCTTGGCGAGTTCGGCGCGCGCGGCGGCGTATTTGCGGTTCTTGATCTGATCGACGCCACGGGCGAGATGCGCCAGCCCATTCGTGCGGTCATGGGCGATCACGCGGCCCGTCAGCGAGAGCGCCTCCGACATATTGCCGTTGGCGAGCGCCGCGACGAAGGCGCGGTCGGCGAGATCGGAGTTTTTGGGATCGTCGCGCAACGCCTCGCGGAAGAAGGTCGAGGCGGCGAGCGTGTCGCGCTGCGCGCCGGCGACGATGGCGGCGAGATAATTGCCCGACAGGCTGGAGCCGACCTCGAAAGGCCGCGCGACGATGATATTTTCCCGCGCCGCGAGGCTGCTGTCGCAGGAGAGGCCGAAGGCCGCGGATCCGGCAAGCACGATGCACGACAGGCGCGCCAGCGCGCGTCTCACGCGGCTGGCCGGAGACGCAAACAGAAGAGCTGAATTGGGCACTGGCGCTTCCCTAAAAGGCGACGATCGCGCGCAAAGGCCGCCCCACGGGGAACAGCGGCCTAAAAGTCCAAGATCGCGCCTAAAGATGGCCCTTTTGGGCCGATGACGCAAGGCGGAAGAAAGAGCCCCGATGAAGCAAGCTCAATCGCGGCTTTCAACGCGACTCCTTCTCCCGTTTGCGGGAGAAGGACGAACTTGCCCGCCGCCCAAAGCTACGCCGCGACCGCTCGGATCGCGGCGACGATCTTCTGCGCCGCGTCGTCGAGATCGTCGGCGGGAATGACGTTGAGGCCCGATTCATTGATGATCTTCTTGCCGAGATCGACGTTGGTGCCCTCGAGCCGCACGACGAGCGGCACCTTGAGCCCCACCTCCTTTACGGCCGCGATCACGCCTTCGGCGATGGTGTCGCAGCGCATGATGCCGCCGAAGATGTTGACCAGGATGCCCTTCACATTCGGATCGGCGGTGATGATCTTGAACGCGGCCGTCACCTTCTCGGTCGTGGCGCCGCCGCCGACGTCGAGGAAGTTCGCCGGAAACTCGCCGTAGAGCTTGATGATGTCCATCGTCGCCATGGCGAGGCCGGCGCCATTGACCATGCAGCCGATATTGCCGGGGAGCGAGATATAGGCGAGGTCGTATTTCGACGCCTCGATCTCCTTCTCGTCCTCTTCGCTCTTGTCGCGCAGCTCGACCATGTCGGGGTGGCGATAGAGCGCGTTGTTCTCAAAACTGACCTTGGCGTCGAGGCAGCGCAGCTTCCCGTCCTTGGTGACGATCAGCGGATTGATCTCGAGAAGCTCCATGTCCTTGGCCACAAAAGCGGCGTAGAGCTTTTCGGTCAGCGCGCCCGCCTGTTTGGCGAGATCGCCGGTGAGGCCGAGCGCCGCGGCGACCTGGCGGCCGTGATGCGGCATCAGCCCCGTCGCCGGATCGACCGAAAAGGTCACGATCTTCTCGGGCGTGTCATGCGCCACCTTCTCGATGTCCATGCCGCCTTCGGTCGAGACCACATAGGCGATGCGCGAGGTCGAACGGTCGATCAGCATCGAGAGGTAGAATTCCCTGTCGATCGCGGCGCCGTCCTCGATGTAGAGGCGGTTGACCTGCTTGCCGGCCTCGCCGGTCTGGAGGGTGACGAGCGTCGCGCCGAGCATTTCCTTGGCGAAGGCTTCGGCCTCGTCGATCGATTTGGCGATGCGCACGCCCCCCTTGTCGCCCGCGGACGCCTCCTTGAACTTGCCCTTGCCGCGCCCGCCCGCGTGGATTTGCGCCTTCACCACATAGACCGGGCCGGGGAGCTTTTCGGCCGCCGCGCGGGCGTCCTCTGCGCGCAGCACGGCGACGCCGTCGGCGACGGGCGCGCCGAACGCGCGCAGAACGGCCTTGGCCTGGTATTCGTGGATGTTCATGGGCTATGTCTCCCTGGCGCAAGGACGCGGCAGCGCGGCGAAAAATCGCGCTCAAAGGGCATAGGCGGAGCCGTTTCGTCAAGGCGGCGGGAGGACGCGGGGGAGGCGGCGCGAGCAGCGAGGATTTATTCGAGCCCGTCGCGTCGCGTCCTCGCCTGCAAAGGAAACTTCTTAGCAAAACCTAAAGCTTCGACAGTAAAACGCGCGTCCATGCCCGTTCTGATACTGCGCCGCTTGGAACAATTCCTAGCCCGTTGGGTTCCATCGGCACGGAGCTCCCCTCTCCCCCCTTAGACTGCGCTCGGTCAACCTGGCCGGGCGCTTTTTCTTGAGCCGAGGCGTTTGGTGAGCGCGAGGCTTTCCTCCCTTGCCTCGGATTGATCCACGTGATCGAGTGCGAACAGCCCAGCTCCTTTGCGCTCCCCGCCCCGTTGTTCTCCCTATGACCAGCCTGAAAAGCCCCTTCGGCGAACGCGCCCAAAAATACTGGGATCGTCGCTACGAGCTGTTTTCGAAATGGGATGAGGGCGTCGAAACCGATGAGGTGGGGCTGTTCTCCGTCAAGCCGGAGCGCTTTGCACTGGAGATCGGCAATCTCCTCACCGGTCACACCGTATTGGACGCCTTTTGCGGCATCGGCGGCTCGGCGATCGCATTCGCCAGATGCGGAAAGCGCGTCATCGCCGTCGACATCGATCGCGACAGGCTGTCCATCGCGAAGCATAACGCTGAGATCTACGGCGTCTCAGCGCGCATCGAATTCATTCACGCCGACGTCATGGAGGCCTATGCCGACCTTTCGTTCGACGCATTGAACATTGATCCGCCCTGGGGCGGACCGGAGTATTTTAAGAAGACGCGCTTCGGCTGGCGGGATTTTTCACCGAATCCGCTGCCGCTCATCCAGAAGGCGATCCAGTCGGGGATCGCCGTTTCCGTCGGACTGCCAGTGAATTTTTCCGCCGACGAATTGCGCGAGCTGCCGCCCGAAACCGTCGTACGAGAGTCGCGGGACGCGACGCGCGTTCTGTTCCGGACGGCTTATTATCCGCCGGTGGCGTGAGCGGCATTGCAAAGCGAAATTTGAGCGACCGCAAATAGGCGGCTTCGGTTAGCGCCTTTGTAGAAATTTTCCACCACCGATCCGGCTTGTCAATAAAGCTAGGGGAAGTTAGTGGCATGTAGACGGGGTTGGCCGGAGCTTGTCCGGAACGACGCCCGCGCCCTCGCGGGGCGGATGGTTCTCGATTTTCGGGGGCGACGCTGAACGACTTTCTTTCTGGATTGCTTGCGTTCGCAGCCTATTTTGCCGCCGCCATCGCATTTTGCGTGGCCTTTTGCATCACCTATGTTTGGCTGACGCCGCACCGCGAGTTCCAGCTCATCGTTCGCGAGCACAACGCCTCGGCCGCGATCGCGCTCGGGGGCAGCCTTATCGGCTTTTCCATCGCGCTCGCCGGCGCGATCCACAACACACAGGCGCCGCTCCAGTTCGTGGCCTGGGGCTTCGTCGCTTTCGCGGTCCAAGTGCTCGCCTATCGCCTAGCCAAGTTTGGGCACCCAGGTCTGTCGCACGCCATTCAGCAGAACGCGATCGCCGCCGCGCTCTGGGTCGCCGCCGTGTCGATTTCGGCCGGCATCCTTAGCGCGGCTTGCATGAGCCCGTGACATGACGGAGGCAGACGGAACGTCCGGCAAGCGCGGCGTCAAACCGCCGCCGATCATCTCCAACGCGCCAGAAGGCTTCGCGGGTGCGCCGCCAGGCTCGAGCGACGCAGAGCAGCGACAAGCGCTCTACATCGCCCTAGGCGCGCCTCTCGCGGCGGCGTTTGTGCTGTTCATTGTCGTGCAGTGGATCGAACAATCCAGGTGCGCGGACTCGACCAGTGAAACCGCCTGCTCCTCCGACTCTTCGGGATCCTCCGGCCACGGCGGGGGCAGCGGGGGCGGAGGTGAATGGGCCGCGAGATTCGGCGGCTTCGGGGCCTTCGGCGCCGGGCATGGCGGAGGCGGCTAGTGAAGCGCGAGGCCTCGTCGCCGCGTCCAAACTTCGAAGCCGAGGCTAAAAAGATAGGCTTCGACTACGCCTATGCGGACGGTGAACCTTATTGGGAAGAAAGCGCCCGCTACGTCCTTTCGCTGGCGGAGATAGAGGACAGGCTCGAGGCGACGACGGCCGAGCTAAATGCGCTGTGCCTTTCTCTCGTCGAGGAGGTCGTCAAACAGGACGATCTGATGCGGCGCCTAAAAATTCCGGAATGCGCGTTCGACGTGATACGCGCAAGCTGGATTCGGCGCGACCCTTCGCTCTACGGACGCTTCGATTTCGCCTATGACGGGAAGAGCGATCCCAAGCTCCTCGAGTTCAACGCCGACACGCCGACGAGCCTTTATGAATCCTCAGTCGTGCAATGGCACTGGCTTCAATCGCAGATCGCGCGGGGCGAGCTACCGCCAGACGCCGATCAGTTCAACTCGCTGCACGAGAAGCTTGTCGCGCGTTTTGGAGAGCTTGCGCAGGGCCGTTTGCTGCACCTGTGCTGCATGTCGAAAAGCGCGGAAGATGCGGGAACAACGTCTTATCTTGCGGAATGCGCGCGCGAGGCGGGGCTTGCGACGAAGCTTCTCGACATCAGCGGAATAGGTTTGCGACGTGAGGAATTCGTCGATCCAGACCTGCGCAAGATCAGATTCCTCTTCAAGCTCTATCCCTGGGAATGGATGTTCGCCGACCCTTTCGGCAAATCCCCCGCCGTCGGTCGGACGAGCTTCGTCGAGCCGCCCTGGAGGATGATCCTATCGAACAAGGGCGCGCTCGCGTTGCTCTGGGACATGGCGCCGGGCCACAAGAATCTCTTGCCCTGCTATTTCGAGGACGATCCGCGCGCGGAGAGGCTCGGCGCCCATTATGCGCGAAAGCCGCTCTACTCGCGCGAGGGCGCCGACATCGAGCTGCTAGACGGCGGCGTCATCGCCCGCGGCGAGACAGACGGCTATGGGCGCGAAGGATATGTGCGCCAGGCGCTTTGCCCCCTGCCCGTTTTTGACGGCCAGCGTCCGGTCCTCGGCTGCTGGCTCGTTGGCGATGCGCCGGCGGGTCTCGGCATTCGCGAAGATAGCGCGCTCATCACCTCCAATCGCTCGCGCTTTACGCCGCATGCGATCGTCGGTTGAAATCTACGCGCCAAGGCGGCGACGCCTTGAGGCTGCCCTTTAGCCAGTTGCTGAGGCAGGTAACGCGATCGTCTGAAACGAATGGCCGGCGCCGTCGCGCGCGCTCGCCCAGCGGGTAGGTTTTCTTGGCGCTCCCTAGGGATGCGAGCGCAGCAAATGATTTCAGGCATTTAACCACAAGTTTGGGGAGTTCACCCCCATTTGAAAAACAAGGCGTTTCTGGAACGTCGCCCAAACCTTCGACGCCTCAAAAGCAAACCGCCGCGCAGGGGGTCGGATCCCAGCGCGGCGGCAAAACAGAGGTGAAAGCAGCGAACTTTCGGGATTCAGAATACGTCCGCGCCGGCCTTTCCGCAATCGCAAAATCAGACTGTCCACACGATGGCTTGATCGGCGGTCCCGAGTCGCGCGACACGACTTCAGCATCACGGTCAAGCAGCGTTACCGTGATTTCAAACTTACATCGCGAAAGTTTGATCGGCCATCGCGGCCCCATTTCCGCGCCCGACGCTAAAAAGTATCCGCCCGTTACCTTTGATCCGCGGGTATTGCCGAGCCGCGCCACGCTTGCCCGCAAGTGGCCCGCGCTGAAGATCAATCGATTTACCGGCCGATGGCGCGATGACGCCAGCGGCGCTTCTGGGGCGGACGTCGCGTCGCTGCTTGCCTTCCTTGGGGAGGGCGCGCGATGAACGCTCTCGCCCCGAAAGAGCGAGCGCCGCAGTTTGGCGCTTGCGATGCAAAGCCGCGGACGTTCGCCAGCGAGGCGGCGGCTACCCTCTACATAGTCATCGGCACCGCAACCGGGTCCGACGATCTTGACCAGCTCGTCAGCCAAGTGTGGCAAGGCGTCGTGCATGGCGCGATCGATGAGGGAGACGCCGACTTTCTGCAGTCCTTCGCCGAGCGCCGGCGACCGCTCGCTTGCGGGATACGCGGCGTAGGTGGACGCGGGGTCGCGAAGCTCGTGAGCCGCTTCGTGCCGCGCCAGCGCGCCAGGTCGCACAATCACCAAGCGTCGCGCGAGCGTCGACGCACGCTCGGCGGATCGGCCGTCATGCCGCCGAATCTCCGCTGCCACTACACCGAAGGTCAGCGCGCGGTGGCGTGCATCCTCGCCGGAGAGGTGAAGCACCACGGCCTCTGTGATCTGGCGATCGACAAGATCGCCGCGCTCGCCGGCGTCTCTCGCACGACCGTGCAGACGACTCTGCATGAGG
The DNA here is from genome assembly GCF_000304315.1 of Methylocystis sp. SC2. NCBI lineage: Bacteria > Pseudomonadati > Pseudomonadota > Alphaproteobacteria > Hyphomicrobiales > Methylocystaceae > Methylocystis > Methylocystis hydrogenophila. Next base: position 2,854,341 of record NC_018485.1, on the reverse strand, counting down.
CGCGACGGCTTGGGCACATCAAAGTGACTGAACGCCCGCAGCCAGGCCGGAAGAACCTTACCAACGTCGTGCACATCGTTTCCGCCGAATGGCTCACATGGATCAAGCGCGGGCCGTCAGCGCATCGCCCCGGACGGACAGGGTCCAATCCGTTTGCACAAAAAAATTTGCGGCGCGATGAAACTTCGGTGAGCCCGACCAAGAGCACATATTTAAAAAATAGGTCTGGCGAAAAGGAGCAGCGGAGAGGCTCAGGACCTCCTCAAACGAGGTGGAGGAGGCGAGCATGAAGCTCTCACAGCCATCAGAGGCAGCTAGGGCGGCGGAAGGGCAAGCCGCAAATTTGCCGCTTGAAGCGCCTGTCGATGCTGCGAACGCATGGGAGCGTTTTTCAGCCGCGTGGCCGTTTGATCCTGTGCCCTACCGACGGGCGGCAGCTCGGGCTGAATTCGAAAAGCTGACCACTGCCGAGTGCGAAGAGGCGATCAGGTGCGCTGCCATCTTAGCGAAGGCCAGGCGCTCGAGCGGGCGCATGGCCGCACCTGATGCGCGCCGATGGATCAAAGCGAAGGGCTGGAAGATCAGCGTCCGATCGTCGGGCGCTCGCTTGAACGTCAGGACAGGATAGCGCGGGTCCTTCCCGCGCCGCCGCAAGACGGGATAGCGGGGGTCCGGGGGTGGAAACGTAATCGCTATTTCAAACAGAGTTGCGTGTTTTGGGTTGCGTTGCTGATGCGGGTTGCGCGAGCGATTGAAGGGGTTGCGGGAACGATGAATGGTTGCGCGAGCGATAGAGATGCGGACGAAGAGGACTGGATTTCGGTCAAGCGCCTCGCCGCCATCAGGGGCGTGTCGCATCAGGCGGTCTCAAAGCGCGTCGCGTTCTTTATGAGCAAGGGGCTCCTGCAGACGCGCCGCCTCGGTAAGGAAAAGCTCGTTCATCGGCCTACATTCGACACACTCGCGGCGGCGGCGCACGACCCGGCGCAGGATCTTCGGCTGCGTCACGTGAAGGGCGAGCACCCGGCTGAGACTGTAGGGTCGATCGACGCGGCGAGCGCGCCAGACGCTGATGAGGGCGGACCGCCGGCGCCATCTGGGCGTGCCGACGCATCGGCCTATGACGATGCCTCTACGCGCGAGAAGAACGCCAAAGCCGCCATGGCGGAGATGGAACTGGCGCGCCGGCGCGCTGAACTCGTTCCGGCGCGCGAACTGGCCGATGCGGCCGTGCAAGTCGGCACGACGATCGCGCAGCATGTTGCCTCCCTGAAGCACATCGCCGGAAGGCTCTATGCAGCCGCTCAAGCCGGCGGAGAGGACGCCGTGCGAGTGATCCTTTCCGATGAGGTCGACCGCGTCACTAGCGCCGCCAGAGATGGTTTGCTGAAGCTCGCGGCGGAAGAAGCCAGCGAGCCGCCAGCGCGGCCAAATTGATGGCGCGCCGGAGAGGCCATCTCCTATCACGACAGCAGAGCGCTGTTATCGACGCCCGCGAAGCCGAACCCAATCCGGCCTTTGAAGCGGATTGCGGCGTGGCAGCTCCCGGCCTGTGATGTCCACGGGAACGCGCCGCAGAGCGACAGTCTGTCCTGCCACTTTAACCACGCAATCCATGTAGTGGGTTCCCCGATAGGCTGAGTGCTCGGTCGAGACCAGACCAGTCCCGGCCAAATGCCCAAGATCGTTTATGTTCTCGGCTTCTCTACCCTCGTTGCGCACGATCCAAAATATTTGGGCGCCGCGCGGTAACGCGTGGCCATTGATGATCTCAAAACGGATATCGCAATTCCTTGGAATTGGACCGATTTTGTTTACTCCGTTATATTTCCCGAGCGCCGCGTTGTCTCGAGAAATGGCCGTAACCCGAATCTCGGGCATGGTGAGGGGAACCGGAAGAAGCCTCGCGGCTTCCGTAAGAACCTCGGTAACTGCTGGCATAGGGAATAGGTGCTCAAACGCTTCCTGCCATACGTCCGCAGCGGCCAACTCCGTGCTGCTCGCGACGGCTCGATTGGCGACCTCAAGGAGGCCCTTCAGCCTCTCGATAAAACTTTTCATTTCAGTATCTGAGAGTCGCGCAAGGTTCTCAGTCTCACTGACCGGATTGGGGACGTGCTTGTCGCCGTCCAGTCGCGCAACGAGGCTCTCAAGAATGTTGCGAAGTGTATCGTCGTCGGCCACGATTCCGGCTGCACCAATTGACTTTGCGGCGTCGGCGACGAGCACCGTGAGCAGGATCGAGGAAGGCCGGCCGTCTTCGTCAAATTTTAGGGCGGCCCATGATTTGAGGTATTTGATCTGGCGACGGACCCTTGCCCGAATGGCATCCTCAAATTGGTCCTTAAACCATACGTAGATGGCCTTCGGATCACTGCCCTCCCATCGTTCCTCGGTCGCCAGTGTCCGAGCGTCGCGATCGGGATCGAGGTGGTAAGCCGGCACGTCGATGTGGAAGCTGTTGTTGTAGCGAATCCGACAGCATCTGGTCTTTGGTGGACAGACCTCGAGCACGCTATCAGCGTTATCCCGCGCGTAATCCTTCAGGCTATTCTGAACGAAAGATTTGAGCGTGCACGGCCCGTGTGCGCCTTCCTCAGGTTCGCCTTCCCATTGGTAATAAATGCCTAGGTCAATGTCGAACTCGTGGCCCACGTGCACGGGACGAATTTGCGTGCCGAACTTATATGAGCCCTGAAGCCAAGTCCGGATTGAATGGCCACTCCGTTCCTTTAGGTCAGACGTCAGATGGTCGGCCAGGACGTTCCATCGCTCCTGCTGCTCTTCAAACTGCTCATCGGAGGGGGTGATGCGCCTATGTAACGTCTGCTTCTCTGAGTCGTTGGCGTTAAAGAAGAGCGTCGCGGCGGATCCCATTGTCAACGGACCTTATGATGGAATGCGGGAGGGGGAGCTCGATGTGCGAGAAAGTGCTGCAAGAGGGGAATATTGATGCTCGATTGCAGTGTGGCGGACGCGAGCCCCCGGATTGTCTTCTGCGCCGCCTCGGTTGCAATATCGAGCGCGAGGTGCCGCTCTTGCTCCTTAGACTGAATCGCATCCAAACGAATGTAACGATCAGCGAGTCGGTGGCACATCATGTAGTTCACAGAATGCTGCTGAGACGCAATGATGACATTGACGAGCCGTTGATCACGTGACCAACCCCAAATTCCGAGTTGTCGCCCGTGGGCGTGCGCGAAGGAGAACTGTGCGGTAGTTGTGCCAATGCTTAGCAGATGAATGTCGTCAATCCTCTGCCCGAGGAAGTGCTCCGCCTCATGGACCGCTAGAAGATCAGGCGAGTTTGCATAAAGGCCTCCATCAGCGAACAGTGCATCGTCAATCTCGGCGATGGGGAAGTAGGTGGGCGCCGCTGCCGTCGCGAGCGCAACGTCAACCACTCTTAAGTGGAGGTCGGTTTTGAAGCTGGGGTGATGCGGTGTCTTGAAGAGCTGGGGCAGCCCCTTCGTCAGATTGACTGCAGGCACAATGACTCTGTGAGGCAGGTCCCCGATTTTGGTTTTGGCGCCCACCAAGCTTTCGATGACGCTGCGTAGCGCATCAGCCTGATATTTTGGCTTGCGGAAAGAGCGCCAGAAGTCGAGGGCTGAGCCGATGCCTCCCGAGGGGCTCGGCCGATCGGAGAAGATCGCTATGCCGTTGCTGGCGATCGCCTCCTCAATTTTCGCTACCGGTTTCTCGGCCGCGAGCCCAAGGGCTATGATTCCACCAACCGATGTGCCGGCCAAAAGATCAAAGCAGCGCGCGAGCGGCGTGCCAGCGGCATCCTCGAGGCCCGTGAGCAATGTTGCGGAGTAAAGCCCTAGGAATCCGCCCCCGCTCAAGGAAAGGATATTAAACCGCTCACCCATGCCTGAATAATGTCCCGCTAGAACAAATTGAACGAACTCTTCAGATTCTCGCTTAACTATAGACGATCGCGAAACAGCGCGTCAAAGCCGCGGTCACTGCGCATGCGCCGCGCCGCTGCGCGCGATTGCATCTGCTGCGGTTGATTGCCCGGAAAGTCTCGATTTATCATCGTCGCCAAGTCTGTTTCAATTCTTGATCGAACCATCTCTCTGCGTCGTATTCGGATCCAGCTTCGGACCGGAAATCGAGGTAATGGCTATACCCCCTGTCACCTAGCCACGCCTTGAACTCGGCGAAGCTTGGATGATCGGTCGTTAGATCGATTCGCCGCTCCCTTGTCCATTGGTGAGCCAGTTGGCGGATAGCGCTTTCGGCTTCAATTTTCGTTTTCTGAGCCACGTTTGGATTCTTCTTCAGTCCCGCTTGCCCATGGCACGCGCGTTAGAGCCGCAGGCGCCGAGCCCACGATTCACTTTTTGGCGAGCGCTTTTTCGAGCAAGCGGCGGATGGCTTCCGATCGCGACGGCGCGTCTTTCTGCTTCGCCGCCCATGCGTCGATGCGTTCGATCATTTCGAGAGGCGCGCGGAAGTTCAAAAGCGGGTCTTGGCCAGTAGCCGGCCGACCTCGCTTTTTTTGTAAGACGGGAATTGACTTCGCCATAAATAGTGTCTTACAAAAAAGAGGCGAGCCGAGCAAGAGGCGGCCACCTCTCACTCGGCCCTAACCACAGTTCACCTCAGGAGCGAACCATGGCTGATTCGGAAAATAGCAGAACAGAGGCGCCGGCGCGCACATCGGATCTCGTTGATATGCTTCTTTCCGCCGGCGTCGAGCGGGAGCTTGTCACGAAAACCTTCGAGTGCATTGAAACCGAGCGCGCGAAGGCGATAGCGACTGCGGCGCGGCTTTTCTACTGCCCCAACGACGGCCAGAGGCCCATTGCGCCCTTCCAGTTCTCAGACGAACTGAGCATCATGACGCGGCGTCTTTGGGGGCTCGTCGCGGCGGCCGGCGACGTTTTGGGTGAGGACGGCGGCGCTCTAAACGCAGGCGTGCTGCAGCTTACCAACGACATTGCCACCGCAATGGAGAGACTCTCCGAGGCGTTCCAAGCCGAGAACTGGCTCGAGCGCCAACAAGAGTCGCAACAGTGACGGCGCCTGCCACCATTCGCCCATCTTTTGGCGCGCGTCTGGCGTATGAAATTCGCGATATGGGCCGCGCACGCCGAGCGAGCTTGTGATGCGCTCGGCGAATGGATTTTCGCCAGCTGATTTGCGGCGCGGCCGTGACGATCGCGGCAAGCGCGAATCGGAAAACTGAGCGGCGCGACGATCAGCCGGCATGCCCGTTGATCGCTTCGCACCTCCCCGCTCAACTTCGCGTGAAACGCAGCCGCGCGGTTGTTCACAGTCGCCTCGGCGGACATTTGACAGATGTCAGACCTACGTGTTAGCGTCACCACTGACGAGCGTCAGAGGATCGACCATGACCTACAGCATCAAACAAATTTCCAGAGCGTTGGGCCTTTCGAGGGCCCGAATAGATCAGTGGATTTCACGCGGTGTCTTCGACCACCCAAATAGACCGGCTCTGGGTCTGGCTCGCGAGTGGGAATTCAGAGACGTGGCTCGGGTCGCTCTCACTGCGGAAATTGCAGAGTCGAAGGTGGGCGTTAGCATCGCAGCTAGCTTTAGCCGCGTTGCAGCCGACAACGAATTTCCGGACTGCTTCTTCGTCGTGTTTCAAAACAAGAGCATTCCTACGGGGCTCCCAGCACAAGACGAGAGGGACATTGAAGCGGGTCTTGTGCAAATCGACCGGTATTGGTGGGCGTGCGAGCTCGTGCAGCGCGAGCGGCTCACTCAGTTTTTTTCTCGGCCTGAGATTTCATCTGCGGTCGTCGTCGACTTGGGGAATCTCATGAGGCGGCTGCAGGCCTCGCTCACATCGATCGATAGCGAGCGCGCAGTGAATGCGGCGAACTGATCTTGTGACGCGCACAGTGATGTTTGTTGCGCCGCTCTAAGCAACGAAAGGAATTGAGCACATGAAGGCCATGCTGAAGAAATCTCGCTTTCCCTCTCCGCCGCTCGCGCCTGTCGAGATGCATACGTCGACCATCGCGCTGATGACGCGCGAATCGCCCCGCGAGAACGCGGCGCGCAAGGGGCCGCCCGGCGCCAATCAGTCGCGCGCGGTAAGCCTCTCGCCTGGCTCATACGACAAGGCAACGCGGACGTTTCAAGTCGTTCTCTCGACCGGCGCGACCGTCAAGCGATTCGGCTTCAACGAAGAGTTGGCTATCGATCCTGCGGCGGTCGACCTATCGCGCGTCGGGCTCGGCCAGGTGAAGTTCTTGGACAGCCATAATCAGGGCTCGGCGAGCGCTGTGCTCGGAACGATCACTTCGGCGCGTTTTGAGGCCGGGCGACTTGTCGGAACCGTGGAGCTCTCCACGTCGGAAGCCGCGCGCGCGCTTGAGCCTGATATCGCTAGCGGCCATTTGCGGGGCGTTTCGATCGGCTATCGCGTCGACCAGTGGACGAATGTCTCGGCTGGCGACGTCGAGACCTGGCGCGCCGACAAATGGGCGCTCATGGAAGCATCGCTTGTCGCCGTTCCGGCCGACGCTGGCGCCCTAGTGCGCTCTGCGCCGAGCGAAGACGATGACCGCGGGCGCGATATGCCGAGCGCGATGACGGCGCGCCAGGCGATGAACCTGATCGACCGGGCAGACTTCTATGGCGAACGCGAACTCGCGGAGCGCATGGTCCGCCAGGGCCATGACGAAGCGACCGTTATGCAGGCCGTTCAGGAATCGCGCCGCCGCGCTGTCGATGTTGCCACGTCCATCGGCGGGCCGCGCGCCAATCTCCACGAAGAAATGAGCAGGGCGGCGCTCGGCGATCGCTCCGACGAAAATCACAGGGGACGATCCTACATGCCCGCGAACGCGCAGACACTCGACAATCCGCACTTCGTTCGTCAGTCGCTCGAGGACGCGCTCTATGCGCGAATGACCGGCAAGCCGCCGGAAGGCGCGGCGCGTCAATTCATCGGCGCGCCACTCTCGGCCTATGACGACATTCTCGCCGAGGCAAGCGGCGAGCGCCGCTCTTGGCTCTCGCGCGGGCATGGAAGATGGTTTGGCGGCGAACGCGGAATGCACACGACGTCGGATTTTCCGAACCTCTTGCTCGGCTCCGGCAATCGCGTTTTGCAGGATCAGTATCAGGTCGCGCAGTCGCCCTTGTTGCTGCTCGGCCGCCAACGTCAGAGCGCCGACTTCCGCCCTGTCAATGTGCTGAAGGTTTCGGAAGCTCCAGCGCTGGAAGAGGTTAAGGAGTCGGGCGAGGTCACATACGGATCGCGTGGCGAGGAAAAGGAGGCGTTCAGCGTCAAAACCTTTGCGAAAATCTTCAGCCTTTCGCGGCAGGCTTATACCAACGACGATCTCGGCGCCTTCGCCGAATTCCTGCAGGCGTTCGGCCGCGCCGCGGCGGAAACGGAAGCCAAGCAGATGGTCGCGCTGTTCACCGTCAACAGCGGCAACGGCGCGAACCTCTCTGATGGCCAGCCGCTGTTTACGACGGGGCGCGGCAACAAGGCGGCAAGCGGCGCGGCGATCGACGTGACGACGCTCTCCAACGCACGGAAGGCGCTGCGCGAGACGAAGGGACTGGACGGCGTGACGCCGATCGGTCTGACGCCGCGCTACATTCTCGTTGGGCCTGCCTATGAGACAATCGCAGAGCAAGTCATTTCGCAGATCCAGGCCAACCAGGTGAGCAACGCCAACCCGTTCAGCGGCAAGCTGGACGTGCTCGTTGAGCCGCGCTTCACCGGCAACGCCTGGCGCGTCTTCGCCGATCCCGCGCAGCAGGCGATCGTCTCCTATGCCTATCTGAACGGCCGCAGCGGGCCCATTTTGGAAACGCGGGAGGGATGGACGACGCTCGGCGTCGAGTTCCGCGCCGTCCTCGACTTCGGCTGCGGCGCGACCGACTGGCGCGGGGCGTATCTGAACGCCGGCGCGTAAAAAGCTTCCCTCGCGCGGGTTTTCGACATTTCGCGCGCGAGGGCGAGCGCGAGCCTATCGGTTAGCCTCGGCTGGGCGGAACGAGATAGATCGCGCTGCCCGCGCGCCCCGACCCGGAAATCGGGGCGCGCGGGGACACAACACCGGAACGGGCGTGACGATGACAGTTGCGGAAAATCGTCGACGGCTAGGGATCACGCCGCGCCTGTTGCGGCGAGAGCGCGCGGCTGCCTATTTGGACATGTCCCCGCCGAGCTTCGACAAGCTGGTCAAGGACGGCGTTTTGCCGGCGCCCAAGAAGCTGCACAGTTTCAAAGTTTGGGATCGCGATGATCTCGACGCCCTCGCCGACTCGCTGCAGCATGACGCCGCGGCGCGGCCGGACGAAACTTGGAGCGACTGAGCATGTCGCCGCGCAAGCTCCCGCCGCACGTCGAAATTTGGGATGATCGCCACGGCAAGCTGCGTGTCTATTTCCGACGCGGCAAGGGTGCCCGCGTCGCGCTTCCGAATGACGTGAATTCAGACGATTTCCGCGCGGCCTATGCGGCGGCGCTCGCCGGCAATGTCGCCGCGCGCAGGGAGAAGCGGGAAACCGCCGGTCCTGGCACGGTCGGCGCCTTGATCCTCTCCTACCAGCAGAGCGCGGGCTATATCGAGCTGCGCGAGACGACGAAGAAGGGCTACCAATCGCGCATCGAGGCATTGCGCTCCAAGCACGCGCACCGCACGCTTTCCGGCATGACGCGCGAAGGCATCGTGACGAAGATCCTCGCGCCTTATGCCGGCCGCCCCGGCGCGGCGCTATCCATCCTAAAAATGCTTCGTGTCCTGATCCGCCACGCGATCGGCATCGGATGGCTGCAGCATGACCCGTCAATCGGCATAAAGCGCCCCAAGGTCGGGGAAATTCGCTCCTGGACGGATGACGAGATTGCGCAATTCGAGCGGCATTGGCCGATTGGAACGCGCGAACGGCTGGCCTTTGCGCTGATGCTCTACACGGGCCAACGTCGCTCCGACGTCCACCGCATGACCTGGGCCACAACGACGGCGACGACGATCGCCCTGACCCAACAGAAGACCGGCGCGCGCCTCGTCATTCCGTTGCATGCCGAGCTGCGCGCCATTCTCGCCGGCGCGCCGCGCGATCACGTGACGATCCTCAACACCGCATTCGGGCGGCCTTTCACGGTCGACGGTTTTTCGCAGTTCATGCGCGACGCGATCGCTGCGGCCGACCTCCCGCTCGAATGCCAACCGCACGGCCTGCGCAAGGCCGCCGGCAGGCGTCTCGCCGAGGCCGGATGCACGGCCCGCGAGATCATGGCGATCCTCGGTCACAAGACCTTAAGCGAGGCGGAACGCTATACGCGTGACGCCGATCAATGGCGCCTCGCTGAAGCGGCCATCGTGAGACTGGAAACAGGGCGAAGAGGGAACAAATCGCCCAACCCCGCCCCGAAGGGTTTGGGAATTGCGCCAAAAACGAAAGGAAAATCAAAGTGATACAAAAGAACGTGGCGCTCCCTAGGGGACTCGAACCCCTGTTTTCGCCGTGAGAGGGCGACGTCCTAGACCGCTAGACGAAGGGAGCGGGAAGGAGCGTTCTATAGACCGCCGCCGCCCGCCGAGCAAGCTGTCCCGCAAGGAGCAGCGCAAGGATCGGCCTCACGCGCCCGCCGAAGTCTTGCGGCCGAGCAGCGTTCGCGTCGCGACGCGCTTCTCCTCGCCCTCGGCGGCGAGATAGAGCGCGCCCTTGGCGCCCTTGGCGCCGCGCACCGCCTCATTGATGCGGTCGATCGACGAGGGCTTTGGCGGCGCGGCGGCGATCTCCACGCGTTCGGCGGCGGGCTTGGGCGCCTGCGCCGGCTTCGCGGCGCGATAATCCTCGATGGCGGTCAGATCGCCGGCGATGACGGCGCCCTTCTCCAATTCGATCTCGCCGTAGGTGATCTTACCCTCGACGCGCCCGCTGGCGCGCACGACGAGCAGCTGCTTGATCTCGATATGATCGGAAATCCAGCCGCTGACGTCGGCTTCCGTGGCGCTGACGTTGCCGCGGATGACGCCGCCCTGCCCGACCTGAATGACGCGCGCGGAGACGTCGCCCTCGATCGCGCCGTCGACGATGATGAGATCCGAGGCCGAGATTTCGCCCTTGAGCGTCACGCCGGCGCCGATATAGGCGACATTCTCTTCCTCGGGCCGAAAGTCCATCGCGTTCTTCGCCATCGCCAAGCTCCTCGGTCGCTCAAATGCGCGGAAAAGCTTACGTTGGGCGCGCCTCAATATCCAACGGAAAAAGCGCCCAAGGCGGCTCAGCGCGGCTCAACCCGGCTTTTCCGTCGTCTCCGACAGCGGATGCAGATCGCGCACCATCGCCCGCATGCGCTCGTCGAGCACATGCGTATAGATCTGCGTCGTCGAGATGTCGGCGTGGCCGAGCAGTTCCTGCACCACCCGCAGATCGGCGCCGTTCTGCAGCAGATGACTCGCGAAGGCGTGACGCAGCGCATGCGGATGCATGTCGGCGGCCGGCAGGCCGGCGGCGCGCGCCAGCGCCTTGAGATCGCGCGCGAAGGCCTGGCGGGTGAGGTGACCGCTGTCGCTGTCGGCGGGGAAGAGAAAGCTCGAGCCGGCGCGCTCCGGCGCCATCTCCTCAAGCAGCTTGCGGTAGGAAAGAAGCGCGCGGCGCGCCCGATCGGTCAGCGGCGCCAAACGCTCGCGCCCGCCCTTGCCGCGAATGGCGATAAAAGGATCGCGCGAATGCGCGGCGGTTTTTGGCAGCGAGACGAGTTCCGAGACGCGCAGGCCGGTGACGTAGAGCGTTTCGAGCAGCGCATAGAGGCGCGCCGCCCGCAGCCGCTCGCCGGCAGGCCGCGTTTCGTCGTCGAGACCTTCGCTCGCGACCGCGAGCAGCCGATCGATTTCCGCCGTGGAAAATACGCCGGGCGCGCTGCGCCGCATCCGTGGTCCGTCGAGCGCCGAGGCGGGGTCGTCGTCGCGATGACGGTCGACGTAGAGGAATTTGTGGAACTGGCGAATCGCCGAAATGCGCCGCGCCACAGTGGCCGCCGACATGCCGCGCGGCTCCAATGAGGCGAGATAGGCGCGGATGTCCTCCGTCGTCGCCGCGCCAGGATCGCCGCCCTTTGCGGAAAGATGCGCGATGTAATCGGAAAGATCGCGCCGATAGGCGTCCTGCGTGTTGCGCGCCGCGCCGCGCTCGGCGGCGAGCATGTCGAGAAAGGCGTCGAGCTGGCGCGCCGCGCCGGCCTTCATGCGCTTAACTCCCCAGCATCATTCCGCACAGGCGTCACGAATGACAGCCGTCACTTGTTCAACCGCTGCGCCGGGATCGTATAGGTCATCTGGCGCGGTTGCGGCGTCACATAAGCGACGAGCGCGACCATGACGCCGTAGACGATCGCGACGATGGCCCCGACGACGATCAGAAAGCGGATGAGACTCGGCAAGGATTCGACTCAGCCCCCATAAACCCGAAGACTCTCTTCGCCCGAACGCGCGTCGATTGCAACCCGCGCGCGATGGTCGGCGCGCATGCGCCAGAAATCATCATCGCTGAGGCGCGGCTGGTCAGAAAGAAGCGTCCATCTTCGAGCGGAAACGCGTCTGAGCGATTCGCGCGTAAATGCGCGCGTGCGGCGATGCGATCGAATTTAGCGCGCCGAAATCAGAAATGCGCTTCGGAGTCTTCGTCCTCGGGGCGAATTTCGTGGCGCATGATAAGCGGCGCCTGCGACAGCGCGAAGACGAGCGTCAGCGGCAATATGCCGAAAACCTTGAAATTCACCCAATCGTCGGTCGTCAGAATTCGGCGCAGGACTTCATTGAGACCAGCCAGCGCGAAAAAGAACAGGCCCCAGCGGATGGTGAGCTTGCGCCAGCCGGCGTCGTCAATGTGGATCGCCATGTCGAAGACGATCGGCAGCAGCAGCTTGCCGAAATAGAGCGCGCCGATCAGGCCGGCGCCGAACAGCGTGTAAAGGATCGTCACCTTCAGCTTGATGAAGGTTTCGTCATGCAGAAAATAAGTGAGCGAGCCGAAAACCAGCACCAGCACGGCGGTGACCACCGGCATCGCCGGCAGATGTCGGGTGATCGCCCATGAGACGGCAAGCGTCAGGACGACGCCGGCCATCAGCACGCCGGTCGCGGCGAAAATGCCATATTTGGAATTGATGACGAAGAACAGCAGCAGCGGTCCGAGTTCCAATGCGAGCTTCAGCCAGGGATTGAGCTTTCGTTTTGCCGCGATGGCCGTTTCCTGCGTCATCTCTCTTAGCTTTCCGCCTCTGACGTTTCTTCAAGCCCCGCGATGGCCCGTGCGAAGTCGCGCGCCGCGAACGGCTCCAGATCGTCGGCGCTTTCGCCCACGCCGATAAAGTGGATCGGCAGGCCGTAAGTCTCGGCGATCGCGACCAGAATGCCGCCCCGCGCGGTGCCGTCGAGCTTGGTCATCACCAGGCCCGTGACGCCGGCGACCCGCTCGAAAACATCCACCTGCTGCAGCGCGTTCTGTCCGACGGTGGCGTCGAGCACGAGCAGCACCGCATGCGGCGCCTCGGCTTCCGCCTTTTTCATCACGCGGACGATTTTTTCAAGCTCGGCCATCAGTTCGGCGCGATTTTGCAGTCGGCCCGCCGTGTCCATGAGCAAAATATCGGCGCCCTGCTCTTTCGCGCGCTTGATCGCGTCGAAGGCGAGCGCCGCCGCATCGGCGCCCTCCGCGCCCGAAACCACCTCGGCGCCGAGCCGCGCGCCCCAGACCTTGAGCTGCTCGACCGCGGCGGCGCGGAACGTGTCGCCCGCCGCGAGCACCACCGTCTTGCCCTCGCCGGTCCATCTTGAGGCGAGCTTGGCGATGGTCGTCGTCTTGCCCGAGCCGTTGACGCCGACGACGAGGATGATGAAGGGCGTTTTGCTGTCGTCGACGACGAGCGGCTGCGCGACCGGCGCCAGCACGCGCTCGACTTCGCGGGCGAGGATTTCGCGCACTTCCTCGGGCTCGATGTCCCGCTCGTAGCGCGCCTTGCCGACCGACTCGGTGATGCGCGTCGCGGCGCCGACGCCAAGATCGGCCCGCAGCAGCACGTCTTCGAGCTCCTCGAGCGTCAGCGCGTCGAGCTTACGCTTGGTGAAAACGTCGGCGACGCCCTGCGTGATCGCCTGCGAGGTGCGCGAGAGGCCGCCGGACAGGCGCGACCACCAGGAGCGCTTTTCCTCCTGCGGCGCCGCCTCGGGCTCGGGCTGGGGCGCCGCCTCGGGCGCGGGCGCGCGCTGGCCGCCGCCAAACAGGCGGGAGAACATGCCGCGCTTTTTGCCTTCGGTTTCCTGGCTCATTCACGGGATGGCCTACACGAGTTGCGGCGAAAGGGCTAGCGGGCGGAGCCCCTTGCCGCGCGCCTGGCGCGAAGGAACAAATTGCCCGCAAAAAGGGCCGCCCTCGCGATGGCGCCGGAACATCCCGTGGGACGCCCGGTTGTTCTCGCATCCGATGGTTCGACGGGAGGCGCCAATGCAAGCCAGGCCGCGACAGCGCTTCGCCGGCGCATTTGCATTGGCGCCGATCGGCGCCATGGCGGCCATGATGGTCTCGGCCGACACGGGCTTGGCGCAGCCCCCGGGATATTCTGGCCAGCCCGGCTGGCATGGACGGGCGCGGCCGCCCGCCTATGCGGGAGACTGCCGATTCCCCTATCCGCCGGGCTACCGTTACGATCTGAAAGACTGGCGCACCGGCTTCACCGACCGCGATTTTTCCTGTTACCGACTCGAGGACGACTGAGCGCCCGGCGTGAACGAGCCGGCGTCCCGGCCCGCTTGCTTCCTCTGCCGAGCGATCGGGTGAAGGGCTTCCTCATCCTGAGGAGCGTGCGCAGCACGCGTCTCGAAGGACGAGGAAGCCCGCTTTCGCGTATTTTTCCTCACCCGATTCCCTGCGTCCTCAAGCCGACGCCTCGGCGCAGCCCTTCGCCATCGCCGCGCGCCCCGCCGCCGCGATCTCTTCCGGCGTCAGATCGCGCATATGCGTCGCGATCGACCATACATGGCCGAACGGATCGACGATCTGCCCGTAGCGGTCGCCCCAGAACATGTCGGCGACCGGCATTTTCGCGCTCGCCCCGGCGGCGATGGCGCGCGCGTAAACCTCGTCGACATTGTCGACCAGGAGATGAATGGTGACGGGCGAACCCTTCAAGGCCTTCGGCCCGAGCGCGCCCCATTCCGGCATTTCGTCGACCAGCATCAGCATGGAGTCGCCGATCCGCACCGCCGCATGCATCAGTCTTCCGTCGGGACCGGGCAGGCGCATCATTTCCTGCGCGCCGAAAGCCTTCTTATAAAATTCGATCGCATCGGAAGCGCCGGCGCAGATGAGATGCGGCGTGATCGATCGCATGCATTGACGATCATTCTCAACAGTGGCGTTCATGCTGTGGGTCCCTTTCTTCAATAGGCGTTTCAGCCCCTAACTTACGCAGCGCCTTGCGAAGCTTTTGCGCTTCGCTTTGTGAAAACTGCGCGTCGAGCGCCGCATGTTCTTTGCGCCAGATCGGCAGCGCCGCCGCGAGCAGATCGGCGCCGGCGCCGGTCAGGAACAATCTGCGCGCGCGGCGGTCCTTCTCGTCAAGTCGCGTCTCGACGAGTCCGCGCCGCTCCAAGGATTTCAGCGCGGCGGTGAGCGTCGTGCGATCCATCGCCAGCGCCTGCGCGAGCCGCCCGAGCGTCGGCGCCCGCGGCGCGTTGAGCGACATCATCAGCGAGAACTGGCCATTGGTGAGTCCAAGCGGCGCGAAGGCGCGATCGAAGCGCCGGGCCAACGTGCGCGCCGCGCGTTGCGCCGCGAGGCAGAGACAGGAGTCGCGAACCTCATGAACGACCTCGATCGGCAGCTTCTTTGACATGGCGTCGTTATGTTGATATCAACTTTTATTGCGTTTGTCGAGCGCTCCAGCAAACCGTCGCCTCATCCTGAGGCGCGGCCGAAGGCCGCGTCTCGAAGGATGGAAACCTCTGCCCCCACAGGCGTATCGCCAAAACGACCGCGGCGAAGCGCCAGCAAAACAACCAGGAGCAGCCATGAGTTCGAAAGCCCGCCCTTCGCCCTCCTGCTGAGGAGCTCCGCAGGAGCCGTCGCGAAGCACGAGGGCGAGCTCCAGAACACGGCGCCTGAAGGTTCCTCGTCCTTCGAGACGCGTGCTGCGCGCGCTCCTCGGGATGAGGAACCTTCACCCGACCGCTCATTGGAAATCTCAGACGCGAAATAGGAGCAGCCATGCAGTCGAAAGTCAGAACCTGTATCGCCTTCAAGGATCAGGCGGAGGAAGCGGCGCGCTTCTATGTCTCGGTCATTCCCAATTCGGCGTTTGAAAGCGCCTTCCGCCGCGCGCCGGACGGGCCGGCGCTGCTGGTCTCCTTCACCCTCGCCGGCGCGCCCTATCAGGCGCTGAACATGGGCTGCGAGCCGAGCCACAATGAAGCCTTTTCGATCTCGGTGATGACCAAGGATCAGCGCGAGACCGACGATCTATGGGACAAGCTGCTCGAAGGCGGCGGCGCCGAGATTCAATGCAGCTGGTTGAAAGACCGTTATGGCGTCCGCTGGCAGATCGTGCCGGAAGCCTTGCCGCGCATGTTCATGGATGACGATCGCGCCGCCGCCGAGCGCGCCTTTCAGGCGATGCTCGGCATGGTGAAGATCGACCTCGCCGCGGTCGAAGCGGCGTTTCGCGGCGACGCCCCTTAATCCGGCGGCGAATAGAACGCCCGCCGGGGCTGCTTCGCAACCAGGCAAGTCTGGAGGCTCGCGGTCCGGGATGCGCCACGCTTGATGCGCGCTTTGGACCGCAAGCCTTCAGGCTGGCCAATGCGCCTGCGACCGACAGACTTATGTCTTGGCGTCGCCTTAAGCCGAGCGCGCGATCGGCGCGGCGTCGCCTTTCGCGGCGACGGCGTTCCACTCCTGCTCCCAGAAGTCGGCGACGCCGAAACGCGCAACGACCGCGCCTCTTTCGTCGAGAACGATCACCTCGTCGAAATCGACGACGTCGAGCGCCTTGGGACTGGAGAGCTCCATCTCGAAGAAGCGGCTCACTTCGGCGATGACGCTCGCCGCGTCGGAGGATTCCCGCTCATATTCACGCAGCGGCTTCAGCTTCACATGGCCGCCTTCGGTCTCGATGAATT